>DATKAX010000290.1:0-21291 GCA_035514595.1 Burkholderiales bacterium
GCAGGCGGGGATCACCGCGACGCGCAAGATCGTGCAGAAGCAGCCGATGATCCCGGCGCTGAAGGCGACCGTCGCGCACTTCGCCAACGACCCGCAGTGGAAGACCTGCCGCCCGCCGCTCGTCGAGCTCACTTCCGCCCAGGAAGAAACGCTCTTCACCGAGCTGAAAGCGAGCGGCTTCTCGATGCCCGGCCTGGCTTGAGCACGGTCCTCGTCACCGGCGCCGCGCGCGGCATCGGTCTCGAGACCGCGCGGCTGTTTCTGCGCGCCGGCTGGCGGGTGCTCGCGCTCGACAAGGATTTTTCCGGTTTTCCTCTCCAGGATATCCCCCGGGTAGAGTTCGATTTGAAGGCAGTCGGAGAAATACCCGCCCTGATAAAGCGGCTCGGCGAAATCCACGTTCTGATCAACAACGCCGCCACGCTCTACTGCCACCCGCACGACGCCTTTCCCGAGGCCGATGCGCTCGAGATCCTGGCGGTCAACCTGCGCGCGCCGGTGGCGCTGATCGAGGCGCTTGCGCCGCAGATGCGCGCGCGGCGCGCCGGGCGCATCGTCAACGTCGCCTCGGTGGCGGCCTTCACCGGACATCCCGACCTCTGGTACGGGGCGAGCAAGGCGGCGCTGCTCAACATCACCAAGAGCTACGCCGGCTACCTCGGGCGCGAGGGGGTGCTGGTGAACGCCGTGGCGCCCGGCCCGACGCTCACCGCCATCTACGATCGCCTGCCGCAGTCGCGCAAGGACGCGGTGATGCGCTCGGTGCATTCCGGCCGCGCCTGCCGCCCGGAAGAGGTCGCGGAGACCGTGTTCTGGCTCGGCACCGCGAGCCCCGAGTACCTGAGCGGCGCCACCGTCGACATCAACAACGGCGCCTACCCGCGCTGACCGGCCGGGAGTAGAGTGATGGCCCCCAAGAGGAGGAAGCCATGGCTCTGAAAGCAAGCAAAGCGGAAGTCTGGACAGCCACGATCGAGGACCGTCCCGGCGGCATGGCGGACAAGCTCGAGGCGCTGGCGAAGGCCGGGGCCAACCTGGAGATGGTGTTCGCCAGGCGCACGCCCGAGGATCCCGGCAAAGGGATCCTGTTCGCCGGCCCGATCAAGGGCGCGAAGGCCACGAAAGCAGCCGAAGCCGCCGGCTTCATGCGCCCGGGGAACATCCACGGCGTGCGCATCGAAGGCGGCGACAAGCCGGGTCTGGGCTCGAAGATCACCCGCGCCCTCGGCGAGGCCGGCATCAGCTTCCGCGGCATGACCGCCATCGCCATCGGCCGCAAGTTCCTGAGCTTCGTGGCGGTGGACAGCGCCGAGGACGCGGCCAGGGCGGTTGCCGCGCTGAAGAAGCTGCGCTGAAGCGTTCCCGCCGGCCCGGCGATCTCGATGAACTCGCCGACGTCGGTGCCCGTGTTGTCGTAGTGGAACTCGTTGATGAAGACCGGGGTTAATGCATGCTGCTCGCCGGAGGAAGGCGCCACAACGGCTGTTACGTATTAGTACTTTTGGACTACCGGAAAGGAAATCGGGCTCTGACCCCGATTTTCAGTAGGCGCGGAAGCGGATGGTCGGGTCGCGCATGATCTGATCGACGAGCGCCACCTCCCAGCTCAGATATTCCCGCGCGTGCTTTTCGTAGTCGGCACCGTGGTCATGGTCGTAGGGCTTGTACCAGACGTCGTCGAGCGTGGTGGTGGCGCGCTCGATCCCGGTCTCGGTCGGCAGTCCGGCGGCGAACCACGCGGCGTTGCCGCCCTCCAGCACGCGCACTTCGGCCGCCGGCCATAGCGCCGCAGCCTCGGGCGCAGCGAGATGCGCCAGCACACCGTCTTCCGAGGTGAGCACGAGCGAGGAGGGCGGCGGAATCTTCTGCCGCGCTTCCTCGAGCCGCGAGCGCACCGCCCACCACGCGCCGGGGATGTGCCGCGCGCGAAAGCGCAGGCTGGTGGAAAGGTCGAGCACGCTGCTTTTCTTCTCCACGTCTTTTGCCCGTACGAGCTTCCACGGCTGCACTCCCAGAATGCTCTTCGGGGGCGGGCCGCTTTCGACGTCCCATCCGGCGAAGCCGTCGGCGCCTTCGGGCTCGAGCACATATACGTCGTCCCAGCCCATCTGGCTGAGCCACGAGGCGGTCATCACCGAGCGCACGCGCTCCGGATCGATCAGCACGACGCGGCCGTTTCGCACGGCGATGTACTCGTCGGTCGCCTGGACGAGCTGCCCGCCCGGCGCATGGCGCGAGCCGGCGATGCGCCGCTGCTCGAATTCCTCCCGGCTTCGCACGTCGAGGAAGTACCAGGTTCTTTCGCTTTCCTTCATCCAGGAGCGAAGGGTTTGCGAAGCAACAGACCTTACCTGGAACCGCTGCGCCACTTCCTCGGCTGCCCTGCGTGCTTTTCGGCGACCCTCTTCGGAAGGCGCAGGCGCGACCCGCGTCGCGCCGCGCTCGACCTGGAAGCCGGCGAGCTCCCAGCCCATGGTGCCGTCCTTCAGCGCCACCACCGGATTCGGGATGCCGGCGTTGCGCAACGACTGGCAGCCGATGATCGAGCGCGTGCGCCCCGCGCAGTTGACCACTACCATCGTGTCCGGATCGGGGGCGAGGTCGTGCACCCGCCAGGCGAGCTCGGCGCCGGGCGCATCGATGCCGCCCGGGATGTTCATGCGGTGGTATTCCTCGAACGGGCGCGAGTCGAGAATCAGGACTTTTCCGTTTTGCGACAGAAGCCGATTCAACTCTTGAGGGGGAATGCGCGGCGTTCCGTAGTGGTGCTCGACGAACTCGCCGAAGGCCTTGGACGGAACGTTGACGCCGCTGAAAAGCTCTCCGCCGGCGGCCTTCCATCCCGCGCAGCCGCCTTCGAGGATCGCCACCCCGCTGTAGCCGAGCGCCTCCAGGCGCGCCGCGGCCTTCTCGGCGAGGCCCTCGCCGCCGTCGAGGAGCACGAGCGGCACGCTCCTGCGCGGCGCCAGGTCGGCGACCATCAACTCGAGACGCGAAAGCGGCAGCGAGACGGCGAAGAAGGGGTGCCCGCGGTAGTGCACGCCCTGCTCTCGCACGTCGAGCAGCGCCAGCTCGCCGCGCCCGGCAAGCCGCTCGCGCAGCGCCGCCGCGGTGATCGTGCGCGTCACGCCGCGACGAAGCGCGCTTCGCGGATGTCGGAGTGCGGCGGAAACACGTGCCAGGCGCGCTCGTCGGCCTTGTAGTACTCGCGGTGATGCAGCTGCTCGAGCGCCAGGCCGTACATGTGGAAGTTGAGGAGCGGCGTCTCGATGTGGATCGAATGCAGGTCCTCGGGCATGAACGCCACCCCGGTCCCCTGGCGCACCACGTCCTGGCCCTTCTCCCGCACGCCGTCCGCGGTGCGGTCGTAGAAGCGGTTCAGCTCCTCGCCCGTGACGCCCACGATCACCGCCCAGGTGGTGTGATTGTGCGCCGGCGTGCCGTAGCCGCCGAGCGAGGCATTCGCATACAGCGCGAAGCGATGGTCCGGGTCCTCCGAGAGCCGGTACAGGCAGGAGTTGCGCTCGCTGCCCGGCTCCGGCGGCGGGTAATCGCTCGCGGCGAACAGATCGGTGCGCGCGGCAAGGCGCGTCAGGCGTTGCTTGATGTGCTCGAGCGAAGCGCGCGTCACGCCCTCGCGCCGCTCGATCTCGCGGATATCCCTGACCGCCCGCTCGATCTCGCGGGCTCTTTCCTGCGCTCGGTCCATGAAAGTCTGTCTCCTCGGTCGGCAAGCTTACACCTGATGCGCCGCAGCATCGATTTTGTCAAATTGAATCAAGTCCCTTCCCGCGCGTGCGAATCGTGGCCATAGTCTTGCCAGACACCCGCCTTACGGGAGGCGCAGATGGTGGCAAAAATAGGACGTAGCAGCCCATGCATCGACCTGCGAGCGCTGGAGCGCGGCGAGCGAAACGCCGCTGCCGCATACCGGAAGTTCCTCCGGCCGATTGCTCCACTCACCGACCCGATTCTTGAAGCGACCGATCGCTACAAGCTAGCGAGCGGCCTGCTCGCCTTCCTCACGCTCTTCGGTTTCATCGGCTGGCTGTTCAGCCTCTGGCCCTCGGTTTAGCGCCGGCTTTGCTCTGGTCTGGTGCAGCCCGCTTCGGCGGGCTTTTTTTGGCCGCCCTCGATTGTTAAAAAGTATGTGGAACAGAGCTAAAGCTCGTCCCCGAGGCTCGTGTCGGCCGAAGGGCTCGCCGCTGCGTAAGGCGCCGGCGCGACCTCGTCGGCGACGCGGCGCAGCACCGCAGCGATCACTGCGGCCTTTTCGCTCTTCAAGAGATAGCTGCTCGCCCCGGCGTCGAGCGCCTCGGCGACCAGGTCTTCATCGTCGTTCGACGACACGACGACCAGCCTCGCTCGCGGGAAGGCCTGCCTGAAGCGAAGCAGCGACTCTATACCCTCGCATCCGGGCAGACCGAGGTCGAGCAGCACCACGTCCATGGCCGTCCTGCTCGCGGCCGCCAGGCCCGCCTCGAGGTCGTTCGCGACATGCACTTCGGCACCCTCCAGCACCGAGGCGGCGAGCGCCGCCAGAACTTCGCGGGCTACGGCCTGATCCTCGACCACCAATACATGCCTCCCGCCTCCCGAGGCGGGCGAGCTTATTCCTGGCGTTATGCCTTCGAACATCGGCACCACAGCTGAAGCATTAAGCATACCTTTGCTGCATTCGGCTTTTAGATCAGCCGCTTAGAAACATCAAAAAGTCACCGGCGATCGCTCTGTCAAGGAAAGCGACATCGCGGGTCAAAACTTGTGAGATCGCTTGTCGACCGCGGCCGGCGCGGTCACCATTTACAGCAGACAAGTCGCCGGAGATCGGCCATGGCGAGCATGCAACGGATCTATCAACGAACCGCGGCAGGAAGCCGAGCCTGCCAGCGACTCGCTTGCGGTTTGCCCGCAGGCTACCGCCGGCTGTTGCAGTGCCTTGGCGAGCCGGCCACGCTGCAGCTCGTTGCGCAGCGCCTGGCCGGGTACTCCGCGTGCGACCTTCCCGGCTGGCTGAACGCGCTCGAGAAGATGGGCCTGGTCGAGTCCGTGGCGCCGGAGTGGGTCGAAGAGCTGCTCGCGCTCGGCTGCTACGAGCCCGAGCCGGTGCCGGCGCAGGGCTAGAGCAGCGGCGCCTTTTGCATCTCGAGGCCCTGGCGCACTTGCTTCGCGATCTCCTTGTAGAGCGGCCGCACGAGGAAGTTCAGGCCGCCGATGATGCCGGAGACCGACATCGACGAGGGCACGCGAGCGCCGCGGTGCTGCACCGCTGAGCCGATCTGCTTGATCGCGACGCCCAATCTGGCGAAATGGACCGCGAGCCGCGACTCGGTGAGCACAAACAGCGTGTCGATGCCGTGCGCGGCAGCGAGCTCGATGGTCCCCAGATACAGCCCGACCGGAATGTAGGGAAAGCGTGGAAGGCGCCGGGTGCCGAAGCTCTCCTCCGTGAGGCCGACCGGCCTGTCCTGCTCCCCCCGGCGCAAGCGGTAGCCTGAAATGACCGCCAGGCGCGACACCTCGGCGATGGTGTCCCGCGGCAGGGCGCGCGGATCGAGGATCGAGCGGTCGATCGAATGCGCGCAGGTCTTTTCGAACGGAAGCGGGTGGAGCGGGTCCCCCGGCCGGGCCAGTACGAGCCGCGTGCAGCCGACGTAGTTCCCGCGCTTCAGGCTCCTGATCAGGCAGTGCAGCGAATGCGCGTCATACTCGTCGAATTCGCGCCGGTCCGGCCGCTCGGGCTCGTACTTGAGCTCCTCGCAATAGACTTCGTGACGGATGCGGTACGCGTGATCGCGCAGCTCGTCGGTTAGCGCAGGTACGATCTCGAAGTACCGCCTGAAGCAGGCACCGAGATCCGGTAGGTTGAAGGGAAGCATGGTCCCTCGTCCATGATAGGGCAACTGCAACGCCGCCGGATGCCCGGATACGAAACGACGCGCGCGCGGTTGAGGAAATAGTCACATTTCGCACATCTTCCCAGAGCGTAACGAGCGTGGAGCAGTGCCCTTCGAGATCGAAGTGGCGATCGAGATTCCGCGCGGCAGCTTCCTCAAGCGCGGCTCCACCGGGGTGGTGGACTTCATTTCGCCGCTGCCCTGCCCATTCAACTACGGCTCGGTACCGCGCTACATCGGGCGTGAGGGCGACCTGTTGGACGCCGTGGTCCTGGGTCCGCGGCTGCCGGCAGGCGCACGCGTGCGCATCAGGGCCTGGGGGGCCGTCGTCATGACCGACCGCGGCATGAGCGACGACAAGCTGATCTGCAGCCATCAGCGCTTGCTTCCGGGCGAGCAGCGCGAGGTGCTCGGTTTCTTTCGCTTCTACGCCCGCTGCAAGGGTGTGCTGAACTTCTTGCGGCGCCGTCCGGGCCGCAATGCCTGCGAGGGCTGGATCGAGCCGCAAGAAGCGATCTCGCGCGCCCGCCTGCGCGACGCATCCTGGCGGGGCCCGACGGTGCCCTATTGAGGTGCGGCGCGGATTAGCAACACTTCGACTGGGGGATTGTAAGAATTGTTTAAAATCCCCCCGGAACCTGAAAAAACTGCGCGGCATGAACGTACCCTGAGGCGGTCATGGCCCAGGGTCCGAAATCGCAGTTAAATGCCGAGAAGGTGCTGCGGCTAGCCGCCGTCGACGATACTCGACGGCTCGAGATCGAACTTAGCGACGCCGAAGGAACGACGCATGTCGTAAGCCTTCCCCTGGGCGCTGCCATCGCGCTCGCGCGCCTGATCTGCGACTTCTCCGAAGTGACGCCTTTCCTGAAGGGCAAGACCCGCTCGGCCGGATCGAACAGGAATTGAAGAGCCGGCGCCGGCCAGGCCAGCCGCGAACGCGGCGCACGGCTTCGGCGAGCAGCTCGTAGAGCGCGAAGTAGCTCGCGTGCAGGGCGCCCATGCTGGGCAGCAACTGGACCGGATGGCCGAACGACATCGCATTGGCGCTTACCGCGGTCGGTGCGCGAGTGACATGCAGCCCCGCCGAGGCGAACTCCGCGCTTGCCCTGGGCATGTCGAAACCGTGGGCGACGAGAAGAATGCGGGTAATTCCTGCCGGCAACAGAATGGCCGCCGAGTTCAGTGCATTCGACCGCGTGTCGCGTGAGTGTGCCTCGCTCCACGTCACTTCGACGCCAAACTCCTCCTCCAGGGCGCGCTTCATGAGCGCCGCCTCTGCGCTACCACCGTATACCGCGCCGCCCGAAACCAGGACCGGAAGCTTCGTCTTGCGTGCGAGGCGTGCACCATACCGAACGCGCTCCAGCGTCAGCCGCCCCAGGGTGTCGCCGCCGTACTCGGGCGCTCGGCGCGTGCCGCCGCCAAGGATCACGATGGCCTGAGCGTCGCCCGCCTGCGCGAGATCGAGCGCCGGGCTCTGATCCACGGCGCGCAGGAGCGCATGCGATACCGCGGGCAGCGACAGCGCGAGAAGGCTCAGAACACCGAACCAGCCGAGCGCCCGGCCCCAGTTCGGCCGGCGGCCGAGGAGAGCAAGGCCGAGCAACGCAATCAGCAGCGGCCCGGTGGGCGGCAGGACGAGGGCAGCGAGCGCCTTCTTCGCGATGAACAGATCCAAAGCTCGCGCCGGCGGTTATTCCACGGTCACGGACTTCGCGAGGTTGCGCGGCTTGTCGACGTCGGTGCCGCGCGCAAGCGCGGCGTGGTAGGCGAGCAGCTGCAACGGCACGACGTGCAGGATGGGCGACAGGGCCCCATAGTGCTCGGGAAGCCGGATCACGTTGACCCCCGGCGATGAGACGATGCGCGTATCGGCGTCGGCGAAGACGTAAAGCTCCCCGCCGCGCGCCCGAACCTCCTGCATGTTCGATTTCAGCTTCTCGAGCAGCGCGTCGTTGGGTGCAACGGTCACCACCGGCATCTCCGCGGTCACCAGCGCGAGCGGCCCGTGCTTGAGCTCGCCCGCCGGGTAGGCCTCGGCGTGGATGTAGGAAATCTCCTTCAGCTTCAGCGCGCCTTCGAGAGCGATCGGATAGTGCAGCCCGCGGCCGAGGAACAGGGCGTGCTCCTTGCGGGCGAAGCGCTCGGCCCACGCGATGATCTGCGGCTCGAGCGCGAGCGCCGCGCCGAGCGCGGTCGGCAGATGGCGCAACGCCTTCAGATGCCCTGCCTCCTGCTCCGGCGGCAAGCGGCGGCGCAGCTTGGCAAGCGTCAGGGCGAGCAGGAACAGCGCCGTGAGCTGGGTGGTGAACGCCTTGGTCGAGGCCACGCCGATCTCGACGCCGGCGCGGGTGAGAAACTGCAGCCGCGTCATGTGCATCATCGCGCTGGTGGCCACGTTGCACACGGCGAGCGAGCGCCGCTGGCCGAGGGATTGCGCATGCTTGAGGGCCGAGAGCGTATCGGCCGTCTCGCCGGACTGCGATACGACCGCCACCAGCGCCTGCGGCTCCGGAACGCTGGTGCGGTAGCGGTATTCGCTCGCGATCTCGACGTTGCAGCGCACGCCGGCAAGGCTCTCCAGCCAATAGCGCGCCACCAGTCCTGCGTGGTAGCTCGTGCCGCAGGCGAGGATCAGCACCGACTCGACGCCGCGCAGCTCGCGCTCGGCATCCGTCCCGAAGAGCGCCGGGTCGATGCAGGCGACCGTCTCGAGCGTGTCGGACACGGCGCGCGGCTGCTCGAAGATCTCCTTCTGCATGAAATGGCGATAAGGCGCGAGCTCGGCCGCCGGGCCGCAAGCCAGGCCGGCGCGCAGCTCGCGCTCGAGCGGCGCGCCGCCGACATCGACCACGCGCCAGCCGTTCTCGCTGATCGAGACCACGTCGCCTTCTTCGAGGTAGGCGATCTTGTCCGCCACGCCGGCGAGCGCCAGGGCGTCCGAGGCAAGGAAATGCTCGCCCGCCCCTACGCCGATCACGAGCGGGCTGCCCGCGCGCGCCCCCACCACCCTGCCCGGCTCGTCCTTCGCCACCACCGCGATGGCATACGCGCCCTGCAGCCGCTGCACCGCCCGGCGCACCGCTTCCAGCAAGTCGCCGCCGTACAGGCTGTGCACGAGATGGGCGATGATCTCGGTGTCGGTCTGGCTCTCGAAGCGGTAGCCGAGCGCCTGCAGCTCAGCGCGCAGCGCCTCGTAGTTTTCGATGATGCCGTTGTGCACTACGGCGATCTCGCCGCGCGAGACGATGGGATGCGCGTTCTCGGTCGCCGGCGCGCCGTGGGTGGCCCAGCGCGTGTGCGCGATGCCGCTCGTGGCAGGCGTGCCGTTCACCCTGGCGGCGAGATCGTTGACGCGTGAAACGGTGCGCACCAGGCCGATGCCGCCCTCGCGCATCAGCGCGACCCCGCAGGAGTCATAGCCCCGGTATTCGAGACGGCGCAGCCCTTCGATCAAGACCGGAACGATGTCGCGCCGCGCGGCGGCGCCGACGATGCCGCACATAGGTGAGCGCTGCTCCCTCAAGCACCTGGTTGCCTGATTCTTGTTCGCCGGAATCGGTGCGGCAATGGCTATTTGGGGCTAGGCCGGGGCTGCGCTCCGAACCGCTCAGAGCGCCCTGCCTTGAGTCCAGTTCTTGACCTGCGGGTGCTCGTTCAGAGCGCGGCCGATGGCCAGCCAGAACGCATGCAGGGTCCGCCCCGAGAGCGGCAACAGCACGCGCTTCCTGGATGCGTCGACGAACTGCACGCCAAGGGTCTTGGTATCCGTGGCGATCATCACGCCGATGCTTTCGATCGGGATCACGAAATCCGGCTTTAGGGTGTCCATAGCGCCCCCTATCTGAGCCGATCGTGCATCGACTCGAGGGCTTTGCAAATGCAATAGTCCGCAATCGCCCGCTCGGGCGTGCGCCTGTCAGCCACGGCAGAACCGCCTAGGTCCGTGCTCGCTCCGCCAAAGCCGCTACATAAGCAAGGCATGCGAGCAAAGTCGCCGCCATGCCGGCCTGGAGAATGGTCCCGGTCTGGAACCCCCCAAGCCAATAGGCGCCGCTGAGACGGGCGGCTGCGGCTATCGCCATCGCGGCGACGCCGATGATGCCGGCAGCACGCGCAATCCAGATGAGCAATGTGTGCATGGGCGAGCCCCCTTTCTTGCGTCGTGTGAAATGCGTTAGTTCGAAAAGACTATTGTTGCCAAGCTGTCGGGCAAAGACTACAGTTTTTTCGTCTCCGGATGGTCTGAAGTCGGTCCGGGTGCTCGTCACCCGGCTCCTGAAAACTCAAAAAGCTCAGCACAACCGGTCAGCAAGCATTGATGTGATTCTGCTGTGGGGGCAAGTAGGTGAGCAGAAATTCGCTGGCCGCGAGCGCGCAGGGGATTGCGGAGGTTTTTCCGCAGCGAGTGGTGTCCGTACGGCTGTTCAGCGGCCACGTCCACCGCATCGCGCTCCTCGCGATGGTGGAAGCGGCGATCGTGGTCCTCGCCGTCTACGGCGCCATCTGGGTGCGCTTCAGCGGGTTCGCGGCGACCTTGGCTTTCTTCGAATCGACCACCGGGCGCATCTGGCCGCGGGCTGTGCTGGTAGCGGGCGTCGTCCTGCTGAGCCTCGCGGCGCTCGGGCTGTATCAGCTGCGCCAGCGCGCCGGGTTCACCGGCGTGCTGGGGCGACTCTCCCTGGCGCTGCTGCTCGCGCACGTGGCGCTCGCATTGGTCTTCTATGTCGCGCCCTCCCTGTATATCGGCCGCGGCGTGACGGTCCTCACCGGCGGGTTCGCGTTCTTCGGGCTCGCGCTCATCCGGTTTCTTTATCTGCGCCTGGTCGACGAGGAGATCTTCAAGCGCCGCGTCCTGGTCTGGGGCGCCGGGGCGCGGGCCGCCTCGATCGCCAGGCGGCTGCGCCGGCGCACCGATCAGAGAGGATTCCGCATCGCGGCCTACGTGCGCGCGCCCGGCGATGGCGACCACGTGCCCGAGGCGCAGTCGGTCGGCTCCTCCGGCGAACTGGTTCGCCTCGCCCTGCGCCACAGGATCGAGGAGATCGTCGTGGCGATGGACGACCGGCGGGCGGGCTTTCCCGCCAAGGAGCTGCTCGAATGCCGTCTGCGCGGCATCCGCGTCATCGACCTGGTGACGTTCCTGGAACGCGAAAGCGGCCGGGTGAGCGTGGAGCTGATGCATCCGAGCTGGCTCATCTTCTCGAGCGGCTTCCGCTGCGATTTCTTCCGGCTCACGAGCAAGCGCGCCTTCGATGTCGTCGTCAGCCTCGGCATGCTGTTGGCGACCCTGCCGGTCGCCCTGCTCACCGCGCTCGCCATCTACGTCGAGGACCGGGGACCGATACTATATCGGCAGCTGCGTGTCGGTCAGAATGGAAGGTCGTTCACCATCTTGAAGTTCCGCAGCATGAGGGTCGACGCGGAGCAGGACGGCCAACCGGTCTGGGCACGGCCGGACGATCCGAGGATCACGCGCGTCGGGGCCCTGATTCGCCGGCTGCGGATCGACGAGCTGCCTCAGCTGATCAACGTTCTGCTGGGCCAGATGAGCTTCGTCGGTCCGCGCCCGGAGCGTCCGGCCTTCGTCGAGAGCCTGGCCGAGGCGATCCCCTTCTATTTCGAGCGCCATTTCGTGAAGCCGGGCATCACCGGATGGGCGCAGGTCCGCTACAGCTACGGCGCCTCGAAGGAGGACGCGCGGCAAAAGCTGGAATACGACCTGTACTACGTGAAGCACCACACCCTGGCCTTCGATCTGATGGTGCTGCTGCACACCGTTGAAATCGTTCTGTTCCGCATTGGTTCGCGCTGATCGCATGCGGACCACCTCCCGGACGCCGTGACGGTGCTGGACCTTTCCTTCCCCGGTCCCGGCGCCGCCAGTTATGGCTTCGCCACGCTGGCATTCGCAGCGTTCGCCATCCATCTCGCACTCGGCTGGCGGGGCGGGGCGAAGGCCGCAATTCTGCTCGGAACGGTTTGCCTCAGCGCGCTGTGGGCTGCGCTCAACCTGGCCTATGCGCTCACGGGGTCGGCGGCTTTCTGGAGCGCGCAGGCCGTCAGCGACGGCTTTCGTATCGCCGGCTGGCTGTTGTTTGCGGTCGTGTTGCTTGCGAGCCAGAACAAGGCGCCGCGCTGGGTGAGTGCCCTGCTGCTCGTGCCGGTGGCGGCATGGCTGCTCGACGATCGGCTGCGGCTGTCTTTCGGCTTTTCGATGACGCTATCCGTGGCCGGCCTGGTGCTGGCCGAGCAGCTGTTCCGGCGCGCGGCCCCGGATGCGCGCTGGGCGCTGAAGCCGCTGTGCCTCGGCCTGGGGGGCAGCTTCGTCTTCGATCTCTACGTGCATGCCGATGCGCTGCTCCTCGGGCGTCTCGACCCGGACCTGTGGGCCGCGCGCGGCCTCGCGCAGGCGCTGGTGATTCCCTTCATCGCGGTCGCGACCGCCCGCAACAAGGACTGGACGATCGATATCGCGCTTTCCCGCGGGATGGTGTTCCATTCGACCGCGTTCCTCGCTTCCGGCCTCTACCTGCTCGCCGTCGCGGCGGCCGGCTATTACGTACGCTACTTCGGCGGCAGCTGGGGAAAGACCTTCCAGGCCGGCTTCATCTTCGCCGCGGTTCTGCTGCTCGGGTGGATGTTCTCTTCGGGCGCCTTGCGCGCGCGGCTGCGCGTCTTCATCAACAAGAACTTCTTTTCCTATCGCTACGACTACCGGGAGGAGTGGCTGCGCTTCACGAGCCTGCTCGCAAGGCGCGACGCCGGCCCCGGCCCGCTTCAGCGCGGCATCGAGGCACTCGCGAACCTGGTCGAAAGCCCGGCCGGAGGCTTGTGGCTGCGCGAGGGCGACGCGGAATACGTCGAGGCGGCGCGATGGAACCTGCCGCAGATCCAGGCCCGCGAAGCGGCGGATAGCCCGCTTCCCCGCTTTCTGGCGAAGACCGGCTGGGTCGTCGACGTGCGCGAATTCCGCGCGGATGCGTCGCGCTATCCCGAGCTCGTGCTTCCGGAGTGGCTGAAGCGCCTGCCGTCGGCCTGGCTGGTGGTTCCGGTGCTCGCGCAGGAAGAGCTGATCGGCTTCGTGGTGCTCGCCACGCCGCGCGCGGCGATGGACGTCAACTGGGAGGTGCGCGACCTCCTCAAGACGGCAGCCCGCCAGGTCGGCAGCTTCCTTGCCGAGATCCGCGCCTCCGAGGCGCTGCTGGAGGCGCGCAAGTTCGAGGCCTTCAACAAGATGTCCGCCTTCGTGGTACACGACCTCAAGAATCTCGCGGCCCAGCTCTCGCTGCTCCTCAAGAACGCCGAGCGCCATCGGGAAAACCCGCGCTTCCAGAGCGATATGCTCTCTACGGTGCGCCATGCAAGCGAGCGGATGGAGAAGCTGCTGCTGCAATTGAGCACCGGCAACCGGGCAGAGGAGGGCCTGCGACCCCTCCACGCGGGCAGGCTTGCGGAGCGCGTGGTGCATGCCAAGGCCGGCGAGGGCGCCGACATCAGCGTGCAGAGCGCGGGGGATGTGGTCATCCTGGGCCACGAGCAGCGCTTCGAGCGGGTGATCGGCCACCTGGTACAAAACGCCATCGACGCCACCCGCAACGGCGGCAGCGTGCGCGTGGCCGTTTTCGCCGAGGCGAACCGCGCGGTCATCGAAGTGAGCGATACCGGATGCGGGATGAGCGAGGACTTCGTGCGCGAGCGGCTGTTTAGGCCGTTTCAGACCACCAAGCCCGCCGGGATGGGCATCGGCGCCTTCGAGGCCGCGCAGGTGGTGAAGGAGATGGGCGGAGCGATCCACACCGAAAGCCGGCAGGGGGCCGGCACCCGGATCAAGGTTATGCTTGCGTTGCATCTCGACCAGCCCTCCCGCGACGACGCGGCCCGGGAAGCGGCGTGACGAATCCCAACATGAGGGAAAGCAGATCCCCTTTGCTGATCGTCGAAGACGACCCGGCGCTGCAAAAGCAGATGACCTGGGCCTTCGATCAATATGAGCCGGTGCCGGCAGGCGACCGGGAAAGCGCGCTCGCGCAGATGCGGCGCCATCGGCCCGCTGTCGTCACCATGGATCTCGGCTTGCCGCCGCACCCCGACGATCCCTCGGAGGGATTCGGCCTGCTGCAGGAGATCCTGTCCGCGGCGCCCGACACCAAGGTCATCGTGCTGACCGGACAGAACGACCGGGCCAACGCGTTGAAAGCGATCGCGCTCGGCGCGTACGACTTCTACAACAAGCCGTTCCAGCCGGAGCTGCTCACGCTGATGATCGAGCGGGCCTACCGCCTGCATGAGCTGCAGGCCGAGAACCTTCGCCTGCAGTCGGCGCAGCGGGTTGGACCGCTGAACGAGCTGCTGACGCGCGATCCCCAGATGCTGAAGGTCTGCGCGACGATCGAAAAGGTGGCCGCTACCAACGCCACGGTGATGCTGCTCGGCGAGTCCGGGACCGGCAAGGAGCTGCTCGCGCGCGGCGTCCACGCGCTCTCTTCGCGCAGGGAGGGGCGCTTCGTGGCCATCAATTGCGCCGCCATCCCGGAGAACCTGCTGGAGAGCGAGCTGTTCGGTTACGAGAAAGGCGCATTCACCGGCGCGGCGCGGCAGACCCCGGGGAAAATCGAGCTGGCGCACCGGGGCACGTTGTTCCTGGACGAAATCGGCGACCTTCCGGGCGCCCTGCAAGCCAAGATCCTGCGCTTCCTGCAGGGCCGCACCATCGAGCGCCTCGGCGGAAGGCAGGAGATCGCGGTGGACGTGCGCGTCGTATGCGCCACGCACCAGGACCTGCCGGCGATGATCCGCGAAGGCCGCTTCCGCGAAGACCTCTACTACCGGCTCGCGGAAATCGTGGTCGATATCCCGCCCCTGCGCCGGCGTAAGGGAGATGCCGCGTTGCTCGCCCACGCTTTCGTTCACCAGTACGCCGCCGAGCAGAAGCGGGGCGCCCCCCTGGCGCTGCTTCCTGAAGCCCTGGCAGCGATCGAAGCGCATCCCTGGCCGGGCAACGTGCGCGAGCTCCAGAACTGCACCAAGCGGGCGGTGATCATGGCCGAGGGCAACATCCTGCGCGCCGCCGATTTCGGCCTCGCGCCGATCGACGGCGCCGAGGCGATCCGCACCCTTAGAGACGTGCGCGACGAGGCCGAAAAGGATGCGGTGATCCGGGTGCTCTCCCGGGCCAACGGCAACATGAGCCGGGCCGCGGAGCTCCTCGGCGTGAGCCGCCCGACCCTGTACGACCTGCTCAACCGGTTTGGCCTAAAGGAAACACCGCGATGAAACGCCTCCTCCACACGATCCTGTCGCTCGCGCTGGCGATTTCGCTCGCGGCCTGCGCCCGCCCCGACGATCCGGCGACGCTCGTTGCCTCGGCCAGGGACTACATCGCCAAGCGCGACTTCAAGGCCTCCATCATCCAGCTCAAGAATGCCCTGCAGAAGGAGCCGAACAATCCCGAGGCGCGCTACCTCCTCGGCCTGTCCTCGCTCGAGAGCGGCGACATCGTCTCTGCGGAAGTCGAGCTCAAGAAGGCCGTCGCGCTCGGACTCGCCTCGGACGAATTACACGTCGCCCTCGCCCGCACCCTGCTCGCCAAGGGCGAGGCCGCGGACGTCGTCTCCCAGTTCGGCGGCAAGACCCTGTCGGCTCTCAAAGCGCAAGCCGAGCTGCGCGCGCTGGTCGGCACGGCAGAGCTGCGCCGCAACCGTCGCGTGGAGGCCCAATCCGCGTTCGCCGAGGCCCTCGCGCTCGACCCTGCGAACGTTTCGGCCAACCTCGGCATGGCAATGCTTGCCGCCGCGGACCGTGATTTCGGCGGCGCGCTGCGGCGCGCGGAGACCGCCCTTGCCGCCGCGCCTTCGAGCTTCGAAGCGCTGCTTCTCAAAGCCGATCTCCTCGCCGCGCAGGGACACAACGAGCCGGCGACCGACGCCTATCGTGCCGCCATTCAAGCGTCGCCGCACCACGTAGCGGCTCGCATGAGCCTCATTACACACCTTATCCGGCAGCGCTCTCTGGAAGCTGCAGCCGCAGAAGTCGACGCCCTGCACAAGGCAGCGCCGCGTGACGTACGTGTCCCGTACGCGAGGGCGCTGCTTTTCATCGAGCAGCGCAAATTCGCCGAGGCAAGAGAGACGATCCAGCAGGTTCTGAGGAGCCTGCCGGAGCATGTGCCGAGCCTCATGCTCGCCGGCATGGCGGCGCTCGAAACCGGCGCCTATGCCGAAGCGGAAGGCCACTTGCGCAAAGCGGTGTTCAATGCGCCTGGAGCGATCGGCGCCAAGCGCCTGCTTGCGACAACCCATCTGCGCATGGGAAAGACCGATCTGGCGATGAACGAGGTACGCGAGCTCCTGGCGAAGGCCGGACAGGATCCCGCCATCCTCACGCTCGCCGGCGAAGCGCACCTCGCCAGCGGCGACGTGGCGGGCGCGGCGCGGCACTACGAGCAGGCCAAGGTGCTGCTCCCCGCCAATGTGCGTGTGCAGACCCGCCTCGCCCAGATCCGCTTTGCCGCGGGCGATGCGAGCAGGGGCTTCGCGGAGCTCGAAGCAGCTTCGGCCAGCGATGCAAACGAGTATCAGGCCGACCTCGCCTTGATCGCCGCTTATCTGCGCCAGCGCAACGCGGACCAGGCGCTGAAGGCGGTGGAGGCGCTGGAGAAGAAGCAGCCGAAGAATCCGCTCACCCATAACCTGCGTGGCGGTGCCCTGCTGCTGAAGCGTGACTATGCCGGCGCCCGTGCCAGCTTCGAACGGGCCCTGGCTCTGAACCCGACCTACATGCCGGCAGTCGTGAACCTGGCGCGCCTCGACCTGCGCGACAAGAAGCCGAATGCGGCGAAAAAGCGCTACCAGGCAGTGCTGAAGAAAGAGCCGCAGAACGAGCAGGCGCTCCTCGGGTTCGCGGTGCTGCTGCGCGTCACCGGCGCGAAACCGCAGGACATCGAGAATCTTCTCAAGCAGTCGATCGCGGCCAATCCGAGCTCGCCGACGGCTCGCGCCGCGCTCGTCAACCATCACCTGCGCACGCGCGATTCGAAAGCCGCGCTCGCCGCCGCACAGGAAGCGGCGGCAGCGCTACCCCGCAGCGCCGCGATGGTCCAGGCCCTGGGCGTGACGCAGCTCGCCGCGGGCGAGCACCGGCAGGCGATCGCGACGCTCACGCGGCTCGCTGGAATGCTGCCCAAATCGCCGCAACCGCATGTCCTGCTCGCCGGCGTGCACATGGCCGCCAAGCAGCCCGACGAGGCGATCAAGTCGCTGCGCTCGGCGCTCGAGATAGAACCAGATCTCGCCACCGCGCAGCGCGATATCGCCGCGATCTACGTGGCGACGGGACGCGCCGAGCAGGCGCTGCGCGAGGCGCGCGCGGTGCAAGCGGAAAAGCCGAAGCAGCCCTTCGGCTACGTGCTCGAGGGCGAGATCTACGTCGCGCAGAAAAAATGGGACGCGGCCGAGCGCGTCTATCGCGAAGCGCTGAACAAGTTCGATCTGCCGGTGCTTGCCGCGCGCGCGCACTCGGTCGTCAGCGCCGCCGGAAAGCCGGCAGAAGCGGACGCGCTGGCCGAGCAGTGGGTGAAGGCGCATCCCGGGGACGCGTTCGTGCTGAACTATCTGGCCGAACGCGACCTGAGGGCCAAGCGCTACGAAAGCGCGGCCGAGGGCTACCGCAGTGCGCTGGAGCGCGTGCCCGACAACGCGATGCTCCTCAACAACCTGGCATGGGTGGCGCACGAGCTCAAGCGGCCGGATGCGCTCGAGTACGCGCAGCGGGCGCACGAGCTCGCGCCGGACAACCCCGCGATCATGGACACGCTGGGCGCTATCCTGGTGGCGAGCGGCGAAACCGAGCAGGGACTCGAGCTTCTCGGCCGCGCGGCCGAGCTCAGCCCGCAGGCCTACGAGATCCGCCTGAACTTCGCCAAGGCCCTGCTCAAGGCCGATCGCAAGAGCGCGGCGCGCAAAGAGCTCGAGGTGCTGAGCAAGCTCGACAGCCGCAGCCCAATCCAGCAGGAGGCAGCGAAGCTCCTGTCCGGCCTGTAAGGACAGAAGGCAACATGACGACCATCGCAGTCGTGGGCCTCGGATACGTCGGCCTGCCCCTCGCCGTCGAATTCGGCAAGAAGTACCGCACGATCGGCTTCGACCTGGCAGCGGAGAAGGTCGGCTCCTATGCGAAGCGCATCGATCCGACCGGCGAGGTTTCGGACGACGATTTCAAAGCGGCTTCCCGGCTCGAGGTCACGACCAATCCGCGTGCGCTGCGTGAAGCCGACTTCGTCATCGTGGCGGTGCCGACGCCGGTGGACGAAGCCCATAAGCCGGATTTCGGGCCGCTCGTCGGCGCGAGCACCTCGGTCGGGCAGAACCTCAGCCGCGGCGCCACCGTGGTGTTCGAGTCCACCGTCTACCCCGGCGCGACCGAGGAAGTCTGCATCCCGGTTCTCGAAAAGCATTCCGGCATGAGATGGAAACGCGATTTCTTCGTCGGCTATTCTCCGGAGCGCATCAACCCGGGAGACAAGGAGCACACGCTCGCCAGGATCGTGAAGGTCGTGGCAGGCGATACGCCGCGAACGCTCGAGCGCGTCGCCGAGGTCTACGGCAGCGTGGTGACGGCGGGGGTTCACCGGGCGAGCTCCATCAAGGTCGCCGAGGCCGCCAAGGTGATCGAGAACACGCAGCGCGACATCAATATCGCCCTGGTCAACGAGCTCGCGATCATTTTTCAGAAGATCGGAATCGACACGCTGGAGGTGCTGGAGGCCGCGGGCACCAAGTGGAACTTCCTGCCTTTTCGTCCGGGGCTGGTGGGCGGGCACTGCATCGGCGTCGATCCGTACTACCTGACCTACAAGGCGGAGACGCTCGGCTACCACCCGCAGGTGATTCTCTCGGGGCGCAAGATCAACGACGGCATGGGAAAGTACGTTGCGGAGCAGACGGTAAAGCGCATGATCCTGCGGGGCTTCGCCGTGCAGAAGCAGAACGTCATCGTCCTCGGCCTGACGTTCAAGGAGGACGTTCCCGACACGCGCAACTCGCGCGTCGTGGATGTCGTGCGTGAGCTGCAGTCCTTCGGCGCCAACGTGTTCGTGCACGACCCGGTTGCGAACCCAAAGGAAGCCTGGCACGAGTACGGCATCCGGCTGACCGACTGGGACGAGCTGCCGAGGTCGGCCGCCATCGTGGCCGCGGTCGCGCACCGGCAGTTCAGGGAGCGGCCGCTCGATCAGCTGCTGGCGAAGCTCGCCCCGAACGGCATCTACGTCGACGTGAAAAACCAGGCCGACGCCGCGGCGCTGCGCGCCCGCGGCATCGACGTGTGGCGCCTATGAGCGACTTCCATCCGGCGCTTGCCGGCCGAAAGCGCACCTGGCTGGTCACGGGGAGCGCCGGCTTCATCGGCTCGCACCTGCTGGAGGCCCTGCTGCGCCTCGGGCAGCGGGTGGTGAGCGTGGACGACCTGTCCACCGGCAAGCGCGAGAACCTCGGCGAAGTGGAGCAAGCCGTCGGCAGCGCGGCGTGGAAGCGGCATCGCTTCATGGAAGGCAGCATCGCCGACCCGCAACTCTGCCGCGCGGCGTGTCGCAACGTGGACATCGTGCTGCACCAGGCGGCACTCGGCTCGGTGCCGCGCTCGATCGCCGACCCGCTCGCCACGCACATGGCGAACGTGACCGGTTTCGTCAACATGCTGGTCGCGGCGCGCGACGCCAGGGCCCGCTTCGTCTACGCTTCGTCGAGCGCCACTTACGGCGACCACCCCGCGCTCCCCAAGTCTGAAGGGGTGATCGGCGGCGCGCTGTCCCCCTACGCCGTGAGCAAACAGGCGAACGAGCTCTACGCGGGCGTGTTCGCGCGCTGCTACGGCGTGGAAACGGTCGGCATGCGGTACTTCAACGTGTTCGGCGCGCGGCAGGACCCGGAGAGCGCGTACGCGGCGGTGATTCCGCGCTGGGTGCGGGCGATGCTCGTGGGCGCGCCGGTCGAGATCAACGGCGACGGCGAGACCTCGCGCGATTTTTGCTACGTGGCGAACGCCGTGCAAGCGAATCTGCGCGCGGCGCTCATCGACGAACCGCGGGCGTTCAACCGCGTGTACAACGTGGCAGTGGGCGAAAGCACGTCGCTCAATCGCCTGTTCGAGATCCTGCGCGGCCTGCTCGGTGAGCAGCGCAGCGAGCTGCGAGCCGCAAAGCCGGTGCATCTGCCGTTCCGCGCGGGCGACGTGCGCCACTCGCTTGCCGACATCAGCCTGGCGCGCGAGCTGCTGGGCTACGCGCCGACGCATACCCTGACGAGCGGACTTCGTGAGGCCCTATCGTGGTACATGAATCGGTTCGCGAGCACGGCGGCCATCGCCGGCTGACCCGCGCCGGCCTGTTCTGGGCGGTCCTGCTGCTGGGGCTTTCGGCGCCCAGCGCGGCGCAGACGGCAGCCTCGATGACCATCGAGCGCGTGAAGCTCTCGATCGTGGCCGTGGGCACGTTCGAGCGCCTGCGCAGCCCGCAGTTCAGCTTTTCGGGCACCGGTTTCGTGGTGGGAAACGGATTGCTGGTGGCAACCAACGATCACGTGCTTCCCAAGCTGACGAACGCCGAGCGAGGCGAAGCGCTCGTGATCGCGATTCCCGGACCCGGCAGGACGGCGCAGGTGCGAGCGGCGCGCAAGCTCGCTTCGGACGCCGGCGCCGACCTCGCGCTGCTGCGGATCGAAGGCTCGGCGCTACCCGCCCTGACCCTCGACAAGGCGCAAGACGTGCGCGAAGGGGAGTCTTACCTCTTCACCGGATTCCCGATCGGCTCGGTGCTGGGGCTGTTCCCGGTCACGCACCGCGCCATGATCGCCGCGGTCACCCCGATCGTCATCCCGGCGGCGCGCGCCGATCAGCTCGATGCCAGGACCGTGCGCCGCCTGACCATGGGATCGTTCCCGATCTTCCAGCTCGACGGGACGGCCTATCCGGGCAACAGCGGCAGCCCGATCTACCACCCGCAGACCGGCGAAGTCATCGGTATCGTCAACAGCGTATTCGTCAAGGGCACCAAGGAATCGGCCCTGACGCAGCCAAGCGGCATCACCTACGCTATTCCGGCGCAGAAGCTGAAGGAGCTCCTGGACCGTACGCGCTAACTCAGTCGAGGCGCCTCAGGTACTCCTTGGTAAAAATCTGGTCCGGGAGCTCGCGCAGCTTCATGTCCGAGTATTCCATGGTGGATTCCGCGCCCTGGTTCAGCGCATCTACCAGCACCATCCGGGTGGGGCGGATCTTGCCGCCGAGGCTACGGAACTGCTCGTAGCGGCAGGTCTTGAGTAGCCGGTCGGAAAGCGAATAGAACTCGGCCTTGTGCGGGCGGAAGTCGCTTTGCCGCACCCAGTAGCGCACCCGC
>DATKAX010000291.1:0-2307 GCA_035514595.1 Burkholderiales bacterium
GATGAACATCAGCGCGCTGCCATCGCCCTTGCGCGCGGGGAAGATGTCGAGCGTCTCGCCGGGTGAGTCGCCGTAGGCGCGGTCCAGGTAGCAGGTCATGGTGCGGCGCGCGCGCACCGAGCTGTCCGCCCAGCGCTCGAAATGCTGCGCATGGTCCGGGAACAGCTCGCGGTTGTTGTACTCGCGGCTGAGAAAGGCCGGATCGGTCATGGACCCGCGATTCTAGCGGGTCTTCTCGGCGCGCAGCCAGGTAACCGGGCGTCCCAGCACGCGCTCGAGCGCCTTTTGCTCGGGGTCCGCGAGCGCGGCCTCGCGCGCCTTGCGGATCGCCGTCGCCTGGGCGGCGGGGTCCGCGGTGGCCGGGTTCTCCACCAGGGCGTCGAGGATGGCGAGGAAGTTGCCCCGGCCTCGCCGGTGCGTCTCGCCGTAGCCCTTGAGGAGCCCCGCGCATTCGACGATCTCGAGGGCCAGGACCGTGCTGCGGGGCGCGGCTGCGCGCACCGCGACGAGCCAGCGCTCGATCAACGCCTGCTCCTCGGTGTAGCGCAGGCTGCGCGGCCGCCAGGGCTTGAGCCAGGCGAGGGCGCGCACCAGCAGGTAGCCGGGCATGCCGGAGGTTTTCAAGTGCAGCCCGACGTTGTAGGCGTCGAGCTTGCCGTTGCGCTGCGCCCAGGCCTGCAGGCGCCTGCCGAGCGCCGCCGGCAGCAGCGACGCGACTTCCTCCACCCCGGGCTTCAGGTAGTCGATCACCACCACCGGCTCGCCGTCCTTCGCGCCCACTTCCCGGCGCACGCGAGCAAAACGCGAGCGTCGCGTCTTCAGGTCGGCGACGCGGATGATGTCCTCGTAGCTCATCCACAACGCGAGCTGGCGCCCGGCCTCGCCAACCAGCTTCGGGTCCGCCTCGCCCAGCGAGGCGATGCGTTCCCGGTAGAGCCCGGCATAGGCCTCGCCCTGGTAGTCGCGCAGCCGGGTGGCACCGAGCTCGAGGATCTCCCGCGTTGCGGGGGGCAGGGCGCGGGGCGCCGCCCGCGGCGAGGGCGTCTTGCCCGCCGCGATGTCGAAACCGGCGGCGAAGCCGCGCAGGCTCGCCTCGGCGCCCTTGCCCGAGCGGCGGATGGCCGCCTCGCAGGCCTCGCGCGGCAGCGGCAGCGCGCCGCAACCGGCGATCGCGCCGAACAGCACGGCATTGATCACCGTGCCGCTGTCCTGGGCCAGTTGGCGCATGTCGAACAGCACCGCGGACTTCGAGAGCTGCCGCGCCGCGTCCAGCACGCGCTCCTCCGGGAAGCGGCCGTCCGCCATCTGCATCTTCTCGACGGTCGCGTAGATGCGGTGCGTCGAGGCGATGAGCGTGGTGCGCTCCGGCGACACAAAGCCGTTTTGCAGCGCGCGGCCGGCCTCGAGCAGCTCGGAGGCCACCATCACGTCCACGTTGCCGGGGCTGGGCGTGAGCGACATCACCGGCTCGCGCTCACCGAGCAGTGCGCGCTGCACCGGGTAGATCTCGAGGTAGTAGGTGGTTGCGCCGGTGCGCTGCGCGACGCCGGGGATCGAGGTGGCCTGCGCCGGGTAGCCGCTGGCGGTGGCCGCGTGCATCAGCCAATCTGCCATCATGCCGCCGCCTTCGCCGCCCAGGGCGGCGACCAGCACCGTGAGCGAGCGCGGCGGCAGGGTCGGGGTCATGCCGGGACCAGCAGGCGGTGCAGGCGCGAGGCCACTCTGTCAAAGAGCGAAGGGTTCTGGATCACTTCGGCGCGATAGAACGAGGGGCATAGCACCGCGGCGTGCGCGTTCTCGCCGCACAGGCCGCAGCCGACGCAGCCCTCGATCACCGTGGCCACCGGCTCGCGGCGCAGCGGATCGGGATTGTCTTTCACGGTCAGCGTGGGGCAGCCCGAGAGCCGGATGCAGGAGTGGTCCCCGGTGCAGGTGTCCTCGTCCACGCCGTACTTCACGCGCACCACGCGCTCGCCTGCGGCGAGCTGCTTCGCGGTCGCCGGACGCACGCGGCGCTGGCGCTCGAGCTGGCATTCGCCGTCGGCGATGATCACCTTCAGGCCCGCGTAGCCCGTGGTCATCGCGTCCTTGAGCGTCTTCATCATGTCGCCGACGTGATAGGTGGTCACGGTGCGCATCCAGCCCACGCCCAGGCCCTGCAGCGCACGCTCGATCGACATGTCCGCGGACTTGTGCTCGCTATGCGTGGGCGAGGAGGGCAGCTCCTGCGTGCCGGTGGCCGAGCTGTAGCCGTTTTTCATGATGACGAGGATGCCGCCGCCCTTGTTGAACACGGCATTGGCCACG
>DATKAX010000292.1:0-2071 GCA_035514595.1 Burkholderiales bacterium
TTCTTCAAGATGTTCTACGGCGACACCGTGCTCGGCGGCGCCGCGGCGCCGCTCGCCTGCGGCCTCGCCTTCTTCGGCGCCGACCGGGTGGTGTTCGCGAGCGACTGCCCGTTCGATCCCGAGGGCGGGCCGATGTTCATCCGCGAAGGCATCCGCTCGGTGGAGGATTTGAAGCTTCCCGAGGGCGACAAGCGCAAGATCTATTTCGGCAACGCCATGAAGCTTTTGAAATTGAATGCCTGATCCTTTGTCCATCGAGGTCAACGGCTCGAAAAGAACCGTCGCCGCGGACCCGGATACGCCGCTGCTGTACGTGCTGCGCAACGACCTCGGCCTCGTCGGCGCGCGCTTCGGCTGCGGCAGCGGCCAGTGCGGCGCCTGCTTTGTGCTCGTCGACGGCCGCGCCATGGCCTCCTGCGACCTGCCGCTCTCGTTCGTCGCGGGAAAGAAAGTCACCACCGTGGAAGGGCTGGGCGGCGAGCACCCGGTGCAGAAAGCGCTGGTTTCCGAGCAGGCGGCGCAGTGCGGTTATTGCATGAGCGGGATCGTCGTCAGCGCCGTTGCCCTTCTCCAGAGAAATGCTTCCCCATCGGAAGATGAAGTCAAAGGCGCACTCGACAAAAACCTGTGCCGCTGCGGGGCGCACAACCGCGTGGTGCGCGCGATCATGAAGGCTGCCCATGAACAAGCCGGCTGACGCGCACCCGCTGCCGCTTTCCGACGCGCGGCGCCTGACGCAGCGGGTGCACTTCGAGCGCGACGGTACGGTGTCGATCGCCACCGGCAAGGTCGAGCTCGGGCAGGGCATCCTCACCGCGCTGGCGCAGATCGCCGCGGAGGAGCTCGGGCTTCCGCTGGAGAAAATCCGCGTCCTGCCGCCCAGCACCGCCTACAGCCCCGACGAGGGCGTGACCTCGGGCAGCCTCTCGATCCAGGAGGGCGGCAAGAATCTGCGCAAGGCCTGCGCCGAGCTGCGCGCGCTGCGCGAGAAAAGCGGCGCGGCGTCGTACTGGGACCTGAAGCTCGACGCCGAGATCCCCGGCGACGCGCCGGAGAAGCCCGTTGCCGCCTACGGTGTCGTGGGCAAGAGCGCGCCGCGCATCGACCTGCCCGGCAAGCTCGCCGGCAAGCCGAGCTACGTGCACGACATGGTGCTGCCCGGAATGCTGCACGGCCGGGTGGTGCGCCCGCCTTATCCGTTTTTGAGGCTGATTTCCATGGAAAAAACCGAGGCCGAAGGCATTTCCATTGTTAAGGACGGAAGCTTCGTCGGCGTGCTCGCGGAGCGCGAGGAGGACGCGATCGCCGCGGCGAAGAAGCTGCGCGCGGGGGCGAAGTGGCAGCCGGCGCCGGCGTTGCCCGAGGACTTCCACGCCTGGCTGAAGGCGCACGTCGCCGAGAACCACGTCGCGAAGGAAACGCCCGGCCCGGCGGCGAAGGCGCGCGGCGCGAAGCGCCTGCAGGCCTCCTACACCAAGCCCTTCATCGCGCACGCCTCGATCGGCCCCTCGTGCGCGCTGGCGCGCATGGACGGCGAGACGCTGGAAGTCTGGTCGCATACGCAGGGCATCTTCAACCTGCGGCGCGAGCTCGCGCTGGTGCTGCGCATGCGCGAGGAGAACATCGTGGTACACCACGCCGAGGGCGCCGGCTGCTACGGCCACAACGGCGCCGACGATGTCGCGCTCGACGCGGCGCTGCTCGCGCGCGGCGCGCCCGGGCGGCCGGTGAAGGTGCAGTGGATGCGCGAGGACGAGTTCGCCTGGGAGCCGTACGGGCCGGCGATGCTGGTGTCGATCGAGGCCGCGCTCGATGCCGAAGGCGCGGTGGTGTCCTGGCGCCACGACCTGTGGAGCAACGGCCACACGCACCGGCCGGGGCGCGCCGGCAAGCCGGTGATGAGCGCCGCGGCGCACCTCGCCTCGCCGCACGAGCTCGCCCCCGCGGTGAACCCCGCGCTGCCCGCGGGCGGGGCGGACCGCAACGCGATTCCCGGCTACGAGTTTCCGGATCTTTTGGTTATGAACCACTACGTGCGCGAGATGCCGGTGCGCGGCTCGTCGCTGCGCTC
>DATKAX010000293.1:0-3174 GCA_035514595.1 Burkholderiales bacterium
CACCGCCGAGTGGCGCATCGCGGTGCCTTCGGAGGGATCCACGACCCTGCGCTACCGGGTCCTGGTCCGCTACTGACAATTCGGGGTTGACAATTCGGGGTCAGAGCCCGAACTCGTGGGCGTGGAAATTAGGGTCAGACCTCATTTATTCGATTCGCGAACAGTTTCTCTGCGACCCGGAGGGATTGATGCAGTAATTCGGGCTCTGACCCCGAATTCAGCCTTCGACGGGCAAGACCGTGATGGCATATTCGTGGCGCAGCTTGCGCTTGAGGACTGGATCCTCCAGCTCCATCGAGAAGCGCGCGGCGGGACGGATGCCGTCTTTGGCGGCGAGCGTGCCGCAGAACATGGCCCATCCGCTTTTCAGGCCGCCGAATCTCTGCAGCAGATCTTCGGGGGAGCGCATTGCGGTGACGGGGCCCTCCTGGTAGAGCTCGCCGTCGGCCCAGGCGCGCAGCACGAGGCGCTCCCAGTGCGGCTTCACCTCGTCGTAGCGCCAGGATTCGCGGGAGACCGGCTTGGCGCAGAGCTGCTTGGAGAGCGAGACGCCGATCGTTTCCGCCTTGCGGTCGGTGTGGTCGGAGCCCACCGCGACCCTCAGCTCGTTTTCGGTTTTCAGCAGGACGAACTCGACTTCGCCGCTGGTGTCCGGCCCGGAAACCTGAATTTCGTCTTGATGAGTAAAAAGGCTGGCGGCCACGCGGTAGAAGATCGGCGTGGTCTTCGGCGGCTTGACGCCGATTTCCTCGAGCTCGCGGATGTGCTTTCGCAGCGCGGCCTCGTCGCGGCCGGTCCAGCCGGCGATCACCAGCTGCTCGACCTTCATGCGGCCTTTTTCTTCGCCGTCTTCTCCGGCACGTCGTAGCTCGCCATCAGGTCCTCGACCACCTTGTGGTAGCCGCTCCAGGGGGCCTCGCGGAAGGCGTGGTTGCGCACGATGAAGGACGCCCCGGCGTAGAACTTCTCGTACTGCAGGTGGCGCCCGGCGAACTCCGAGCCGACCAGATCCCAGGCGAGCTTGTAGAGCTTCATGCGCTCGAGCGCGCCGAGCTGCGGCGTCTGCCAGTAGGTCTCGAACAGCGCCTTCAGCGCCGGCTCGTGCATCACGGTGGCGTCGGCGGGCATCTGGAAGATGCCGCCGCCGCACAGTTCGCGCAGCGCGTCGATGATCATCGAGTGGTTCTCGGTGCACCAGTTGAGCGCCGCGTACATGTAGCGCCGGTTGAAGGTCTTGTAGCCCTCGGGCCAGTCCTCGGCGTCCTGGATCTGGCCGGCGATCATGCCGCCGAGGCCGCCTTCCCAGGCGGCGAAGCGCCCCAGGGTCTCGCGCACCGCCGGGATCTCATTCGCGCCCGAGGCCTGCGCGATCTTGCTCGCCAGTCCCACGATGAGCTGCATCTTGGCGTGGAAGCGCACGTTCGACTGGTGGTTGCCGTAGCAGTGGCCCGGCGTCTTGATGTAGACGTCGCGCGCCAGCACCGCGTCCATGTGCACGAACACCTTCTCCCAGGGCACTCTCACGTTCTCGCACATCACCATCGAGTCGGTCTCGTCGAAGCGCCAGGTGAGCGGGCTGTCGAATTCCGAGGCGGCGTGGCGCTCGAAAGCCTTGCGCGACCACAGCGTGACGCCGGGGGCGTTCACCGAAATGGCGCAGGTGATCGACTCGGGGAGCTGGTTCGGCGCGAGCGGGATCAGGTTGCCGATCCAGATCTCGTTGGCGAACACCGCGCCGGTGGCGAGCATCTTCATCCCCGAGACCACCACGCCGTCGTCGTCCTCGCGCACCACCCGCAGGGTCGGCACCGGGATGTTCTGCTTGACGTAGAACTCCGGGTTCCTCGCCGCCTGGGGCGGAATCACCGCGTACGCCGCAAACACGTCCTCGCGGCGCATGTGCACGTAGTAGCGCGTCAGGTTGTCGGCGAACTTCCCGAACACCGCCGGATTGGTGGCCATCCCCGTGACGAAGCTCGACACGTGGTCGGGCGAGCGCCCGAGCAGGCCGTAGCTCATCGCGGCGATGGCGCGGTGCAGCCGGGTGCGCTTCTCGAGGTCCTCGCGCGTGCGTGCCTTGAGGAAGTAGGCGCTGAAGCGCTCGCCGTTCTCCTCGAAGCTGTGGCCCGGGTCGGCCGCCTTCATGTCGTAGATCGCCGCCATGGAGCGCGCGCCGTTGCGAAACGCCGGGTGCGTGGTGACATCCTCGACGCGCTCGGCGCCGATATAGACCACTCGCCCGTCTCTCAGGGACTCCAGGTGCTCACTTCCGGTCTTTAGCATGACCGCTGGTCTCGTAGTAGTGGATCTCGTGCATGATGCAGCCGCGGCGCGAGCTGAACGGGCCGTGGTGCACGCCCGGGGGACGGCAGGCGTAGGTCGGCGCAAGACACTGCTCGCCGCCCCTGCCCTGCGCGTCGTTGCCGACCACCAGATCGCCCTGCACCAGGTACACCTCCTCCCAGTGGTCGTGCACGAACGGCTCGGTGGAGAACGCGCCCGGCTCGATCTTCAGCAGCCGCGTGCGGCTGCCGCGCTTCGCGGTCTCGTCGAGATCGGAGGCGAGGACCTTCTGGTAGAAGCCGGGCGGGTAGCCGGGCGGCCGCTCCCAGCCGGAATCGAGGTCGACGCTTACGAACTCAAGATGCGATTTTGGCTTCATCAGGCCTGCTCCTCGTTGCCGTCCAGCCAGGGCGAGCGCCAGAGCTCGTCCTGCGCCAGCGCCTGGTGGATTACCGTCCCGTGGAAGGACGGAAAGTGGTGGAAATCGTGCCGCGCCTCGGCGCGCGCCCCGGACCGCAGGGCGCCGTTCAGGTCGGCCTCGTTCTCGAACTCGAGCTGCGCGATCAGGACCGCGGCGCCGCGTCGCACCGGAAACGGGTCGTCCCAGGGCGCGGGCGTGTGCAGGACCACGCGCCGGATCCCCGGCCAGCGCGAAAGGATCGGCACGTGGTGCTCGCGGTAATGGCGCAGGAAGGCGGGCAGGTCCTCGGGGCTTCCCTCGTAGCGCACGAAATACGAAACCGTCACGCCGCCTCCGCCTCGTGCAGCAGCAGCTCGAGCATCGCCGCGGCGCGGTCGCCACAGGCGAGAAGCTCGCCCGCCAGCGCGCGCAGCTCGCGAAAGCGCTTCGCGTCCAGGCACTCGAAGAGCACGTCGTTGACGCGCCGCTGG
>DATKAX010000294.1:0-5186 GCA_035514595.1 Burkholderiales bacterium
CTGGCTGGCGCTCGGGGCCGCCGGCGGGGCGCAGGCCCAGAGCTCGCCTGTCCCCGCCGTCTATCACTTCGGCGAGGGGCTCGAGCAGGCGTCGCGCGGGCTGGAGTACATCCGCAACCACCTGGAAGCCGACCCCGCTTCGCAGATCGTCGCCGTGGCGCACGCCGCCGGTGTCGACTTTCTGATGAAAGGCGCCAAGACCGCGAAGGGCAACGAGTATCGCAGCGCCGTCGAGGACCTCGAGCTGCAGGGCGTGAAGTTCCGGGTCTGCGACATCACCCTGCGCGAGCGCGGCCTGCGGCGCGACCAGTTCCTGCCTGAGGTCGGATTCGTCGCTTCGGGCGTCGCGGAGATCGCGCGCCTGCAGCATCGCGAAGGCTACGCTTACCTCAAGCCCTGAGCGGCGAAGGCACGCTCGAGAAGCTGCTCGAGGTAGTGGCCGTAGAAGTCCGGGATGCCGGCGCCCACGATCGGCTTGCCGAGCGGCGCGCCGGTCGTGCCGAGCGCCATCACGGTGGGCGCGATGCTGACGCCGTGCGAAGCGGCGAAGCTACGGTGCGTCACGGCTTGTCCCGAGAAGTCGCACAGCGAGGCGTCGCTCGAGATATCGACTTCGACGACCGCGAGCCGCTCGCGCAGCGCGGCGTCGCGGTGCATGGGCAGGAGATGCTGGCTGCGGATTGCGTCGCAGTAATGGCAGCCTGGAAGGCTGAAAAGGATCAGCACCACGCGGTTGCCTTGCGCATGGCGGCGCAGGTCGCTCGCCGAGGGTAGCGCCGACGCCTCGCCGGCGCGCGCCGGCAGGAAGGCGGCGGCGAGCAGGGCGCACAGGCCGCGCCGGAGCGCGTTCATGGCAGGCTGCCGCGCACGCCGGTGTCGATTACGCGAACCATGGGATCAGTAGGATAAGAGAAAAGTTGGGGTTCGACTCCCTTGTCAGGGGGGCGAAACAGTACCTATTCCACGCGCCCCAGCGCGTCCTCCATCGCCTGGCACAGGGTCTTCAGCACCTTGATGCGCGCGAAGTACTTGTTGTTCGCCTCGACCAGCGTCCACGGCGCGATGCGGCTCGAGGTGCGCTCGACCATGTCGCTCACCGCGGTCTCGTACTCGTCCCACTTCTTGCGGTTGCGCCAGTCCTCGGGGGTGATCTTGAAGCGCTTGAAGGGGGACTTTTCGCGCGCCTTGAAGCGCCGGTACTGCTCGTCCTTGCTCACCGCGAGCCAGAACTTCGCCAGCACGATGTCGTGGTGCACCATCGCGGCCTCGAAGTCGTTGATCTCGGCGTAGGCGCGCATCCAGTCGGCCTCGGGCGTCAGCCGCTCGACCCGCTCGACCAGCACCCGGCCGTACCACGAGCGATCGAACAGCAGGAACCGCCCGCGGCGCGGCAGCTGGCGCCAGAAGCGCCACAGGTAAGGCTGGGCGCGCTCCTCCTCGGTCGGCGCGGCGACCGGGATGCTGCGATAGTAGCGGGCGTCGAGCGCCTGGGTGACGCGCCGGATCGCGCTGCCCTTGCCGGCGGCGTCGTTGCCTTCGAATACCGCGACCACCGAGATCGACCGCAAGCGCGGGTCGCGGGAGAGCTCGCCGAGCCGGCCCTGCCATTGCCTGAGATGGCGCTTGTATGCGATGCGGCTCATCGGCTGGTCGAGCGCGAGCGCGCGCACCACGTTCAGGTCGTCGGCCGGCCGCGCGAGCGGCGGCGCCCGGTGCGCCGGACGGCGGCGCGCTCCGGCGTCGAGCCGCTGGCGCATCGCGGCGAGGAGGTGCCGCCCGAAGGTGAGCGCGCGGTATCGCGAGTCGGCGCCGGGCACGACGATCCACGGTGCGTCCGCGGCGGAGGTGCGCCGCACGAAGCTCTCGGCCACGGCGACGAACTTTCCGTAGGGCACGAGCGGCTTCTCGCCGATCGACTTGAGGTGCTTCCTCTGCTGCTTCTTCGAGACGTGGAACCAGTACTTGAGGAGCAGCATGCCTTCGTCGCACAGCATTTTCTCCAGCCGCACGGTCTCGTCGAGCCTGAGCGCGAACTCGGCGCTGCTCATCGCGCCCTGCGCGCGGTCCAGGATCGGCTCGGTGTGCCAGGCGCCGAAGAACACGCCGATCTTTCCCCTGGGCGGGAGCGCCTTCCAGTAGCGCCACAGCCGGGGCCGCTCGCGCTCCTCGTCGGAGGGCTCGGCGAAGCCGCAGGTAAGGATGTGGCGCGGATCCATCCATTCGTTGAGCTGGTGGATGGTCTCGCCCTTGCCGGCGCCCGCTACGCCCGCGATCAGGATCAGCACCGCGAAGCGGCCGTCCAGCTTCAAGTCGTATTGCGCGTTGAGCAGCGCCGTGCGCAGCTTCGCTTCCTCGCGCCGGTAGAGCGCCTTGGCCACCCGGTGATCGAGTCCGGCCGAGTCGAACATGCGGTCAATTATGGAATAATCAGGCGCATGGACGCGCGCTGGATCCGGCTCGGCGCAATCGAGCCACCGGCTTTCGAGCAGGCTTGCGCCAGCCTTGCGGCAGCGCAGGGCGCGGCCGCGCGCCCGATCCTCGCGTGGGCGCAGGCCGAGGCGCAATACCTCTTCGCGGTGATCGCGCCGCGCAGGCTCGCGCCCGGCCTCAGCCGTCGCTGGCTCGCGTGGGCGCTCGCGCCGGCGGTGGCCACCTATCGCCAGTTCGACATGCCCGCCTACCTCGACGCCCAGGCGATCTGGCTGCACGGGCGCGAGATCGCGGGTGCCAGCGTGCGCGAGATCGGCACCTGCGTGGTGGTGGCCTCGAGCTTCCTGCGGCGCTTTCCCGAGCAGTGCGTTTCGATGCCCTCGAGCGCGCTCGAGGACGCGTTCCGCCTTCGCCTGGAAGCGCAGCACGGCTGGCGCTTCGACCACTCCTGGCTCACCGAGCCCGAGCGCGCGCTGCACGCGCTCGCCTAGATCCCGATCTTCTCGTACAGCGGGCGGATCTCGCGGCGGATCGCCGGCAGCCGGCTCGCGTAGGCAACTGCGGCGGCGGTCGCGGCGAGCCCGCAGCCGGCAAGCGTCGCCGGCGGGCCGATGTGCTCCGCGATCCAGCCGGCGCCAAGCGCGCCGAGCGGCGTCGCCCCGATGAACGACATGATGTAGAGCGAGGCGACGCGGCCGCGCAGCTCGTCGGGCACGATCGTCTGCAGCACCGTATTGGTCGAGGCCGCCGTCAGCATCATTCCCATGCCGACGAAGTACAGCGCCGGAAGCGCGATCCACAGCGAGGTTGCCGCCGAGAACACCACCAGCGCGGCGCCGGCGGTGCCCGCGGTCCACGCGATGAGCCGCAGCAGCCCGCGGATGCCGGGGCGGGTGGCGAGATACGCCATTCCGGAAAGCGCACCCAGCCCGGCGGCGCCGATCAGCAGGCCCAGCGTGAGCGAATCGCCGTGGAAGGCCTCGCGCGCGAACCACGGCATCAGCGCGACGTAGGAGCCTACGCTCACGCTGGTCGCGGAAAGCAGCAGCAGCGCGCTGCGCGAGGGCAGAAAGCCGTAGGCGTAACGCGCCCCGGCGGCGAGCTGGCGGGCGAGGCCCTTCTCGAGCGGCGCGTAGGCGCGCGCGGCGCTCGTCATGCGCGAAAGCGCCGCCAGCATCGCGAAGTACGACAGCGCGTTGAGCGCGAAGCCGGCCGGCTCGCCGAAGGCCGCGATCAGCGCGCCGCCCAGGGTCGGGCCGAGGAAGCGCGCGCCGTTCATCAGGGAGGAGTTGAGCGCGATCGCGTTCGGCAGATCGGCCTTGCCGCCGACCAGCTGGATCAGGATCGACTGGCGCGCCGGCGCGTCGCAGGCGTTCACGATCCCGAGCACCAGGTTGCCGGCGATGAGATGCCAGGGCTGCACCACGCCGAGCGCCACCACCGTGAACATGACGCTCGCCTGCAGCGCCGCCACGGAGTTCGTCGCGAGCAGCACGCGGCGCCGGTCGATGCGGTCGACGAACACCCCGGCGAGCGGCGCCAGCACGAGAAACGGGATCTGCATCGCGAACGCCGCCAGCCCCAGCAGGAAGGTCGAGCCGGACAGGCGGTACACGAGCCAGCTCGTGGCGACGAGCTGCAGCCAGCTGCCGAGCTGGGACACCCCCTGGCCGGCGAAGAACAGGCGAAGGTCGCGGTGCCGCAGGGCCCGCAGGCCCGAGGGCAGCTTCACCTCAGGCGCCCGGCGAGAGCTTGTCGAGCTGTGCCTTCACCTTGGCGAGCGTCGCCTCGAAGTCGGCGAGCCGAGCATGCTCCTGCTCGACGACCTTGGCGGGCGCACGCTCCACGAACGCCGCATTGCCGAGCTTGGCGTTCGCCTTGGCGATCTCAGCCTCGAGCCGCGCCACCTCTTTTCCGAGGCGGCTGCGCTCGGCGGCCGGGTCGATCTCGATGTGCGGCATGAGGCGATGCCGGCCGACGATCGCGACCGGGGACTCGGAATGGGGCAGCTCCTCGACCTGGTGAAGAACCGAAGGTCGGATCAAGGCATCCACTGCCGACAGCGTAGCCGCGCCCGGCGTGCCGCTGATGTAGAAAGGCACGCGCTGCTGCGGGGAGAGTTTCATCTCGCTCTTCAGGTTGCGGCCGGCGTTGACCACCTCCTTGGCGAGCGCGATCTCGCGCTCGGCGGCCTCGTCGATGCGCTCGGGCTGGCACTTCGGGTACGGCGCGAGCATGACGGTCTCGCCCTGCTTTCCGGCGAGCGGCGCGACCTTCTGCCACAGCTCCTCGGTGATGAAGGGGATGATCGGGTGCGCGAGGCGCAGCGCCGCCTCCAGCACGCGCACCAGCGTGCGCCGGGTGCCGCGCTGCGCGGCCTCGCCGCCCTTCGCGAGCTGCAGCTTCGCGACCTCGACATACCAGTCGCAGTACTCGTCCCAGACGAAGCGGTAGATGGCGGCGGCCGCGTTGTCGAAGCGGTACTCGGCGAAGCCCTGCTCGACCTCGGCCTCGGTGCGCTGCAGCCGGCTCACGACCCAGCGGTCCCAGTCCGAGAGCTCGACCGGCGCGCCTTCGTCCAGGCCGCAGTCCTTGCCCTCGGTGTTCATCAGCACGAAGCGCGTCGCGTTCCACAGCTTGTTGCAGAAGTTGCGGTAGCCCTCGCAGCGCCCGAGGTCGAAGTTGAGCGTGCGCGAGAAGCCGGCGAGCGAGGCGAAGGTGAAGCGCAGCGCATCCGCGCCGAACGCCGGGATGCC
>DATKAX010000295.1:0-3513 GCA_035514595.1 Burkholderiales bacterium
CGAGAACAACACCGCGCTCGCGAGGCCCGCGACGACGATCGCCCGGTCCGGCACGCGGCGCCCGGCGATGCGCAGGAACGGAAGCGTCTTCGGCATCACCTTGAACCAGGTCCAGGCGTGATACAGGACGAGCAGCAGCGCGACGGCGTGAAAGGTGATCGAGGCCGGGCTGGCGAGCGCCTCGCGCCAGGCATCGAAGGCGGCTTCGCCCTGGCGCAGCCTCGCGAGGCCGGCGAGCAGCACGAGCGCGTACGCCGTCACGAAGAGCGCGCTCGCTTCGCGCAGCGTGTACCAGAGGTAGAACGGGTTGCGGTGCCACCATCCGGCCATCGGGCGCTGGTAGGCTTTCATCGCTTGAGGAACCGGAAGAAGTAATCCTTCGTGCTCTCGATCTTGTTCTGGTTCACCGCGCGCGCCGGATCGACGCCCTTCGGGCACACCTCCGAGCAGTAGCCGACCAGGGTGCAGCCCCAGACGCCGTCCTCGGCGTTGACGATCTCCATGCGCTCGGCCTTGCCCGCGTCGCGCGAATCCGCGTTGTAGCGGTGCAGCAGTGCAAGGGCCGCGGGGCCGGTGAATTTCGAGTCCAGCCCGTACTGCGGGCAGGCGGCGTAGCACAGCAGGCAGTTGATGCATTGCGAGTACTGGTAGTACTCGTCCATCTGCCGCGGCGTCTGCAGGAAGCCGTCCTTTTCCCCGGGCGCGGGTTCCCTGGGCACGAGCCAGGGCTTGACCGATTGGAGCTTGGCGAGGAAATCGCGCTGGTCGATCACCAGGTCGCGCAGGATGGGGAAGTGCTCGAGCGGCTCGACGCGCACCGGGCCGGGATAAAAATCGCGCAGGAAAGTCTCACAGGAAAGCGCCGGCACGCCGTTCACCATCATGCCGCAGCTGCCGCAGATCGCCATGCGGCACGACCAGCGGAACGTGAGGCTGCCGTCGAGGTAGTCCTTGATGTACTGCAGGCCCTGCAGCACCGACATGTCGTCGGTGAAGGGCACTTCGTAGGCCTGGCGCCGCGGCGCGGCGTCCGTTTCCGGGTCGTAGCGCAGGCACTCGATCGCGATGGTTCTCACGACAGCACCGCCTGCGCGCCCGCGCCGCCGTACACGCGCCGCCGCGGCGGCGAGCGCGTGATCGTCACCGGGAGGTACTCGATGCGCGGCGCGCCGTCTCCGCCGTGGCGGGCGAGCGTATGCCTGAGAAAGCGCCCGTCGTCGCGCGCCTCGAACCCGTCGAGCCGCATGTGCGCGCCGCGCGATTCGCGCCGCTCGAGCGCACCGTGCGCCATCGCCTGCGCGACCTCCAGCATGCAGCCGAGCTCGATCGCGGTCAACCACTCGGTATTGAAGGCGCGGCTGCGGTCTTCCAGGCGCACGCCGCGGCGGTAGCGCTCGCGCAGCTCGGCGAGCCGGCCGCAGGCCTCGCGCAGCGTGCTCTCGCTGCGGTAGATACCGACGCCGGACTCCATCGCTTCGTGCATTGCCTCGCGCAGCGCCGCCGGGCGCTCGCCGTGGTCGCGCCGCAGCATGCCGAGCAGGCGGTGCGCCGAGACTTCCGCCTGCTCTCGCGCCGGCGGCCCGGCAGCGGGCGCCTCCCGCGCCGCCTGCGCCGCCTGATCGCCCGCCACCCGGCCGAACACGAGCAGCTCGGTGAGCGAGTTCGAGCCGAGACGATTGGCGCCGTGGATCCCGACGCTCGCGCACTCGCCGGCGGCGTACAGGCCGGCAAGCGGGGTCTCGCAGCGCGGGTTGGTCAGGATGCCGCCCATCGTGTAATGCACCGCCGGGCACACCGGGATCGGCTCGCGCACCGCGTCGACGCCGGCGAAAGTGCGCGCCGCCTCGGTAATGAGCGGCAGCCGCTCGCGGATCTTCTTCGCCCCGAGATGCCGCAGATCGAGCAGGACCGCGTGCCCCCGCGGGGTCTCGAGCGTGCGTCCCTTCTTCCTCTCGTGCCAGAATGCCTGCGAAAGCCGGTCGCGCGGGCCGAGCTCCATCGCCTTGGGCCGCGGCCAGGGCTCGGGCGGCCCCATGCCGTAGTCCTGCAGGTAGCGGTAGCCGTCCTTGTTGACGAGGATCGCGCCCTCGCCGCGGCAGGCCTCGGTGATCAGGATCCCGCTGCCCGGCAGCGCGGTCGGGTGCCACTGCATGAACTCCATGTCGCGCAGCGGCGCGCCGCGGCGGAACGCGAGCCCCATGCCGTCGCCGGTCACGGTGCCGGCGTTGGTGTTCTGCCGGTAGACGCGGCCGGCGCCGCCGGTGCACAGGATCACCGCGCCGGCCTCGAACAGGCACATCTCGCCGCTCGCGATCTCGATCGCCAGCACGCCGCGCACGCGGCCGTCCTCGACCAGCAGGTCGGCGCAGAAGAACTCGTCGTAGCGCGCGATCGCCGGCATCCGCAGCGAGGTCTGGAACAGCGTGTGCAGGATGTGAAAGCCGCTGCGGTCGGCGGCGAACCAGGTGCGCGGCACCTTCATGCCGCCGAAGTAGCGCACGTTGATCCGGCCATCGTCCTGGCGGCTCCACGGGCAGCCCCAGCCCTCCAGGCGCGCGAGCTCCGCGGCGCAATGCGCGACGAAGTACTCGACCGCCACCTGGTCGCACAGCCAGTCGCCGCCCGAGACGGTGTCCTCGAAGTGCTGCTCCAGGCTGTCGTCGCCGCGCGTGACGCCCGCGGCGCCGCCTTCGGCAGCGACGGTGTGGCTGCGCATCGGCACCACCTTGGAGACGAGCGCGATGCGAAGCGCGGGATCGCGCTCGGCGGCCGCGATCGCGGCGCTCAGGCCGGCGCCGCCGCCGCCCACCACCACGACGTCGGCGCGCACTACCTGCATTTGGTGAGCGTCAGGCGCTGGTACAACCCGCCGAAGGCGGTCGCTTTCTCCAGATCCGCGACGGCGGCGCCGCGCGGCAGCCAGTCCGCGATCTCGCGCTGCCACAGGTCGAGCGCATAGGGCTCGAGCGTGCGCAGCACGCCGACCATCGGCCAGTACAGCGGATTGAGCGCGTGCGGGCGGTGGTAGTCGACGATCACGATGCGCCCGCCGGGCTTCACCACCCGCAGCGCTTCGGCGAGCGTCGCTCGGCGCACGCTCTCGGGCTGCTCGTGCAGCAGGAAGAACAGCAGCGCGCGGTCATAGCTCGCCGAGGCGATGTCGAGCGCCGCACTGTCGCCGTGGAGCAGCCCGACACCGGATTCCGCCGGCAGCTTGCGCGCCAGGTTCTCGAGCTGCACCGGCAGCACGTCCACCACGTCGAGCGCGCCACCCGGCGCGACGCGCTCGGCGAGCCTCGTGGTGAGATCGCCGTAGACGCAGGCCATTTGGAGGCTCTTCCCCTCGAGCGTCGAGCCCATGGCCTCCAGCGCCGCATCGCGCAGCCGCCCGAAGTTGCCCCACAGGATCAGGTTGACGAGCCACTGGCGCTCGAACAGGCGCACCGCGCCCGGATGCACGTACGCCCACCAGTAGGTGTCGGCGAGATACCCCGGCACCGCGGCCGGGCCGCT
>DATKAX010000296.1:0-2521 GCA_035514595.1 Burkholderiales bacterium
CTCGCACGCGGCAAAGGCGTTGTGCAGCGCGGCGAGCGCCTCCCCGGCGTGCTCGCGCTCGCCTACGGGACGGTGAAGCTCAGCCTGCGGACAAACGGCCACGACGAACGCGTCATCGGCCTGGTTTCAGCCGGCCAGAGCTTCGGCGAGGCGCCGGCGCTGCTCGGCCGGCCCTGCCCCTACGAGCCGATCGCGCTCGCCGACTCGAAGCTCGTGGTGATGCCGAGCGCCGCGATCCTCGCGCTCATCGAGCTCGATGCGCGGCTGGCGCGCGGCATGCTGCAGACCCTCGCCGAGCGCAGCCTAGCGCTGCTGGAGGAGCTGCACGCGGTGGCGCCGCGCCGCGGGGTGCAGCGGCTCGCCGCGTATCTCGACTCGCTCGCCGTGCCGCGGGCTGGCGACGGCGCAGGATGGAGGGCGAACCTGCCCGGCACCAAGACGCTGGTCGCCTCGCGCCTGGGCATGACCAAGGAGACGCTCTCGCGCCTGCTGCGCTCGCTCGCCGAGCGCGGCGTGATCGAGCTCTCGCGCCGCGAGATCCGGATCGTCGACCGCGGCGCCCTGGGCGAGCTCGGCGCGCTAGTTGAGGTCGAGCGCGTTCCGCTTGAGGGCCGATAGCGGCACGTGCTGAAGCACCTCCTCGTGCGTCGCCTCGAGCACCACGCGCGGCGCGCTCCCCGCCTCCCAGGCCTCGATCCAGCGCAGCACGTGCAGGCACCAGCGGTCGCCCGGGGCGAGGCCCCGGAAGCGCAGCTCCGGCCGCGGCGTGACCAGGTCGTTGCCCTTGGCGGCGCTGAACTCGAGGAACTCCCGCGTGACCTGGACGCAGACCAGGTGCGCCACGCCGTCGTTCGCGTGGGTGGCGCACATGCCGTCGCGGAAGTAGCCGGTGAGCGGCGAGTAGCTGCACGCCCGCAGCTCGCCGCCGAGGACGTTCTTCTCGGGCTTCACGGCGCCTGGGCCTCGATGGTGCGCTTGAGCGCCGCGGCGTCGGGGTCGATCACCGTGAAGCGCTGCGCTCGCTTCTCCAGCCCGACGAGCTCCGCGGGGCGCTGCGGCTCGCGCCCGAGCGCCGCGCGGATCGTCGCGGCGAACTTGGCGGGCGCCGCGGTCTCCAGGCAGACGAGGGGAACGAGCGGCTCGCGGTGCTCGAGCCCGACCTTCACGCCGTCGGCAGTGTGGGGGTCGATGACCCGCCCGTACCGGGCGTGGACCTGCCGGATGGTCGCGATGCGCCCGGCATGCGTGCTCGAGCCGGAGACGAAGCCGCTCTGCGGCACGCCTCGGAAGAAGGCCGAATGCGCGAGGTCGAACTCGCCGTCGGCCTCGAGCCGCCGCCACAGCTCGCGCACCCTAGCGCCGTCGCGCCCGACGAGATCGAACACGTAGCGCTCGAAGTTGGACGCCTTGGAGATGTCCATCGACGGGCTGGTGGTCTCGAGCACCTTGCGGCGCACGCGGTAGCGCCCGGTGCGGAAGAACTCGTCGAGCACGCAGTTCTCGTTGGTGGCGAGGATCAGACGCCGGATGGGAAGGCCCATCCGCCGGGCGACGTAGCCGGCATAGATGTTGCCGAAGTTGCCCGAGGGCACCGCGAAGGAGACCGCCTCGGCGTCCCGGGTGGTGACGGCGAAGTACGCCTTGAAGTAGTACACCGCCTGCGCCGCGACCCGCGCCCAGTTGATCGAATTCACCGCGCCGATGCGGTGGCGCGCCTTGAAGGCGGCGTCCGCGTTAACGCGCTTCACCATGTCCTGGCAGTCGTCGAAGCTTCCCTTCACCGCGAGGTTGAGGATGTTCGCGTCCTGCAGCGAGTACATCTGCGCGCGCTGGAACTCGCTCATGCGCCGGTGCGGCGAGAGCATGAACACGCGGATGCCCCGCCTGCCGCGCATCGCGTACTCGGCCGCCGAGCCGGTGTCGCCCGAGGTGGCGCCCAGGATGGTGAGGGTTTGACCTTTCTTTTGAAGAACCTCCTCGAACAGGTTGCCGAGAAGCTGCAGCGCGATGTCCTTGAAGGCGAGCGTCGGGCCGCCGGTCAGCGCGAGCAGGTGCAGCCCCGGCTCGAGCGTGACGAGCGGCGCGATCTCCTGCGAGCCGAACAGCCTCGCCGTATAGGTCTCGCGCACCAGGCGCTCGAGCTCCGGGACGTCGTCCATGAAGCGCGACAGGACCGCGCAAGCGAGCTCGGGATACGCCAACCCCCTCCATGCCGTCAAGTCCGCCTGCGGAAAGCTCTCCGGCACGTACAGCCCGCCGTCGGGGGCGAGGCCCTCGAGCAGGATCTCGCTGAAGCGGCGCGGCGGCGCCTCGCCGCGGGTGGAGACGTAGCGCATGCGGGGCCTACAGCAGCGCTTCGAGGCGGATGCGCGTGACTTTCCCGGGCACGGTGGGAAGCTTCTCGATGCGCGCCATCGCTCGATTGACGTCGCGCTCGAGCGCGCGGTGGGTGAGCATCACGATGTCGACCTGGCGCTCGCCTTCGCCCGGCTCCTTCTGCACCATGGCGTCGATCGAGATG
>DATKAX010000297.1:0-10269 GCA_035514595.1 Burkholderiales bacterium
TTCGCCACCCTCGACTACCGAGTCGGTCTTCGGTCAACCGTGTACGCACGCGTCGCTCGCATCTCTGGCGACCATGCGTTCGCTGCCGCCGACCCCACTGCAGTCAATTGGTTAACACAGATCGATGAAGCGGCGGCCAGCGATCCCGCGCTCGGGCCCGGGTTCACGGCCTATCGCGTCCAGGCGAAGACCCTGCTCTACGACCTTGGCTTCAACTATCCGCTCGCCGGGAACCAGGCGCTCGATTTCTCGGTCACTCACTTCAAGGCCGAGACCGACCGCGACGCCCGCGAGTACGATGGCACGCAGGTGCGCCTGGCGTACCTCTATAGATTCCAATAGCAGCGGGAGAGGCTGCGGCTAGGAGGCCAGGATGAACTGCCCACGGTGCCACGCTGCAAACCGAGAGGGCAGCAGGTTTTGCGAGGACTGCGGCGCCCGGCTTAGCATCGCCTGCCCATCGTGCCGCGCCGAGATCAGCCCCGGCAAGCGCTACTGCGCGTTTTGCGGCGCGTCGCTGCCAGCGTCGCCCGACAGCACGCCATCGCGTGCCACCGAGGCCCAGGTGCCGAGCCATCTCGCCGAGCGCATCCTCGCCTCGAGGTCCGCTCTGGAAGGCGAGCGCAAGCAAGTCACTGTCCTGTTCGCCGACATCAAGGGCTCGATGGAGCTCCTCGCCGATCGCGATCCCGAGGAGGCGCGATCGATCCTGGATCCCGTGCTGGAAGGAATGATCGAAGCGGTCCACCGGTACGAGGGCATGGTGAACCAGGTGATGGGTGATGGAATCATGGCGCTGTTCGGCGCGCCGCTCGCCCACGAGGACCATGCGGTGCGTGCGTGTTATGCAGCGCTTCGCATGCAGGGGGCGGTCAGGCAGTATGCCGAGGCGGCCCGGCGTGCGCACGGCGTTTCGGTCCGCGTGCGCATCGGCCTCAATTCGGGAGAGGTAGTGGTTCGCGCCATCGGCGGCGACCTGCACATGGACTATACGGCGGTAGGACAGACGACCCATCTCGCTGCCCGGTTGGAGCAGCTGGCGGACCCGGGAAGCATCCTGCTGAGCGCCGCATCGTTGAAGCTCGCTGAAGGCTTCGTCGACGTGCGACCCCTGGGGTCCACTCCGGTGAAAGGCTTGAAGGAAGCGGTCGAGATCTTCGAGCTCACGGGCGTCGGTGTCGCGCGCACCCGCCTGCAAGCGTCCGCGATGCGCGGCCTCACGGCGTTCATCGGGCGAGACACCGAGATGGAGCAGCTTCACCACGCGCTCGAACGGGCGCGGCAGGGTTCTGGACAGCTGGTCGCGGTGGTCGGTGAGCCGGGGGTCGGCAAATCTCGGCTGTTCTATGAGTTCGTCCGATCGCACCGCCTGCACGGCTGGCTCGTGCTCGAGAGCGGCTCGGTGTCCTACGGCAAGGCCAGTGCCTACCTGCCGGTGATCGATCTGCTGAAGAATTACTTCAAGATCGGCGACGCCGACGGCAAGCGGGAGGTGCGCGAGAAAATCACCGGCAAGCTGCTAGCGCTCAACGAGGCGCTCAAGCCGGCACTTTCCGCGCTGTTCGCGCTGTTCGACGTCGCCGTCGACGATCCGTCCTGGCATGGCCTCGATCCGCCGGACAAGCGGCGGCGAACGCTCGATGCGGTAAAGCAGCTCCTGTTCCGCGAGAGCGAGGCACAGCCGCTCGTTCTAGTGTTCGAAGACCTGCATTGGGTCGACGAGGAGACGCAAGCGCTGCTCGACGGGCTTGTCGAGGGCCTGCCCGGCTATCGCATGCTGTTGCTCGCCAACTACCGGCCGGAATACCGGCATGAGTGGGGAAACAAGAGCTACTACACGCAAATCGGCGTCGATACCCTCCCGGCCGCCACGGCGGCTGAGCTGTTGTCCGGCCTTCTGGGCGATGGAGCCGGCCTCGCAGCGCTCAAGGCATTGCTCATCGAGCGTACCTCCGGCAATCCCTTCTTCCTCGAGGAATGCGTCCGCGACCTCGTGGAAACGGGGATTCTGGCAGGCGAGCGTGGAGCCTATCGCCTTGAGCGTACGGCCCAGGACGTTCGGGCCCCCGCCACGGTGCACGGCATCCTTGCCGCGCGCATCGACCGGCTTCCCGCCGACGACAAAACCCTGCTGCAATGCGCGTCGGTCATCGGTAAGGACGTGCCTGCAGCGCTACTCCAGGCCATCGTCGAGCATTCGGAGCCGTTGCTGCGCGCCGGTCTCGCCCGACTGCAGGTCGCCGAGTTCCTGTACGAAACACGGCTTTTCCCGGATCTCGAGTACACCTTCAAGCACGCCCTCACGCACGAGGTCACCTATCGAAGCCTCGTTTCGGAGCGGCGGCGGCTGCTGCATGCCCGAATCGTCGCCGCCATCGAGCGACTGTATCCCGACAGGCTCGCGGAGCGGACCGAGGAGCTGAGCCACCACGCCGTGCATGGCGAGCTGTGGGAGAAAGCCGTGCTCCACCTGAGGCATGCCGGTCAGCGCGCCTTCGCCAGGTCGACAAACGCGGCGGCCGCAGGCTTCCTCCAGCAGGCCCTTGAAGTGGCGAGCCGACTGCCCGAAACCCGCACGACGGATGCCGAAGCAGTCGACCTTCGTCTTGAGCTGCGGTCGGCATTGATGCCCCTGGGCGAGTTCGAGCAGACCCGCGAAGTGCTGCGCGCCGCCGAGATGCTCGCCGAGAAGCTCGGCGACCGCCGGCGGCTGGGATGGATAGCCGGGGCGAGCGCGAATCTCTTCTGGGAGTTAGGCGAGCAGGCGTGCGCCATCGACTGCAGCCAGCGCGCGCTGCACATCGCGTGCGAGCTGGATGACCCGCAGCTTACCGATCTCGCGTATCGCTACCTCGGGCGCGCCTATCACGCATTGGGCGAGCACGCTCGCGCAATAGACGCCTTGCGCCACGTGATCGCGCTACGCGAGCGGCGTTCCAGCGGCGCGGGAGAACCAGCTTCTTCGTCGTCCGGGACGCTATCGCCCCAGGTGTTTCTAATCTCCTGCTTGACCGAGACCGGAGCCTTCGACGAGGCCGCCACGCTGGCAGGGCAAGCGCTGCACGCGGCAGAGGCCGCGGAGCGTCGGATCGATCTCACCGCAACCTGCGCGGCGGTCGGCAGACTGCATATTCGCCAAGGGAAGATCGAGGAAGGCATCGCGGTACTCGAGCGCGGCCTCCACGCATGTCGGATCGCCGACGTGCCGTTGCACTTTCCGATGACCGCGTCTACGCTTGGAGCCGCTTATGCGATGGCTGGCCGCGTGTCCCGCGCGCTCCCCCTGCTGCGGGAAGCGGTCGAGCGATCCATCGCGATGCGCAGGATGGTCGACCAGTCCTTGTGGATGGTATTCCTCGGCGAAGCACTGCTGCGCGACGGGAAGCCGCAAGAAGCCGAAGACGTGGCGCGGCGTGCCCTCGTGCAGGCCGACGCCTGTGCCGAGCGCGGCAACCGCGCTTGGGCTCTGCACCTGCTGGCGGAGATTCGCGGACGTCCCGAGCAGCGTTCGGATGCAGCCGCCTACTACGGGGACGCGCTCCAGGTCGCCGAGGACCTCGGCATGCGTCCCCTTCAGGCGCACTGCCACGTCGGGCTCGGCCTCTTACACCAACGCGCCGGTCGACGCGAGGAGGGCCTCGCCAGCCTTGGCAGCGCGCGTCGGCTGCTGCGGGATATGGACATGACGCGGTGGCTACCGCGCGTGGATCGGGCGCTGGACGCGCTGGGGAGCGCCAATTGACCGTGCAGGCGAACGAGGATCGGTTCAGATGGTTTGGCGCCATCGTAGGGCGGCTCATCCGCGGAGAGAACATCACCCGCGACGAGGCTCGGGAATGCTGGCGCCAGATCTGCGAGGAACAGCAGCCCGAAACGCATCAGGGCGCGTTCATCGCAGCGCTGCGCGCCAAGGGAGAAACGCTGGAGGAAGTCGCGGGCACCTTCGAGGCCCTGTACGCGTACGACACGATCAAGGTCTCCGTGCTCGCTCCGGAGCCGCTGATCGACAATTGCGGTACGGGCGGCGATACGCTGAAGACCCTCAACATAAGCACCGGCGCAGCGATCCTCTCCGCGGCGTGCGGTCTGACCGTCGTTCGACATGCGTCGCGCGCGGTAAGCTCCCACTGCGGTGCCATCGACGTCATCGAGGCGCTGGGCGTGAACGTCGAGTCGGCGCCCGAGCTTCCCAAGCAGAGCATAGAGCGCGCCGGGATCGGCGCCTGGAACGGCTTTTCAAGCGCCGTGCATCCCAGAATGCTGGGGCGCGTGGGTTCGCAGATCAGGTTCAGTTCCACCATCAATCTGGTCGGCCCCCTCCTTAATCCGACCATGCCGTCGCACAAGGTCATGGGGGTAGCGACGCCCGCGGCGCTGGACCTCGAACCGCGCATCCTCAAGGAGCTGGGGTTCAAGCGGGCGTTCGTCATGCACGGCACCGACGAGGCGACGGGCAAGGCGATGGATGAGCTTTCTACCCTCGGCCCCAGCCACGTCTCGGAGCTCCTGCCCGACGGAACGATCGAGCGCTATACGATCGCGCCCGAGGATCTCAACCTGCCCCGTGGCAACTTGCGCGAACTCGCCTCGAGCGGCGACCTCGAGCAGGACGCGCTGGCGCTCCTGCGCGTGATCGCCGGGAAGGACGACGGACCGCGCAGCGATATCGTCTGCCTCAATGCCGCCCCTCTGCTTTTCATCACGGGAAAGGCGACAGGGCTTCGCGAGGCGATCGATATGGCGCGAGAGGCGGCAGCGAACGGAAGCGCGCTGAAGAAGCTGCGCGCCTGGGTCAGCTGGCAGAACGGCAGGCCCGAGGATGGCCTTCCTACCTTGGAGAAAATGCTTAAGCGCCTATAGGTAGAATTACGGGACATTGTCGATGTCCAATCCCCTATGAGCGCTTTCGGACCTGGCGAGCTCGCGATGCTGGTGCAGCCCGACCGGGTGCACCGCTCGGTGTACGCCGACCCGGCGATTTTCGAGCTCGAGATGGAGCGCGTCTTCGGCCGCGCGTGGCTGGTCCTCGGCCACGAGAGCCAGGTGAGGAGCCCAGGCGACTACTTCACCACGCGCATGGGACGCGAGCCGGTGATCGTGGCGCGCCAGGACGACGGCTCGGTGCGCGTGCTGGTCAACCGCTGCATGCATCGCGGCTCCACCGTGTGCGCCGAGGGCCGCGGCAATGTCGAGCGCTTCGTGTGCCCCTACCACGGCTGGAGCTACGACCGCGGCGGGGCGCTGCGCGCGGTTCCCTTCTCGTCGGGCTACGGCGAGAAGGATTTCCAGAAGGATCTCGGATTACGTCCCATCCCGCGCATCGCTCTCTACAGGGGGTTCATATTCGCTTCCCTGGCTGCGCACGGCCCGGATCTGGAGACCTTCCTCGGGCCGGCGAAGAGCTCGTTCGACGACTTCGTCGACCGCGCGCCGGGCGGCGAGCTGGAAGTCGCCGGCGGCGTGTTCAAGCACGCCTACCAGGGGAACTGGAAGCTGATGCTCGAGAACCACCTCGACGGCGCGCATCCCGCCTACGTGCACGCCTCCTCGGTGGCGGTGGCGCGCGGCGCGCCCGAGCCGGGCGCACCGGGCGCGGAGCACTACTACGACATCGCGGTGCGCCAGATGCGCCAGAACGGGGCCCCGGACGCGGTCTGGGAAGCGGTCGGCATCTGGGCGACGCCCTACGGCCACGGCTGGCTCGGCGACTACCACGACGACAAGCGGCTCATCGGCGGCGCAGGACACCCGGTGTTCGAGGAATACCGCAGGCGGCTCGCGGCAACGGCGGGCGAGGGCGAGGCCGAGCGTGCGCTGCGCGTCACGCGCTGGAACACCATTGTCTACCCGAACTGCTCCTTCATGAGCCAGTTCCGGCAGCTGCGCATCATCCAGCCGCTCGCCGCCGACCGCTCGGTGGTGTACACCTATTCGTTCCGCATGAAAGACGCGCCGGCGCAGATGTTCCGCGATACGGTGGCCTTCGCCAATGTCGTGAACGGCACCGCGTCCTGGGTGCTGACCGACGACCTCGAGGTCTACGAGCGCATCCAGCGCGGCTTCGCCTCGGGCTCGCCCGAATGGGCCTACGTCGGCCGCGGCCACGGCCGAGACGCAGACGAGCCCGACGGCACGCGCCGCGGCGCCACCGGCACGAGCGAGGTGTTTATCCGCGCCCAGTTCCGCGCCTGGCTCGACTACATGAGCGCGGAAGGCTGATGCGGATCGACGAGTTCCTCTACCACGAGGCGCGGCTCCTCGACACGCAGCAGTACGAAGCCTGGCTGGAGCTGTTCACCGGCGACGCCACCTACTGGGTGCCGCTCGAGCAGGGCCAGAAGGAAGCGCTCGAGACCTCCTCGATCATCCACGACGACCGCACGCTGCTCGAGCTGCGCGTGAAGCAGATCCGCCACCCGCGCGCCCACGCGCGCCAGCCGCTCGCGCGCACGGTGCACCAAGTGGGAAACGTTGCCGTTGTTTCTCAAAACGATCTAGAGACAAAAGTCGTGTCGACCCTGCTCCTGGCGGAATTCCGTAATGAAAAGCAACGGCTCTGGGCGGCGCTGGTGGAGCACCGGCTGCGGCGCGCGGGCGACGGCTGGAAGATCGCGCACAAGCGCGTCGACCTCGTGAACGCCGAAGGCGAGCTCGAAGGCATCGCGATCCTGTTTTGACCAAGGTCTTCCTCGACTACGACCAGGCGGCGCTCGACGCCCAGTACGAGCAACGCGCCTGGGTGCCGCACGCCGACGACATCATCCGGCGCTACGCCGCGGCGAGCGACGCGGTGCGCCGGCGCCTTTCCCCTGCCGAGCATCGCTACGGCGAGCGCGAACGCGAGGCGCTCGACCTGTACGGCGACCCGAAGGCGCGCACCATGTTCGTCTTCGTGCACGGCGGCGCATGGAAGCGGCAGTCGAAGCGCGAGCAGGGCTTCGCCGCGGAGGCGATCGTCCGGGCCGGCGCGAGCTTCGCCGCGCTCGGGTTCGACCTGCTTCCAACGGTGACGCTTGCGGAGATGGCCGGGCAGGTGCGCCGGGGCATCGAGTGGCTGAAGGAGAGCTTCGCCCCGCCACGCCTCGTCCTTTGCGGGCATTCCTCCGGCGGCCACCTCGCCGCCTGCGCGCTGACCCGGCTCCCGTTCATCGACCGCGCGCTGGTGATCTCCGGGATCTACGACCTCCTGCCGGTGCGCCTGAGCTCGCGCAACGACTACGTGCGCCTCGACGAGCACCTGGAGCACGAGTACAGCCCGATCCGCCACCTCGAGGCGATCCGCTGCCCGGTGACGGTCGCCTGGGGCGAGCACGAGGCGCCCGAGTTCGCGCGCCAGTCGCGCGAGCTCGCCGCCGCGCTGCAAGCCGAAGGAAAGCTCAGCGAGCGAATCGAGGCTCGGGGCCTGAACCATTTTGAGATAATCGAGACGCTCGCGGATCCCGGCTCGCCGCTGGGGCGCGCCGCGATCGCCATGCTCAGATGAGCCCGCGCAACTCGAAGCCGATCGTCGTCGCCGGAGGCGGCCTGGGCGGGCTCGCCGCCGCGCTCGCGCTCGCCCGCCGCAACTTCCGGGTCCTGGTCCTCGAGCAGGCCGCCGAGTTCGGCGAGATCGGCGCCGGCATCCAGCTCGCGCCCAACGCCTGGCACGCGATCGACGCGCTGGGGGTGGGCGAGCTGGTGAAGAAGGAGGCGGTGTTCATCGAGCGGCTGCTGATGATGGACGGCGTCAGCGGCGAGCGCGTGGTCGACATCCCGCTCGACGAGACCTTCCGCAAGCGCTACGGCAACCCCTACGCGGTCACCCATCGCGCCGACATCCACGGCGCGCTGCTCGACGGCTGCAAGGCAAAGTCCGACCTGATAGCGCTTCGAACTCGCAGCCGGGTTACCGGTTTCCGACAGGCAGGAAAAACCGTAACCGTTGAAGTTCTCAACGACAAACCCGTCGAGGCCTCCGCTCTGGTCGGCGCCGACGGCGTGCGCTCGGCGGTGCGCGAGGGCATCGTCGGCGACGGCGAGCCGGCGATCTCCGGCCACATGTGCTACCGCGCGGTGCTCAGGGTCGAGGAGATGCCCGAGGACCTGCGCTGGGCCGCGGCGACGCTCTGGGCGGCGCACAACACCCACATCGTCCACTACCCGCTGCGCGGCTGGAAGCTCTTCAATCTGGTGGCGACCGTGGTCGGCAAGCAGACCGACGCCGGGCACAACGAGGAGGCGCCGCCCGAGGAGGTGCTGCCGCTTTTCGCCCACAACTGCGACAAGCCGATGAGCATCCTGCGCGTGCCGAAAGTCTTCCGGCGCTGGATGCTGCGCTACCGCGAGCCGGTGGCGAACTGGAGCCGCGGGCGGGTCACGCTGCTTGGCGACGCCGCGCACCTGATGCTGCAGTACTTCGCGCAGGGCGCCGCGACAGCGTTCGAGGACGCGGTGTGCCTCGCGGCCTGCGCCGATGCCGCCGACGGCGACTTCGAGAAGGCTTTCCGGCAGTACCAGGAGACGCGGCTGGTGCGCGCCTCGCGGGTGCAGATGTCGGCCTCGCTGCTGGGGCTGCTGTTCCACGCCGCCGACGGTGTTCCGCGCCGCGTGCGCAACGACATGTACGGCAATCTCGGCGCCGGGAAGTACTACGAGTCGCTCGACTGGATCTACACCGCGCCCGACTACGTGAAGCGCTTCAAGGCCGGTAAATAAGCTCGGGGCCGATCTCGGCCAGCGAGCGCGCGCCGCACAGCTTCATGGCGCGCTCGAGCTCGCCCGCCAGGATCTCCAGCGCGCGGTGCGCGCCCGGCTCGCCGCCCGCCATCACGCCGAAGAGCGTCGCCCGCCCGGTCAGCACCGCGTGCGCGCCGAGCGCGCGCGCCTTCACGATGTCGACCCCGCGGCGCACCCCGCCGTCGAGCAGCACGGTGATCCTGCTTCCCACTGCCTTGGCCACGTGAGGCAAGGCATCCAGGGTCGCTGCGGCGCCGTCGAGCTGGCGCCCGCCGTGGTTGGACACCACCACGCCGTCGCAGCCTATGCCGGCGGCGCGCTCGGCATCGTCGGCGCGCTCGACGCCCTTGACGAGGAGCTTCCCCGGCCACAGGTCGCGCAGGCGCTTGAGCTCCTCCCAGCCGAAGGCGGCGTCCATTTCGCGGCCGACCTGGGTGGCGATGTCGGTGAGCTTGAGGCTCGAGAACTTGTAGCCCTCGAAGTTCGCCATCGTCGGCAGGCCGTGGCGCAGGATCTCGAGCAGCCACGCCGGCTTTCGCAGCACGTCGCGCGAATTGCGCCAGCTCGGGCGATAGGGCGTGACGAAGTCGTTGCGCGGGTCGCGCTCGCGCTTGCCGGAGATCGGCAGGTCGACGGTGACGAGCAGCGCCTCGTAGCCGCAATCGCGCGCTCGCAGCACCAGCCGTTCGCGGAACGCCAGGTCGCGCACCACGTAGAGCTGGAACCACAGGCACCCACCCGCCTCCGCCGCGATGCGCTCGATCGAGGCGCTCGCCGGCGTGGCGAGGGTGAACGGCACCCCGAAGGCCCGGGCGGCGCGCGCGAGCGCCACGTCCGCGCCCGCGCGCCCGGCGCCGATGCCGCCGGTGGGCGCGATCGCGAGCGGCAGGCTCGCCAGGTGATCGAAAAGCCGCACCTTGGTGTCGACATGCGCCACGTTCACCAGCACCCTGGGCAGCAGCCGCACGCGCTCGAACGCCGCCCGGTTCTCGCGCAGCGTCACCTCGTCCTCGGCGCCGCCGTCGAAGAAGTCGAAGATCGCCCGCGGCAGGCGCTTCTTCGCCAGCGCGCGCAGGTCCTCGATGTTGATCGCCCGGGTCAGGTCGGCCATATAATGCGCGGCTGCACTCTACAGCAGGTCTCCATGGCAAAGAAAGAACGCATCGCCGGCGTGCTCGCGCCGGTCATCACGCCGTTCAAGCCCGACTACATCCCCGACGCCGGGCGCTTCGTGCGCCACTGCCGCTGGCTCCTCAAGAGCGGCTGCGCGGGCCTCGCGGTCTTCGGCACCAACAGCGAAGCGAACTCGATGTCGGTGCCCGAGAAGCGCAGGCTCCTAGAGGCGCTCGTCGCGGGCGGCGTGCCGCCCGCGGCGTTGATGCCCGGCACCGGCCACTGCGCGCTCCCCGACTCGATCGAGCTCACGCGCGCCGCGGTCGAGCTCGGCTGCGCCGGCGTGCTGATGCTGCCGCCTTTCTACTACAAGGGCGTGTCCGACGAGGGCCTGTACCGCAACTTCGCCGAGGTGATCGAGCGCGTCGGCGACGAGCGCCT
>DATKAX010000298.1:0-5273 GCA_035514595.1 Burkholderiales bacterium
GCGGCGCAGGTTGTCGCGGCAGATCTCGATCGACTTCGCGAGCGGCTGCGCGGCGCCGAGCAGCTCGCGCTCGGTCTCGGGCGGGATGTTGACCCCGAGCCAGCGCAGGAAGGCAAGCGTCTTCTCGCGGCCGCAGGGCGCGAAGGTCAGCACGATGCGGCGCGGGGCGACGCCCGCGCCCCGGCAATCGCGCAGGTAGTCGCGCAGCAGCCGCTGCGTCGGCGGCGCGTGGTACACCGTCTGCGAGATGAAATAGCCGCAGCCCTCGATGCCCTTGGCGAGCAGCCGTGCGGCTTCGCTGCGCTGCTCGGTGTGCCGCTCGGTGATCGCGACGCCGCCCACGGCGAAGCTGGCCGGGTGCTCCGCGGCGAGCCGGATGGCGCGCGAAAGCCCGAGCGCGTGCCGCACGCCCGAGGTCGGCCTTCCGACCACCGAGATGAGACGCAACGGGAAGGCGTGTGCGGTCTCGAAGAGCCAGGCGTTCCATGCCGGCTCGTCCATGCTGCCAAGTGCCTTGTACGCGATGGCGGGACGCGCAATGCGCGCCTGCAGCAGCGCCGCATAGCTGCGCGGATCGACCGTTCCCACGAAGGGGAACGGGCGCGGCCCGCCGCTGCGGCCGGTCTCGTCCTGGATGTCGTAGACCACGACGCCGTCGAGCGGCAGGCCGTGCAGCCGCGCCGCGAGCTTGTCCGCCGCCGCCTCGATTCCGGACTGCGCGGTTCCCAGGCGCGGAGGCGTGGTGCCGTACAGCAGCACCGCCTGCGCGGGGTCAAGCAGCTTTGACTTGAGATCCATCGAGGTAGGGCGTCAACGCCGCATAGATGGCGCGGTTTGCGGGCGCCTCGATTCCGACTTGCTCCGACAGGCGCGCTACCGCACCGCACAGCCAGGGCGCCTCGAGCCTGCCCCCGGCTTCCAGGTCGTGCAGCAGCGAAGGCCGCATCCCGGCAGGAAAGGAATCGGCGAGCGCCATCTGCTTCTCGACGAAATCCTCGGCAAGCGCGACCCCGCGGCTGCGCCCCAGGCGCCAGGTCTCGCGCATCACGTCCTGCATCAGCCGGCGCAGATCCGGGTCGGCGCGCACCTTGTCGATCGGCCAGCGCGCAGCGGCGCAGGCGGTGCTGATGCCGACCAGGAACACGAACTTCTCCCAGTTGACGCGCTCGATGTCCGCGGAGAGCTGCGCCTCGATGCCGGCTGCGCGGCAGGCAGCGAGGAACGCATCGGCGGCCGGGCGCTGCGCAGGCAGCAGCGCGCCGAAAATCAGCCGGGCGAAGTCTCCGGTGTGCTCGATCACACCCGGGGCGGCGATGCGCGTCGCGATGTACGCCGAGCCGCCCATGATCGACTCCCCGGGCAGGATCTTCTTCAGGCGGTCGATCGATTCGACGCCGTTCTGGAACGGGATCACTACCGTGTTCGCACCGACCACCGGGCGCAGGCGCTCGGCGGCCGCTTCGGTGTCCCAGAGCTTGACCGCGAACAGCACCGCGTCGGCAGTTCCCGCTTCGGCCGGGTCCTCGCAGGCCCGCACCGCGAGGCGCGCGTTCCCGAGCGCGCTCTTCAGCGTCAGGCCGGCCGTCTTCAGCGCCTCGAGGTGAGCACCGCGCGCGATGAAAACGACCTCGTTGCCGGCCTGGGCGAGCCGCGCGCCGAAGTAGCCGCCGACGCCGCCCGCTCCCATGACGAGGGTCTTCATCAATACCGGTAATGATCGGACTTGTAGGGCCCTTCCTTCGGTACGCCGATGTACTTCGCCTGCTCGGGCGTGAGCTCGGTGAGCATGGCGCCGAGCTTGGAGAGCTGCAGCCGCGCCACTTTCTCGTCGAGGTGCTTGGGCAGGATGTAGACCCCGACCGGGTACTTGGCGGTGTTGCCGAAAAGCTCGATCTGGGCGAGCACCTGGTTGGCGAACGAGGAGCTCATCACGTAGGAGGGATGCCCGGTGGCGCAGCCCAGGTTCACCAGGCGCCCTTCCGCGAGCAGGATGATGCGCTTGCCGTCGGGGAAGATGACGTGGTCGACCTGCGGCTTGATGTTCTCCCACTTGTAGCCCTTCAGGCCCGCGATGTCGATCTCGTTGTCGAAGTGGCCGATGTTGCACACGATGGCGTTGTTCTTCATCCGCTTCATGTGGCTGCGGGTGATGACGTTGAAGTTGCCGGTCGCGGTGACGAAGATGTCGGCCTTGTCGGCGGCGTAGTCCATGGTGACCACGCGGTAGCCCTCCATCGCCGCCTGGAGCGCGCAGATCGGGTCGATCTCGGTGACCCAGACCTGCGCCTGCAGGCCGCGCAGCGCCTGCGCCGAGCCCTTGCCGACCTCGCCGTAGCCGGCGACCAGCGCCACCTTGCCGGCGATCATCACGTCGGTGGCGCGCTTGATGCCGTCGACCAGCGACTCGCGGCAGCCGTAGATATTGTCGAACTTCGACTTGGTGACCGAGTCGTTGACGTTGATCGCGGGGAACAGCAGCCGCTTTTCCTTCGCCATCTGGTAGAGGCGGTGCACGCCGGTAGTGGTCTCCTCGGTGACGCCCTTGATATCCTTCGCGGCCTTCGAATACCACCCTGAACCGAGACGCTTCTTGATGGAATTGAAAAGCGACACCTCCTCTTCGCTCGCCGGCTTGGCGAGCACCGAGGCATCCTTCTCGGCCTTGATGCCCAGGTGCACCAGCAGGGTCGCGTCGCCGCCGTCGTCGAGGATCATGTTGGGACCCTGATTCTGAAAATCGAAAATCTTGTGCGTGAACTCCCAGTACTCGTCGAGCGACTCGCCCTTGTAGGCGAACACCGGCGTGCCGCGCGCGGCGATGGCGGCGGCGGCGTGGTCCTGGGTCGAGAAGATGTTGCAGGACGCCCAGCGCACCTGCGCGCCGAGCGCCTGCAGCGTCTCGATCAGGACCGCGGTCTGGATCGTCATGTGCAGCGATCCGGCGATGCGCGCGCCCTGGAGGGGCTTTTTTTCCGCGAACTCCTCGCGGATCGCCATCAGCGCCGGCATCTCGGACTCTGCGATAAGAATTTCCTTGCGCCCCCAGTCGGCGAGCGACAGGTTCGCTACGTGAAAATCTGTAAATTTGGAATCGACCACGGCAGCATTCATGTCGGATGATCTCCAGAAAGACAAAGCGCCCGCACCGTTTCCGATGCGAGCGCCGTTGAATTTAGCTGAGCCTGACCCCCTCGATCCACCTCGGGGACGCAACGCTCCTCAGCGGGCGTGATTCTAACCGCTTACGGTTCCTTTTCAAAGGCCGCCAAACCCTGCATGCTTCGCCTCCAGCATGTCCGGATCCCCGCTCGCCAGCGTCGTGTTTCTCAAAATCCAGGAGTTCGCCCGCCGCCCGGTGAGCGAGCAGGCGCGGCTGCGCGCGCAGCTCGAGGCGGTGGTGGCGGTGACGGCGGCCGAGCTCGATCCCGCGAGCCGCATCGTGCTGGAAGCCGGCGACGGCGCGGTGATCGTGGTGCTCGCCGATCCGCGCGGCGCGCTGCGCCTTGCGCAGCGCGCGCTCACCGCCTGCGCCGCGGGGCTGCCGCTCGCCGCCGGCCTCAATCACGGCGCGGTGCAGATCGCCGGCCGCAAGGACGGGGCGGGCTTGACCGGCGACGGCATCGCCGTCGCGGCGGCCGCGGCGGAATTCGCCCCGCCCGCGCGCCTGCTCGCCTCGCGCGCCTTCCGGGACGCCCTGGCGGAGGCGGCGCCGGGCGTCGAGGCTTCGCTCGTGAAGGCGGGCACTTTCACCGACCCGGGGCTGCGCGCGCACGAGCTCTACCGGCCCGACGGCGAGGCGGCGAAGCGCCGGGCCGGCCGCTACGCCCTCGCCGGCGCCGCGGCGGCGATCGCGCTCGTCGGCGCGGGGCTCGCCGCGCGCATCGCCGTCGAGGGACAGCAGCCGTTCATCGAGTCGGTGGTGGCGAAGTACCGCAGCACCGCGAAGCAGGGCGAAGGCTACTGGCGCGCCCTGGTGCAGAAGGTCCGGTTCTAGTGGCGAAGAAGAAGACGGCCCAGATCGGCCGCTACAAGATCCTCGGCGAGCTCGGCCGCGGCGCGATGGGCATCGTCTACCGTGCGAGGGACCCGGCGCTCGACCGCGTGGTTGCGCTGAAGACCATCATCCTCTCCGATGAGGCCGACGGCCGCGCCGAGTACCACAAGCGCTTCTTCCTCGAAGCCAAGGCGGCGGGCAAGCTGACCCATCCGAACATCGTCACCACCTACGATTTCGGCGAGCACGACGGGCTCGCCTACCTGGCGATGGAGCTGCTCGAGGGCACCGACCTGCGCGAGCGCCTGCAGCAGGGCGCGATGAGCCCGATCGAGGCGCTCGAGATCGCGCAGCAGGTCGCCGAGGGGCTGGGGTTCGCGCACGAGCGCGGCATCGTGCATCGCGACATCAAGCCGGGCAACATCATGCTGCTCGACCGCGGCCAGGCGAAGATCATGGACTTCGGCCTGGCGCGCATGCGCGCCGCCGACCACAAGACCAGCACTGGCATGGTGCTCGGCACGCCGAAGTACATGTCGCCCGAGCAGGTGGCCGGGCAGCCGGTGGACCACCGCTCCGACCTCTTCTCCCTCGGGGTCGTGCTCTACGAAATGCTCACCGGGGTGCGGCTTTTCGCGGGCGAGGACACGCCGCAAATCATGCACAACGTCACCTACGCCGAGCACGAGCCGCCCACGTACCTCAAGCCGGAACTGCCGGCGATGCTCGACTTCGTGGTGGCGCGCGCTCTCAAGAAGGATCCCGCGGTGCGCTACCAGGAGGCCTACGAGCTTGCCTCGGATCTCGGCACCTGCCTCGCCGAGCTGCGCGCCCGCGCCGGCATGTCCGAGTCCTCGGCAAGCGCGACCAAGACCGTCAAGATCGAGTCCTCCGTCGCCACGCTGCCGGAGGCGCCGGCGGCGCGCTCGATCGCGTTCGATACGCGCCTGCCGTTCGCCCGCCAGTTCGATTCCTCGGCCGCCGTCGAGCGCCTCGCGGCGCCCTCGCGCGGCGACCGCGCCCGCCTGGGCCGCGCGCCGCGCCCCGTCGGCTGGCTGCGCCGCCTGCGCCACGACGCGGCGACGCGCTGGTTCGTGCTCAGCACGCTCGCTGCGGCCCTCGCCGGCAGCTACGCCGCCTTCGGCTAGTCTTCCTCGAAGCCGATCAGGCCTATCCCGGTGGTCATGGGCGCGTAGTAGTGCCGGTGCACGCGCCGCGCCCGGGGCGACAGCGCCCCGCGCATCACCAGCCACATGATGAGCTCGACCGCCTCGGCCCC
>DATKAX010000299.1:0-3641 GCA_035514595.1 Burkholderiales bacterium
AGATCAACATTTCCTACTTGCCTCTCAGCGCCCTTAGCTGCGTGGCGTAATCGGCAGTCAGCGGCACGAGCTGCACATCGCCGCCCGCATGCATCGCGACCAGCACGCTAGCCCCCACCGCCGGCCGCTCCAGCTTGCACGCGGCCCAGAACCGGCTCGGAATGTCGACCTTCGCCGACTCGCCCGCCGGCCCCTTGAACGTCTCCACCACCCGCAGCCCGATCACGTCCATCCCGCGCGCGCGGTTCTCCTCAACGCTCGTTACCTTGCCGGCGAACAGCGCGCTCGACCACTCGTACCATTGCGCCGGCTCGACACTGCGCAGGAACAGGCAGGCATGCGCCCGGCCCGGGGCGAATTGCAGGACCCCGACCGCGAGCAGCGCGCCCAACCGCATCGACCACCCGGACATGGGCGGATGCTAGGAGCGCCGCCGGGCGCGCGCAAGCCGCGAAACCCGTTGCGGCCGGCAGTGCGGCTGCGCTAGGCTGAGGCCCCCACCCCGTTTTCCCGGAGGCGATGATGGCGAGCTGGCAGATCAAAGGACAGTACATGGAAACCTGCAACTGCACCTACCTCTGTCCCTGCATCTCCTCGAACCTCACCGCGCGCCCGACCGAGGGCGACTGCAAGGCGGCGATCGCGATGCGCATCGACAAGGGCTCGAAGGGCGACCTCAAGCTCGACGGCCTTTCCTTCATCGTGCTGATGCGCTCCCCCAAGGCGATGGCCGAAGGCGACATCACGGTGGGCCTCATCATCGACGAGCGCGCGAACGACAAGCAGGTCGAGGCGATCAGCGCCATCGCCTCGGGATCCGCGGGCGGGCCAATGGCGGCGCTCGCCCCGCTCGTCTCCAAGGTGGCGGGCGTCGAGAAGCGCCCGATCCGCTTCGAGGCCGACGGCCTCAAATTCGCGGTGAAGGCGGGCGAGCTCGTCGACCAGGCGCTCGAAGGCGTGCCGAGCCAGGTGAAGCCGGGTGAGGCGCTGTACATCGACAACACCTGCCACCCCGTCAACGCGCGCCTCGGCATGGGCAAGGCGACACGCAGCCACTTCCACGCCTTCGGCATCGACTGGAAGGACGCAAGCGGCACGCGCAACGGCCACTTCGCGCCCTTCGCGTGGAGCGGCTAGGCGGCTCGCCGCTCGATCGCGGCATCGAAGCGGCGCTGCGCCACGACCGCCGCGCGGTGGCGGCGAGCCTCGCGCTCGTCGCCGCGCTCGCCTGGCTCTATCTCTGGCGCGACGCCGCGCACATGGGCGCCATGGCGCACCCGCCCGGCCCCGCCACGGTCTTCGTCATGTGGGCCGTCATGATGGTCGGCATGATGCTCCCCGGCGCCGCGCCCGCGATCCTGCTCTACGGCACGCTGGTGCGGAAGAACGGCGAGCGCGGGACCGTGCTCCCCGCCGTATGGACCTTCGCCACCGCCTACCTCGTGGTATGGACCGGCTTCAGCCTTGCCGCCGCGCTCGCCCAGATCACCCTCGCCCGCTCGGGCCTCCTCACCCCCATGATGGCCTCCGCCGAGCCGTTGCTCGCCGCCGCCATCCTCATCGCCGCCGGCCTCTACCAGCTCACGCCGCTGAAGCGCGCCTGCCTCAGCCGCTGCGCCCATCCGCTCCAGTTCTTCGCCACGCGCTGGCACCCCGGCCCCTCCGGCGCCTTCCGCATGGGCCTCGAGCACGGCGCCTACTGCCTCGGCTGCTGCTGGCTCCTGATGCTCGTGCTCTTCGTCGTCGGCGTCATGAACCTCCTCTGGGTCGCCCTCATCGCCGGCTTCGTCCTGCTGGAAAAGCTCGCCTCCGCCAACGGCCTCACCTCGCGCCTCGCCGCCGCTGCGCTGGTCGCGGCCGGCCTCTACGTGCTGGTCGCCTGAGACGGGGTGCGCACGCGCTCGCGGCGCACGCCGTAGCCGATCAGCCGTGCGGGAAGGTGCCGCACGGCGCGGAAACGCAGAAGCCAGCGCAGCAACGTCGGAATGCGCGGCGCAGCCTCGCGCCCCAGCACGCTGCGGATGACGCGCTTCTGGATCTGCAGCTGCAATCCCTGGATCAGGCGGGTCGGCAGCTCGCGGCGCAGCTGCACGCGGCGTAGCGGCGCTTCGTCGATCGGTCCCGCCTTGGCGAGCAGCGCCGGCGCGAGCGCGTTGGCCGCGGCGACCGCGTCCTGGATCGCCAGGTTGATCCCCACCCCGCCGATCGGCGACATCGCGTGCGCCGCGTCGCCGATGAGGAGCAATCCGGGGCGATGCCAGCGCTCGAGGCGGTCGACGCGCACTTCGAGCGTCTTCACGTCGTCCCACGAGGCGATGGCCCGCACGCGAGCGCGCACGAAGGGCGCAAGCCTCGCGACCGATTCGCGCAGCTCCTCGATCGGCCGCGCCCGCAGCGCTTCGTCGCTGCCCTTCGGCACCACGTAGGCGCTCTGCCAGTAGTCGGTGCGGTTCAGCATGACCATCATGTGGCCGGCGCCGAGGATGCCGAAGGTGTCCTCCGGATCGCTCGCCCCGCGCGGCAGCCGAAACCACAGCACGTCCATCGGGGCGCCGAAGTCCCTGACCCGAAGCCCCGCCGCCTTGCGCAGCATCGAATGCCGCCCGTCGCAGGCCACCACCACGTCGGCCCGGATCTCAGTCTCTCCGGCCGGCGAGCGCACCCGCACCCCGGCGACGCGCCCCGCCTCCTCGATCAGCCCGAGCGCCTCGTGCCGCGTGCGCAGGTCGAAGTCCGGATAGCGCCGACCCTCGCCGGCGAGGAAGTCCAGGAAATCCCACTGCGGCACAAAAGACACGTAGTCGAAGGGCTCGAGCCCGCGAAAGTCGATCACCTCCTGCAGCCGCCCCTCGAGCTGCACGCCGAGATGCCTGACCCTGCGCTGCGGCAGCCGCTCGAACTTCGCGAGCAAGCCGATCTGCTCGAGCACCTCCAGCGTCGACGGATGCACCGTGTCGCCCCGGAAGTCGCGCAGGAAGTCCGCGTGCTTCTCCAGCACCGTTACCGCCACCCCGGCTCGCGCGAGGAGGTAGCCGAGCATCACCCCCGCCGGGCCGCCACCGGCGATGCAGCAGCGCACGGCATGAGACGCCGTCACCCGCGGAAACCTCGCGCCGCGCGCAGCGGCCCGCACGCTATCTTCTTATGACGCCTTTTAGCCGCGTTCCAGGAAGCGCGAAATGGCTTCGTTGACGATCTCCGAATGGGTAACGGGACCCATGTGTCCGAGTCCCTCGAACTCGACGACCTCGACCCGGGGAAGCGTCTTTGTCAGCAAGCGGGCGACGCCGAGAGACGAGGCCGGCGATCTCTTGCCGATCATGTAGAGGACCGGAATCCTCAGGCCGGCGAAGGCTTGCAGCGGCGTCGGCTCGCCGAACAACGCGTCTGCCCACCCCCGGATATTGACGACCGAAGCGGCGATCGGGCCCTTGCGGGCTTCCGGCGTATTCCCCCAGGCGCCCTTGCCCATCCAGAAATCGATGAAGCTCTCGGCGGCGCGATCGAGGTTGCCGGCGTCGAGCGCCGTGGCCGCTCTGGCGACCGCCCCGCGAATGCCGTCGGCGTCGTTCGGCGGAGGCGACTCGGCGTCCACGAGCGCGAACAGGGTCGGCTCGTACAAGGCGAGCGCGCGAACACGA
>DATKAX010000300.1:0-2897 GCA_035514595.1 Burkholderiales bacterium
TTCGAGCTGCATGCCGCCGTGATGGGCGCGGTGTTCATCGCCACGGTGCTGTGGGCCCCCGCCGGGCTGGTCGGGCTCGCCAGGCGGTTGCTCGGAAGGAGCCCGTCCGCGTGAGCGCGATCGAGGTCGAAGGACTGGCCAAGGTGTTCGGCGGCCTGCGCGCGGTCGACAACGTCTCGCTCAGGGTGGCCCCCGGCGAGCGGCGCGTGCTGATCGGGCCGAACGGCGCCGGCAAGACCACGCTGTTCCACTGCATCACCGGGACGCTCAAGCCGAGCGCCGGGCAGGTGTCGCTCTTCGGGCGCGACGTGACCCGCCTGGCGGAGCACCGGCGCACCGCGCTCGGCATGGGTCGCACCTTCCAGATCACCAATCTTTTCTCCGACCTCTCGCTCCTCGAGAACCTGGCGCTCGCCATCCTGGGCACCGACCGGCGCAAGTGGGTGGTGCACCGGCCGGTGGAGGCATTCGGGGAGGTGCGCCGCCAGGCACTGGCGGGGCTGGAGAACGTCGGCCTGCTCCCCCGGGCGCACGAGGCGGTGAAGCACATCTCCTACGGCGAGCGCCGGCAGCTCGAGGTCGCGCTCGCCCTCAATACCGGGCCGAAGGTGCTGTTCCTGGATGAGCCCTGCGCCGGGCTCTCGCCGAGCGAGCGCCAGCGCATCTCGAAGATGATCGCCGCCCTGCCGCGCGACATCACGCTGGTCATGATCGAGCACGACATGGACGTCGCGCTCGGGCTCGCCGATCGTGTCACCGTGCTGCACCGCGGCCGCGTGATCCTGGAGGGCTCGCCGCAGGAAGTGCAGGCCAATCCCGAGGTGCGCGAGGTCTATTTCGGCCATGCGTGAGCCGCTGCTCTCGGTACGCGACATCCACACCTACTACGGCGACAGCTATGTGCTGCAGGGCCTGAGCCTCGAGCTCGCCGAGGGCCGCATCGTCGCCATCCTGGGCAGGAACGGCATGGGCAAGACCACGCTCGTGCGCTCGGTGGCCGGCCTCACGCCGCCGCGCGAAGGCGAGGTGCGGTTCAAGGGCCGCTCGCTGCGCGGCGAGCCGCCCTACGCCATCGCGCAGCAGGGCATCGCCCTGGTGCCGCAGGGCAGGCGCATCTTCCGCTCGCTCTCGGTGCTCGAGAACCTGCTCTTGCCCAGGAGCGGCCTCGCGCGCCCGCGCCCCGGAGCGTGGAACCTGGAGGCGGTGCTCGCGAAATTCCCGCAGCTCGGCGAGCGCATTCGCCACCCGGGCGCCGCGCTCTCCGGCGGCGAGCAGCAGATGCTCGCCGTGGGCCGCGCCCTGATGGCGAACCCGGACCTCATCCTGATGGACGAGCCTTCCGAGGGGCTTTCGCCGAAGCTGGTGCAGCAGGTCGAGGAGATCATGAAAAGCGTGCGTGCGCACGGCCACGCGGTGCTGCTGGTGGAGCAGAACTTCGCGCTCGCGATGTCGGTCGCGGACCATATCTACGTGGTCTCCGCCGGCCGCTTCGTGTTCGAGGGCACGCCCGAGGCGCTCTCGCGGGAGCCCGAGATCCTGGACCAGCACCTGGGCGTCGCGCGCGGGCGCTGAACTGCGAGGAGATTTTCGGATGGAGCATTTCAGCCTCCAAGGCAAGGTCGCCATCGTCACCGGCGGCAACGGCGGCATCGGCCTGGGCATGGCGCGCGGGCTGGCGCGCGCCGGCGCGGCAATCGTGGTCGCGGCGCGCAACGCGCAGAAAAGCGCCGCCGCGGTGAAGGAGCTCGAGGCGCTCGGGGCGAGGGCGCTCGCCGTCGAGGTCGACGTGCTGAAGGAGGCGTCCTGCCGCGCGCTCGTCGAAGAAAGCGTAAAGCGCCTGGGCCGGCTCGACATCCTGGTGAACAACGCCGGCATCGCGGTGCGCAAGCCGCCGCAGGACTACTCGCTCGAGGAGTGGCACCGGGTGCTGGATGCGAACCTCACCGGCGCTTTCGTGTGCTCGCAGGCCGCCTACCCGCACCTCGTTCGCGCGGGCGGCGGCAAGATCATCAACATCGGCTCGATGCTGTCGATATTCGGCGCACCCTTCGCGGTAGCCTACGCGGCGAGCAAGGGCGGGATCGTGCAGATGACGAGGGCGCTCGCCACCGCGTGGGCCAAGGACAACATCCAGGTGAACGCGCTGCTTCCCGGGTGGATCGACACCGACCTCACCGCCTCGGCGCGCGAGCAGGTCCCCGGGCTGAACGAGAACGTGCTCAAGCGCACGCCCGCCGGGCGCTGGGGCAAGCCGGCCGACTTCGAGGCGATCGCGGTGTTCCTCGCCGGCGCGGGATCGGCTTTCGTCACCGGCACCGCGATTCCCGTCGACGGCGGCTATTCCGTCCAGGTCTGAGGAGAACGCAAATGGCAAGAGAACATCGGCTCGATCCGTCGCTCGAGAACGTCCACTGGGGCTTCTTCGACGCGAAGCTGCCGCCACGCCTTACAGTGGATTCGGGCGACACCGTGGTCGTGGACACCGTCTCCGGGTGGCCGGAGATGGTCCCCGACAAAACACTCTACCGTCCCGAGCACTACGAGATCGCCACCAAGCTCAAGCCGGTGTTCGGGCCGCATATCCTGACGGGGCCGATCGCGGTAAGGGGCGCGGAGCCGGGCGACACGCTGGAAGTGCGCATCAAGAAGATCGAGCTCACCGCCGACTGGGGCTGGAACGTGATCCGCCCGCTGCGCGGCGCGCTGCCCGAGGACTTCCCGGTGTTCCAGCCGCGCGTCATCCCGCTCGACCGAAAGAAGATGACGGCGAAGCTCGCCTGGGGCCCGACCATCCCGCTGCAGCCGTTCTTCGGCATCCTCGCCACCGCGCCGCGCCCGGAATACGGGCGCATCTCTACCGTCGAGCCGCGCGAGTTCGGCGGCAACGTCGATTGCAA
>DATKAX010000301.1:0-12390 GCA_035514595.1 Burkholderiales bacterium
CCGGCTGCGGCCCGCAAGGACGCCGAGAAGCCCCTCAGCCCCGAGGCGGCGTTCCAGAAACGCCAGAAGGAAGCGCGCGAGCAGGAGGAAAAGGCCACCAACGAGCGCGCCGAAGCCGAGACCCGGCGCGTGAACTGCGAGCAGGCGCAGGCGTCGCTGCGCTACCTGCAAAGCGGGCAGCGGGCGACCACGACCACCGCCACCGGGGAGCGCGTATTCCTCGACGACGATCAGCGGGCGGGAGAAACCGCGCGTGCCCAGCGCGCGGTCAACGAGTGGTGCAAGTAGCTAGCGGCGAGCCCGCGCGCGGCGCCGGCGCGATTCCTTCGGATCGTTGACCAGCGGCCGGTAGACCTCGACCCGGTCCCCGTCCGCGACGCGCGCGTCGGCCGGCACCCGCTTGCCGAGCACGCCGAGGCGCAGGGAAGCGAAATCGATCTCCGGATGGCGACGCATCAGGCCCGAGGCGGCGAGCGCATCGAGCGCCGTCGCGCCGGCGGGCAGGCTCACCATCGCCGTGTCGGCGCCCGCGGGCAGCGCATAGACCACCTCAACCGTGATCGCGGCCATAGACCTCGCGGGCACGCCGGCTGAAGGCGTCGACCATCGTGTCGGCGATGGTATCGAACAGCGGCTCGAGCAGCCTGCCGAGCGCGCGGCTCGCGAACTGATACTCGAGCCGGAACTCGATGCGGCAGGCGTGCGCCGACAGCGGGACGAAGCGCCAGGCGCCGGCGAATTGGCGGAACGGGCCCTGCTCCAGGTGCAAATCGATGCCCTGTCCGGGCCGGCTTTCGTTCCGGGTGGTAAAGCTTTGGCGCAATCCGCGCAGGCCGACCGTGAGGGTGGCGCGCGTCGCCGAGCCGCTGCGCTCGAGCACCCGGGCGTTCAGGCACCACGGCAGGAAGCGCGGATAGGACTCGATGTCCTCCACCAGCGCGCGCATCTGCGGCGCCGAGTGCTCGACAATCGCGGACCTCGCAATGCGCTTCATGCAAGAATCCCGCTGTCCTTATGTCGATCGTTCAGAACCGCAAGGCGTTCCATGACTACTTCGTCGAGGAGCGCTACGAGGCCGGCCTTGCGCTCGAGGGCTGGGAGGTCAAGGCGATCCGCGCCGGCCGCGCGCAGCTCGGCGAGGGCTACGTGATGGTGCGGGGCGCAGAGATCTTCCTGATCGGGGCGCACATCAGCCCGCTCGCGACGGTATCGACGCATTACACCCCGGACCCCACCAGGAGCCGCAAGCTGCTGATGCACGCCGAGGAGATCCGGCGGCTCATCGGAAAGGTCGAGCAGCGAGGCTACACCCTGGTGCCGCTCGACCTGCATTACAAGAAGGGCCGCATCAAGCTCGAGATCGCGCTCGCGCGCGGCAAGCTCAAGCACGACAAGCGGGCGGCGGAGCGCGAGAAGGAGTGGAGCCGCGAGAAGCAGAGGCTGCTACGCGGCCGCTGAGGCCTTCGCCGCGGCCGGGCTCTCGGCGAGCGAGATCCAGGTCGAGACCACCGTATCGGGATTGAGCGAAAGGCTGTCGATGCCTTGCTCCATCAGCCAGCGCGCGAGATCAGGGTGGTCGGAGGGTCCCTGGCCGCAGATCCCGACGTACTTGCGGTGCTTGCGGCAGGCGCGGATCGCCATCGCGAGCAGCTGCTTCACGGCGGCGTCGCGCTCGTCGAAGATCTCGGCCACCAGGCCCGAATCCCGGTCGAGCCCGAGCGTCAGCTGCGTGAGGTCGTTCGAGCCGATCGAGAAGCCGTCGAACAGCTCGAGGAACTCCTCGGCGAGCAGCGCGTTGGAGGGGAGCTCGCACATCATCACGATCCGCAGGCCGTTGTTGCCGCGCTCGAGCCCGTTCTGCGCCAGCAGCTTCACCACCTCGCGCGCCTCGGCCACGGTGCGCACGAACGGCACCATCAGCTCGACGTTCGTCAGTCCGATCTCGTCGCGCACCTTCTTCATCGCCGCGCATTCGAGCTCGAAGCATGCGCGGAAGCTCGGCGCGAGGTAGCGCGACGCGCCGCGGAACCCGAGCATCGGATTCTCCTCGTCCGGCTCGTAGCGCTCGCCGCCGAGCAGCTTCTTGTACTCGTTCGACTTGAAATCCGACAGGCGCACGATCACCGGCTTGGGCCAGAACGCGGCCGCGATGGTGGCAACGCCCTCGACCATCTTCTCGCGGTAGAAGCTGCGCGCGTCGGGGTAGCCCCGGGTCACGTCATCCAGCTTGCTGCGCAGCGCGGCGGGCAATTCGGCGTATTCCAGGCAGGCGCGCGGATGCACGCCGATCTCGTTGTTGATGATGAACTCGAGGCGCGCCAGCCCGACGCCCGCGTTGGGCAGCTGCGCGAAGTCGAACGCGAGCTGCGGGTTGCCGACGTTCATCGCGATCTTCACCGGAATGGACGGCATCTCGCCACGCTCGCGGGTCGATACCTCGAATGGCAGCCGGCCGTCGAATACGTTGCCGGTTTCGCCGTCGGCGCAGGAGACGGTGACCGGCTGTCCGTCTTTCAGGCGTCCGGTGGCGTCGCCGCAACCCACCACGGCCGGAATTCCCAGCTCGCGGGCGATGATCGCCGCGTGGCAGGTGCGTCCGCCCCGGTTGGTGACGATCGCCGCGGCGAGCTTCATCACCGGCTCCCAGTTGGGGTCGGTCATGTCCGTCACCAGGACGTCGCCCTCCTTGACGCGCGCCATCTGCGAGGCATCCGGAACGAGGCGCACCGGGCCGCTGCCTATCTTATGGCCGATCGCGCGGCCGCTGGCAAGTACGCGTGCGCTGCCCTTGAGGGTGTAGCGCTCCTCGACGCGCTTGTGCGACTTGACCGTCTCGGGGCGCGCCTGGAGCACGTAGAGCCTGCCGTCGGTACCGTCCTTCGCCCATTCGACGTCCATCGGGCGGCCGTAGTGGCGCTCGATCGCGACCGCCGTGCGTGCCAGCTCGAGAACGTCCGGATCGCTGAGCGAAAAGCGGTTGCGCTCGGCCTCCGGGACGTCGAGGACCCGGGTCGAGCGCCCGGCCTCGCTCGAGCGCCCGAACACCATCTTCTGCAGCTTGGAGCCGAGCGAGCGGCGCACGATCGCCGGGCGTCCCTGCTCCAGCATCGGCTTGTGGACGTAGAACTCGTCGGGGTTCACCGCCCCCTGCACCACGAGCTCGCCCAGCCCGTAGGCCGAGGTGATGAACACCACGCCGCGGAAGCCCGATTCGGTGTCGAGCGTGAACAGCACGCCGCTTGCCGCGAGGTCGCTGCGCACCATCTGCTGAACGGCTGCCGAGAGCGCCACCGAGCCATGCGCGAAGCCTTGATGCCTGCGGTACGAGATGGCCCGGTCGTTGTACAGCGAGGCGAACACATGCCGGATCGACTCGAGCACATTGTCGATCCCGCGTATGTTGAGGTAGGTCTCCTGCTGGCCGGCGAAGGAGGCCTCGGGCAGGTCCTCGGCCGTGGCGGAGGAGCGGATGGCGAATGAAGTATCGCTCGATGTTGTGCGCTCAAGCTCTTGATAATTCGAACGGATTTCTTGTTCAAGCTTGGCCGGAAATGGGCACCGGACGATCCAATCGCGGATCTGCGCGCCGCAGGCTGCGAGCGCAGTCACATCGTCCGGGTCTAGCGCCCGCAGGGCGGCGTCGATGCGCCGGTCGAGGCCGTCGTGGGCGAGGAACTCGCGGAATGCCTGCGCGGTGGTGGCGAACCCGCCTGGGACCCGTATCCCGGCCGCCGAGAGGGCGCCGATCATCTCGCCGAGGGAAGCGTTCTTGCCGCCGACCTGCTCCAAGTCCGCGAGACGGAGGTCCTTAAGCCAGGCTACGCGCATTGCCATAGTATTTTAGTCGCCTGCATTGTAGCTTCCATCCCGTGACCCAGCGGCGCACCGTTTTCTTCGTCTCCGACGGCACCGGCATCACCGCCCAGATGCTGGGCCACAGCCTGCTCACCCAGTTCGAGGGGGTCGAGTTCAAGCAGATCACGCTTCCGTTCGTCGACACCCAGGAAAGAGCCGAGGAATGCCTGGCGAGGATCGAGGCCGAGACGGCGAACGGCGCCGGGCGGCCGATCGTGTTCTCGACCCTCGTCAACCAGGAGGTGCGCGAGGTGGTGCGCCGGGCCAACGCGATGTTCGTCGATTTTTTCGAGGCCTTCATCGATCCGCTCGAGGCGGGCCTGGGCATCAAGTCGAGCCATACGATCGGGCGCTCCCACAGCGCCATGGACAAGAAGGAGTACCACCAGCGCATCGAGGCGATCAATTTCGCCATGGCGCATGACGACGGGGCCTCGCACCGCGAGCTCGCGCAGGCCGACGTGATCTTGGTCGGCGTCTCGCGCAGCGGCAAGACGCCGACCAGCCTATACCTGGCGATGCAATTCGGCGTCAAGGCGGCGAACTATCCTCTCATTCCCGAGGACTTCCATCGCAGAAAGCTGCCCGAGGCGCTGCGGGCGCAGAAGTCGCGCCTGTACGGGCTTACCATCGCGCCCGAGCGCCTGCACGAGATCCGCAGCGAGCGGCGGCCGGGCAGCAGCTATGCGGACCTCGAGAACTGCCGCTTCGAGGTGGAGGAAGCGGAGACCCTGATGCGTCGCGAAGGCATTCGCAGCATCAACTCCACCAGCAAGTCGATCGAGGAGATCGCCACCACGATCCTGCGCGAGCTCAGGATTTCGCGGCAGGTGTACTGAACCCGCCGCGGCGGCGGCAGCCCTCGTAGAGGCAGATCGCCGCCGCGGCGGCAACGTTCAGCGACTCGGTGCCCGGGGCCGTCGCGATCGTCACGCGCAGGTCGGCCCTGTCCTGCAGCGCCGCGCTTACGCCCCTGCCCTCGCTCCCGAAAAGCCAGCCGATCGGCCCGGAAAGGTCTGCCTCGCCGAGCGGCTTCCCGTCGCGCGGCACAGCGCAAACGAGCCGGCCCTCGAAGTGCTCAAGCGCCTCCTCCAGACCGGCCACTTCGCGCATTTGCAGCGCGAAGTGGCCGCCCATGCCGGCGCGCAACGCCTTCGGCGACCACGGGTCGGCACAGTCGCGGTCCACCACGAGCGTCCGGGCGCCGAATGCAGCAGCGCTGCGCACGATGGCGCCGACGTTGCCGGCGTCCTGCACGCCCTCCAGGAGCACGCAGGGATGCCCGAGCTCGCTGCCGCTCGCCGGAAGCGCGATCTCGGCGGCGATTCCGGGAGGGCTCTCCGCCTCGACCACGCGCCGGAACAGGGACTCGGCCAGGATTACCGGTGCGCGCCCGGCTTGGCGCAGCAGGGACGCAATTTCTGGCTCGAGCAGCGCCCTCTCGGTGGCCAGGACGGCGAGCGGCGCGAGCCCGTGCTGCAGCGCCGCGGCGAGCAGGTGCGGGCCCTCGAGGAGCAGCCGACCTTCTCTTTTCCTGAACCGGCCGTCGCGGCCCAGTCTCGCCCAGCGCTTGACCCGCGGGTTGTCGCGAGAGACCAGGATGGCGTTCAGCTTTCGAACAGATCCGGCGTGCCGGGAAAGAAAGCCCGCACCGGGTCGAAGCTGCGACGGTGGATATCGCAAGGTCCGAGCCTCGCCAGCAACGCCAGATGCTCGGGGGTCGAATAGCCCTTGTGCCGATCGAAATTGTATTGCGGGTAGCGTTCATGGAGCCGTGCCATCTCGGCATCGCGCTCGGTCTTGGCGAGGATCGACGCGGCAGAAATCACCTTGTGCTGCGCATCGCCGTCGACGAAGGCGCGAGCCCGGCAGGCAAGCACGGGGCAGTGCAAGCCGTCGACCCACGCCTCCTCCGGCGCCACGGAGAGCGCCTCCACGGCGCGCCGCATGGCGAGCAGCGAAGCGCGCAATATGTTGAAGCGATCGATCTCCTCGACGCTCGCCGAGGCGACGGCCCAGGCGATGGCGCGCGCTTTGATGCGCGCGGCGAGCAGCTCGCGGCGCTCGGCGCTCAGCACCTTGGAGTCGGCGAGCCCGTTGACCCGCCGCGCGGGGTCGAGGATCACGGCGGCGGCATAGACCGGTCCTGCCAGAGGCCCGCGCCCGGCCTCGTCGACCCCGCACACGATGAGCTTAGGCACGGTCCAGCACTTCCAGCACCGCGTCGGCGGCCTTCTCGGCCGCGTTCCGGCGCAGCAGCTCGTGGAGCTCGCCGAAGCGCTCGACCTGCCGGCGCTGGGCGGCCGAGTCGCGCAGCAGGTCGAGCAGCGCGGCGGCGAGCGCCGCCGGCGTCGCCTGGTCCTGCAGCAGCTCGGGCACCAGCCGCTCGCCGGCGAGAATGTTCGGCATGCCGACATACGGCAGGTAGAGCATGGGCCGCATCAGCGCCCATGTTATCGGAGACTGCCGGTAGGCGATCACCATCGGCGTCTTGAACAGCGCCGTTTCCAGCGTCGCCGTGCCGCTCGCCACCAGGGCGAGGTCCGCGGCGGCGAGCGCTTCGTGCGAGTGCCCGAAGAGCAGCGTGAGCGGCAGATCGCTGCGCTGATGCTCGTGGACCGCCCGCTCGAACATGTCGCGCGTGTCGCGGGTCACCATCGGGCACACGAAGTGCACGTCATGCACCTCCTGACGCAGGCGGTGGGCGGCGAGCACGAAGGCCCTCGCCATGTAATGCAGCTCCGAGCGGCGGCTTCCCGGCAGCAGGGCAACGATCAGCTTGCCGTGCGGAAGCCGCAGCTGGGCGCGCGCCTCCTGGCGGTTCGGCTTGAGCGGGATCAGGTCGGCGAGCGGATGGCCGACGTAGGTCACCGGGATGCCGGCCTTCTCGTACAACGGCGCCTCGAACGGGAGCATCACGAGGATGCGGCTCACCGCGCGGGCGATCGCGCGCATGCGCCAGCGCCGCCATGCCCACACCGACGGGCTGACGTAGTGGACGGTCGGGATTCCGGCCTCCTTGAGCTGCCGCTCGAGGCCCAGATTGAAGTCCGAGGAATCGACGCCGATGAAAAGATCGGGATGCTCCGCGAGCAGCGCCTTCGCGAGGTGCCGCCGGATTCCCATGATCTCGCGGTAATGCCTGAGCGCCTCGGCGTAGCCGCGCACCGAGAGCTTTTCCATCGGGAACTGCGACTCGAATCCCTGCGCAGCCATCCTCGGCCCGCCGATGCCGGCGAACAGCATCGGGCGGCCGCGCGCCTTGAGCGCTGCGATGAGCTGCGCTGCGAGCAAGTCACCCGAGGCTTCGCCGGCCACCATGCCGACGCGCAGAGCCGGGCTCACTAGCGGATGATGCCGCGCTTGCTGCGGGCGAGAAATTCCAGGATCTGATGCACCGGAGCGCAATGCCTCGCCTGGGATTCGAGCTCGCGCCGGGCCTGCTCGAGGGGCAGGCCGCTGCGGTAGAGCGTGCGATAGGCGCGCTTGAGGCCGCTGATGTCCTCCGGCGAGAAGCCGCGCCGCCTCAGGCCCTCGCTGTTGATGCCGAAGGGGCGCGCCATGTTGCCGGCGGCCGTGACGAAAGGCGGCAGATCCTGCGGCAGATAGGTCCCCATGCCGGTAAAGGCGTGCGCGCCGATATGCACGAACTGGTGGACCAGCGTAGTCGCGCCGAAGATCGCCCAGTCGCCGACCGACACGTGCCCGGCGAGCTGGCAGGCGTTCGCGAAGATGGTGTTGCTGCCGATCTGGCAGTCGTGCGCGAAATGCACGTACGCCATCACCCAGTTGTCGCTTCCCAGCCGCGTCACCCCGGCGTCCAACGCGGTCCCGCGGTTGATGGTGACGTACTCGCGGATCGTGTTTCCGTCGCCGATCTCGACCGCGGTGTCCTCCCCGGCATACTTCTTGTCCTGCGGCGGCGCGCCGATCGACGAGAAGTGGAAGATGCGATTGCGCCGGCCGATGCGCGTGCGGCCGTCGATCACCACGTGAGCGCCGATCCAGCTGCCTTCGCCGAGCTCGACCTCGGGGCCGATCACCGAGAACGGGCCGACGGCGACGTCGGCGGCAAGCCGTGCGCCCGCCTGCACAATGGCCGTCGGGTGGATCTGCGCGCTCATGCGCCGCCGACGGCGCGCATCGAGCAGAGGATCGTCGCTTCGGCGACCACGCTTTGCGCCACGCGTGCGACGCAGGCAAACTTGCCGATGCCGCGCAAGCTGCGCTCCAGGCGCACCTCCAGCTCGAGCTGATCTCCGGGTACCACCGGCTTCTTGAAGCGCGCGTTGTCGATGCCGACGTAGTAGTACACCGTGCTGGCGTCGGGCCGGGTACCCTCGGTGCGGAACACCAGCACCCCGGCCGCCTGCGCCATCGCTTCCAGGATCATCACGCCCGGCATGATCGGCCGGTGCGGAAAATGTCCCGGAAAGTACGGCTCGTTCACCGAGACGTTCTTCAGCGCCACGATGCGCTTGCCCGGCTCGCACTCCTTGACCCGGTCGATCATCAGGATCGGATAGCGTTGCGGCAGATGCGCGAGCACTTCGTTGATGTCCATTTCAGCCATTTTTCTTCCTTTTTCCCTCCAGCATGCGCACCCGGGCGGCGAGCTCTGCGAGATGGCGCAGCAGTGCCGCGTTGCGCGCCCATGAGGCGTTGTCATCGAACGGGAACATGCCGGTGTAGGTTCCCGGCTTGAGAATCGAGCGCGAGATCACGGTCGCGGCCGAGACGTGCACGTGGTCTACGATCCTGAGGTGCCCGAGGATGACGGCCGCGCCCCCGATCGTGCAGTGGCGCCCGATGTCGGCGCTGCCCGCGATGCCGGCGCAGCCGGCGATCGCCGTATGCGCGCCGACGCGCACGTTGTGCCCGACCTGGATCTGGTTGTCGAGCTTGACGCCGTCCTCGATCACCGTGTCGTCGATGGCGCCGCGGTCGATGGTGGTGTTGGCGCCGATCTCGACGTCGTCGCCGATGCGCACCCCGCCGATCTGGGGAATCTTGATCCAGCGCCCATCCTCCTGGGCGATACCGAAGCCGTCGGCGCCGACCACCGCCCCCGAATGCACGATCGCGCGCGCGCCGAGCACGCAGCCCGGATAGATCACGACGCGCGGATACAGGCAGCTGTCGTCCCCGATCACCACTTCGTCGCCGACGACGCAGCCGGCCCCGATGGACACGCGCTCGCCCAGCCGCGCACGCGGCGACACCGAAGCGAGCGGATGCACGCCGGCCGGCTGGGAAGTCAGCGCGTTGAAGAGCTGCGACAGCCGCGCGAAGTAGGCATAGGGGCTGTCCACCACGATGCGTGGCAGCGCGGTCGAGCTCTCGTCTTGAGGGGAAAGAACGACCGCCGACGCCTTGGTGCTTCGAAGCCGGTCCCGGTAGCGCGCGCCGGCGAAGAACGTGATCTGCCCTGCTCCGGCGCTCTCGAGCGAACTCACCTGGCGGATCAGAGTATTCGCGTCGCCGGCGACGCGGCCGCCAAGGCGCGAGGCGATCTCCCCGAGCGTGTACGGCCCCGGCATGTCATCATTTCGCGGTCGGTTTGCCTTCCAGCGCCTTGATCACCCGGTCGGTGATGTCGATGCGCGGGCTGCGATAGACCGCGTCCTGCAGGATCAGGTCGAACTTCTCCTGCTCCGCGATCTGGCTGATGGCGCGGTTCGCCTGCTCGACGACCCGCGCCAGCTCCTCGTTGCGGCGCTGGTTCAGATCCTCCCGGAACTCGCGCTGCTTGCGCTGGAAGTCCCGGTTGAGATCGCCGATCTCGCGCTCCCGCGCGCGCCGCTGCGTTTCGCTCAAGGTCATCGTGTTCTTCTCGAGATCGTCCTGCATGCGCCTGAGCTCGCCCGCAAGGCGAGCAAGCTCCTGATCGCGCTTCTGGAACTCGGACTCGATCTTTCTCTGCGCGCTGACCGCCGGGGCGGCGTCGCGCAGGATGCGCTCGGTGTTCACGAAGCCGATCTTCGTCGGCGCCTGGCCGGCGGCGGGAGCGGCGGCGGCGAACAACGCGACCAGGGCGAGCAGCTGCATTCTGGGGATCGATTTCATTCTTCAGAAACCTGTGCCGAAGGTGAATTGTAGCTTCTGAATCCGGTCTCCGCTCTCCGGGTTCAGGGGATGCGCCCAGGATAGCCGCAGCGGCCCGAAAGGCGACGCCCAGAATAGCGCGATCCCGGCGGAGTAGCGCAGGTTGGAAAAGTCGTACTTGTCGTCGAACACCTGGCCGCCGTCGACGAACGCCGCCAGCCTCAGGGAGCGGTCCTGCGCCGCGCCCGGAACCGGAAACAGCAGCTCCGCGCTTCCCGCGAACTTGCGGTTGCCGCCGACGGCGTTGCCGTTGACGTCCTGCGGGCCGAGCGAATAGGTGCGATAGCCGCGCACGGTACCCGGACCGCCGCCGAAGAAGTTCTTGAAGAACGGCAGCGGCCTGCCGCCGTAGCCGGCCGCATAGCCGAGCTCACCGCCCAGGTGGGCGGTGATGTTACGCGTCAAGGGACGGTACCATTGATGCTGGTAGCCGAGCCGGTAGTACTGCAGGTCGGCGCCGGCGAGCTCCAGCGCGGCCCGCATGTAGGTCCCGGCGTTGGTCTGGATGAGGCTGTCGCGCGTGTCGCGCGCCCATCCCGAGGTCAATGCGCCGTAGGTGTACTCGTTGCCGAAGTCCTCGACGAACTCGAGATATTGCAGCGGGCTGGTGGCGAAGGTTTCGAGCTCGACCGATTCCAGGTTCAGGCCGAAGTCGACGGTGACGGTTTCGGACACCGGGTAGCCGAACTTGACCCCGCCGCCGAGCGCCTTGGTGCGGTAGGGACCGACCGCCAGCCCGGACGCGTCGGTCTCGCGTGCGTAGACGTCGAAGCCGCGGCTCACGCCGTCCACGGTGTAGTAGGGATCGAGGAAGGACAGCGAGTACACGGTATTGACGCTGCCGCTGTTGATGTTGAACGACAGGAACTTTCCGGTGCCGAAGACGTTCGACTGGGTGAGAGAGGCGGAAAGCGCGACGTTCTCCACGCTCGAGAAGCCGACCCCCAGCAGCAGCGCGCCGGTCGAGCGCTCCGTCACCGTGTAGACGATATCGACCTGGTCCGGGCTGCCTTCCACGGGGTGCGTCTGCACGGTCACGTCGCTGAAGTACTGCGTGCGGTCGATGCGCCGGCGCGAAAGCTGGATCTTCGAGGCGTCGTAGAACGCGCCCTCGAGCTGGCGCATCTCGCGGCGCACCACCTCGTCGCGGGTCTTGGTGTTTCCGGCGACGTCGATGCGCCGCACGTAGACGCGACGGCCCGGATCGATGACGATGTTGAACGCGACGCTGCGCTTCTCCTTGTCGAGCTCGGGAATCGCGTTGGCGTTGGCGAAGGCGTAGCCTTCGTTGCCGAGGCGGTCGGCGATCGCCTTGGTGCTGGCCACCAGCTTCTCGCGCGAGAAAACGTCACCGGGCTTGAGCTGCACCAGCTTTTCGAGCTCCTCCCGCGGCACCAGCATCTGGCCCGAGAGCTGCACATCCGACACGGTGTACTTCTCGCCCTCGTGCACGTTGACGGTGATGTAGATGTCGCGCCGGTCTGGCGTGATCGAGACCTGGGTCGACTCGATGTTGAAGTCGAGGAAGCCCCGGTTCTGGTAGTAGGCGCGCAGCGCCTCGAGGTCGGCGGCGAGGCGCTCGCGCGAGTAGCGGTCGTGCTTCGTGTACCAGGTAAGCCATCCCGGCGTGCGCAGCACGAACTGGTCGAGCAGCGCCTTCTCCGGGAAGGCCCGCGCGCCGACGATGTTGATGCCGCGGATCTTGGCCACGTCGCCTTCGGTGACCGCGATGTTGATGCCCACGCGGTTGCGCTCGAGCGGCGTGACGGTGGTCTGCACGTCGGCCGCATAAAGGCCGCGCGAGAGGTACTGGCGCTTCAGCTCCTGCTCGGCCAGGTCGAGCACCGAGCGGTCGAAGATGCGCCCTTCGGCCATTCCCAGCTCGCGCAGCACCTTGCGTACATTCTCGGACTCGAACTCCTTCATGCCCGAAAAGTCGATCTGCGCGATCGCGGGGCGCTCCTGGACGAAGACCACGAGAACCTGATTTTCGGCTTCCAGCCGCACGTCCTGGAAGAAGCCGGTGGCATACAGCGCGCGCAGGGCGGCTTGCGCCTTCTCCTCGTCCAGGGTCTCGCCGACCTTCACCGGGAGGTAGCTGAAGACCGTGCCCGGCTCGGTGCGCTGCAGTCCCTCGACGCGGATATCCTTTACCACGAAGGGCTGGAACGATTGCGCGCTCGCCGCCGCGGGCGCCACGAGCACTGTCGCGGCAAGCACCGCGGCGATGACGCCAGTGCGCAGCATTCAGCCCGTCAGGAGGCGATTCAGGTCGTTGTAGAAAGCGAAAACCATTATGACCAGAAGCAGCGCAAGACCCACGCGCTGCCCGAGTTCCATCGCGCGCTCGGACACGGGCCTGCCTTTCACGATCTCGATCGCATAATACATCAGGTGCCCGCCGTCGAGCAGCGGGATCGGCAGCAGGTT
>DATKAX010000302.1:0-3418 GCA_035514595.1 Burkholderiales bacterium
GTGATGGTGTGCGCCATCACCTCCGACATCAGCTTCATCACCTCGTACTCGAAGCGCAGCTTCACCTCCGGGTGGCGCTCGAGGAACTCCGCCCACAGCGGCATCGGCAGCTCGGCGGTGCGCACCCGCGTCATCGCCACGATCGAGTAGGGCACCGGGGTGCGCAGCCGCCAGGCGGCGTAGGAGGTGTCCATCTCGGTCTCGGCGGCGAAGCGCAGGATCATCTCGCGCCCCTCCGGGTTGGAGACCACGCGCTTCAGCATCCCTTCGAGGATGAAGAACTGCTCCATCTCCTCGTCGCCCTGGCGCGCCAGCGGGTCGCCTTTGCGGTAGTCGACTACCGAGAGCAGCGGCTCGAGCTCGGACCACTGCGCGGCGCTCATTCCCTGCAGCAGCTGGTTCTGCCGCAGCTGCAGGCGCAGGCTGTTGCGCTGCGGGTGAGAGGCCAGGGAGGTCATTCGAGGCGGGATTTTAGACCCTTGACCTCAGTCAAGGCCCCCGGGGGGACGGCATTCTTACCATTACGGTCCCTCATAGGAGCCAGCCCATGGGCACCGCCGAACCTCAAGTCGCCACTGTCAGCGCATCACAATCGATCGACGGCTTTCATCTGGTCATCGAAGCACTCAAGCTCAACGGCATCGATACGATCTTCGGGCTGCCCGGTATCCCGATCACCGACCTCACCCGCTTGGCACAGGCTGCAGGCATGCGCGTGATTTCGTTTCGCCATGAGCAAAGCGCCGGCAACGCCGCCGCCATCGCCGGCTACATGACGCAAAAGCCGGGCATCTGCCTGACGGTGTCCGCGCCAGGCTTCCTCAACGGCTTGACGGCGCTGGCCAACGCCACCACCAACTGCTTCCCGATGATCCTCATCAGCGGCTCCAGCGAGCGCGAGATCGTCGACCTGCAGCAGGGCGACTACGAGGAGATGGACCAGCTCGCCATCGCCAAGCCGCTCGCCAAGGCCGCCTACCGCGTGCTGCACGCCGAGGACATCGGCGTGGGCATCGCGCGCGCCATCCGCGCCGCCGTCTCCGGCCGCCCGGGCGGCGTCTACCTCGATCTGCCGGGGAAGATCTTCGCCCAGAACATGGACGCGGACGCCGGCAGGAAATCGCTGATCAAGGTGGTCGATCCGGCGCCGCGCCAGATCCCGGCCCCGGACGCCGTGCAGCGCGCCCTCGAGCTGCTGAAGAGCGCCAAGCGTCCGCTCATCATCCTCGGCAAAGGCGCCGCCTATGCGCAGGCCGATGCAGAGATTCGTTCCTTGATCGAAAAGACCGGAATTCCGTACCTGCCGATGGCCATGGCCAAGGGCCTGCTGCCCGACACGCACGAGCAGTCCGCTGCCGCCACCCGCTCCTACGTGCTGGCCGAGGCTGACGTGGTGATGCTGGTCGGCGCCCGCCTGAACTGGCTGCTCTCGCACGGCAAGGGCAAGACCTGGGGCGGCAAGGATCCCAAGGACTGGGGCGGCCAGAAGTTCATCCAGATCGACATCTCGCCGCAAGAAGCCGACAGCAACGTGCGCATCGACGCCCCGGTGGTGGGCGACATCGGCTCCTGTGTTTCTGCCTTTCTCAATGCAATAGGATCCGGTTGGGCGAAGCCTCCGGCGGAGTGGCTCTCCGCCATCGCCGAGCGCAAGAGCAAGAACCTCGCCAAGATGGCGGAAACGCTGGCGAAGAATCCTTCGCCGATGAATTTTCACAGCGCGCTCGCCGTGGTGCGCGACATCATCAAGGCCAACCCGGACGCCATCCTGGTCAACGAAGGCGCCAACGCGCTCGACTTCACCCGCAGCATCGTCGACATGTACAAGCCGCGCAAGCGCCTGGACGTCGGCACCTGGGGCGTGATGGGCATCGGCATGGGCTTTGCCGTCGCGGCCGCCGCGGTCAGCGGCCAGCCGGTGATCGCGGTCGAGGGCGACAGCGCCTTCGGCTTTTCCGGCATGGAAGTGGAGACCATCTGCAGGTATAGCTTGCCGGTGTGCGTGGTGATCCTGAACAACAACGGTGTCTATCGCGGCGACGAAGTCAATCCGACTGGCGGCCGCGATCCGTCGCCCCTGGTGTTCGTCAAGGATGCGCGCTATGAAAAGCTGATGGAGGCCTTCGGCGGCGTGGGTGTGCACGCCACGACCCCGGCCGATCTGCGCAAGGCCATGGAGGAAGCCCTCCGCTCGCGCAGGCCGACGCTCATCAACGCCATCATCGACGAAAAGGCCGGCACCGAAAGCGGCCGCATCACGAGCCTGAACCCGACGGCGAAGAAGAAATAGGTTCTTGGAGATCAGCATGGAAGCACTCAAGGGAATCCGCATCCTCGACATGTCGCACGTGCAGGCAGGGCCGACCTGCTCGCAGCTCCTCGCCTGGCTGGGCGCCGACGTGATCAAGTTCGAGAACCCGCAAGGCGACGCGACGCGCGGGCAGCTGCGCGACGTGCCGAACGCCGACAGCCTGTACTTCACGATGCTCAACTGCAACAAGCGCTCGATCACGGTCAACATGAAGACCGAGGAAGGCAAGCAGGTGTTCGTCGACCTGCTGAAGAAGTGCCACATCATCATGGAGAACTTCGGCCCGGGCGTGCTCGAGCGCTTCGGCTTTCCGTGGGAGAAGATCCGCTCGATCAACCCGAAGATCGTGATGGGCTCGATCAAGGGCTTCGGCTCGAGCGGGCCGTACGCCGACTTCAAGGCCTACGAGAACGTGGCCCAGGCGATGGGCGGCGCGATGAGCACCACCGGCGTGCCCGAGGGCCCGCCTTTCGTCACCGGCGCGCAGATCGGCGATACGGGCACCGGCCTGCACCTCGCCATCGGCCTGCTCGCGGCGCTGCGCCAGGCCGAGCGCACCGGCAAGGGCCAGTACGTCGAAGTGGCGATGATGGACGGCGTGATGAACCTGTGCCGCGTCAAGTTCCGCGACCACCAGCGCCTCACCCGTCAGTCGCTGTCGGAATACTCGGTGCCGACGCACCAGGGCATGGGCGCGGTGCCGCGCGCCGGCAACGACTCGGGCGGCGGCCAGCTCGGCAACGCCATCCACTGCAAGCCGCACGGGCCGAACGACTGGCTCTACGTGGTGGTGCAGGAAGCGGTGTGGGAGGACCTCGCAAAGCTCATCGGCGGCGAAGCGCTGGCGGGCGATGCGCGCTTCGCGAAAATTTCAGACAGAAGGAAAAACCAGAACGAGATGTGGAGGATCATCACGGACTTCGCCAAGAACTACACCAAGCGCGAGTTCATGGCGATCCTGAATCCCATCGACGTGCCCTGCGGGCCGATCATGAGCACCGAGGACCTCGCCAACGACGAGCACGTGCGCGGTCGCGACATGTGGGTGGAGCTCGACCATCCGCAGCGCGGCAAGTGGTGGAACGTCGGCATGCCGATCAAGCTCTC
>DATKAX010000303.1:0-7588 GCA_035514595.1 Burkholderiales bacterium
GGCGAAAAGGAGTGGCAGCGCGTGCCGATGGAGTTCCGGTTGAACGACCACTGGGTGGCCTCGTTCCGCGTCGAGAAGCTCGGCCGCTACCAGTACACGGTGCGCGGCTGGGCCGATCCCTTCCTCACCTGGCAGCGCGACCTGAAAAAGCGCCAGGACGCCGGCCAGGACCTCACCATCGACCTGCAGATCGGGGCGAAGCTGTTGGGTTCGGAAATAGAAAGCTATGAAGCGGCGATGGAAGCGAAATCGCCGCCTCCGGCCGCGGAGAACATCTCGAGCTATGAGAGAACCCTCGAAGTGGTGGTCGACCCGGTGCGCGCGCGCTTCAGCGCCTGGTACGAAATGTTCCCGCGCTCGGCGCGCGAGGACGGCAAGCACGCCACGTTCAAGGACCTCGTCAAGCTGCTGCCCTATGTCGAGGACATGGGCTTCGACGTGCTGTACCTGCCGCCGGTACACCCGATCGGCACCACCGCGCGCAAGGGCCGCAACAACGCGGTGAGCGCCGAGCCCGGCGACGCCGGCAGCCCCTGGGCGATCGGCGCGAAGCAGGGCGGGCACAAGGCCCTGCATCCTGATCTCGGCAGTTTTGAAGACTTCGACTTCCTGGTCGCAGAGGCGAAAAAGCGGGGGATGGAGACCGCGCTGGATATCGCGTTCCAATGCTCCCCCGACCACCCGTACGTGAAGCAGCACCCCGACTGGTTCCGCTGGCGGCCCGACGGCAGCGTGCAGTACGCCGAGAACCCGCCCAAGAAGTACCAGGACATCTACCCGTTCGAGTTCGAGAACCCGGACTGGAAGGGTCTCTGGGAGGAGCTGAAGAGCGTGTTCGAGTTCTGGATCGGGCACGGCGTGAAGATCTTCCGGGTCGACAACCCCCACACCAAGCCGTTCCCGTTCTGGGAGTGGGCGATCGGCGAGCTCAAGCGCGAGCACCCCGAGCTCATCTTCCTGTCGGAGGCGTTCACGCGCCCCCGGGTGATGCACCGCCTGGCGAAGCTCGGCTTTACCCAGTCCTATACCTACTTCACCTGGCGCAACACCAAGCGCGAGCTCATCGAGTATTTCACCGAGCTCACGCAGCACCCCTCGCGCGAGTACTTCCGCCCCAACGTATGGCCCAACACGCCCGACATCCTGCACGAGTACCTGCAGACCGGCGGGCGCCCGGCGTTCATCGTGCGCGCGGTGCTCGCGGCGACCCTCGCCGCGAGCTACGGGATCTACGGCCCGGCGTACGAGCTTCTCGAGCGCGCGCCGCGCGAGCCGGGCAGCGAGGAGTACCTGCGCTCGGAGAAATACGAGATCAAGCGCTGGGAGCGCGCGCGCGCCGACAGCCTGAGCGCCCTGCTGGCGAGGCTCAACCGGATACGCAAGGAGAACGCGGCGCTGCAGTCGGACTGGAGCCTGCGCTTCCACCACGTGGACAACGAGCAGCTTCTGGTGTATTCCAAGCAGCAGGCGGACAACCTGATCCTCGTCGCGGTGAACCTCGATCCCCACCACGTGCACTCGGGCTGGATCGAGTTCGGCTTCGGCGACGAGACTTTCGAGGTCCACGACCTGCTGAGCGGCGGACGCTACATCTGGAACGGCCATAGAAACTACGTCGAACTGAACCCGCAGACCCTTCCGGCGCATGTCTTCCGTGTACTCAGGCGATCCCATACCGAGCGAGACTTCGACGCCTTCGCGTGAAGGCGAGGTCGACCGCGCCGTCTGGTACAAGGACGCGGTCATCTACCAGCTGCACATCAAGGCCTTCTTCGACTCCAACGCGGACGGTGTCGGCGACTTCCGCGGCCTGACCTCGAAGCTCGACTACATCCAGGATCTCGGCGTCAACGCCGTCTGGCTGCTGCCGTTCTATCCCTCGCCGCTCAAGGACGACGGCTACGACGTCTCGGACTACCGCAACGTGCATCCGCAGTACGGCACGCGCGGCGATGTCCGGCTGTTCGTGCGCGAGGCGCACCGGCGCGGCCTCAGGGTGATCACCGAGCTGGTGGTGAACCACACCTCCGACCAGCATCCCTGGTTCCAGGCGGCGCGGCGCGCGCCGCCTGGCTCGCCCAAGCGCGACTACTACGTCTGGAGCGACAGCGACCAGAAGTACAAGGGCACGCGCATCATCTTCACCGACACCGAGACCTCGAACTGGGCCTGGGACCCGATGGCGAAGCAGTACTACTGGCACCGCTTCTTCACCCACCAGCCCGACCTCAACTTCGACAACCCGAAGGTGCTGCGCGCGGTGCTGCGGGTGATGGAGTTCTGGGCCGAGATGGGGGTCGACGGCTTTCGCCTGGACGCGATCCCCTACCTCGTCGAGCGCGAGGGCACGAGCAACGAGAACCTGCCCGAGACCCACGCGGTGCTCAAGCAGATTCGCGCGCGCATCGACGCGCGCTACGCGAACCGGCTGCTGCTCGCCGAGGCGAACCAGTGGCCCGAGGACGTGCGACCGTATTTCGGCGACGGCGACGAGTGCCACATGGCGTTCCACTTCCCCCTGATGCCGCGCATGTACATGGCGATCGCGCAGGAGGACCGCCATCCGCTGGTCGAGATCATGCAGCAGACGCCGGAGATTCCCGACATCTGCCAGTGGGCGATCTTCCTGCGCAACCACGACGAGCTGACCCTGGAGATGGTCACCTCGAAGGAGCGCGACTACATGTACCGGCAGTACGCGGCGGACATGCAGGCGCGCATCAACCTCGGCATCCGGCGGCGCCTCGCGCCGCTGATGGAGAACGACCCCGAGCGCATCAAGCTGATGAACAGCCTCCTGCTGTCGATGCCCGGCTCGCCGATCCTGTACTACGGCGACGAGATCGGCATGGGCGACAACATCTACCTGGGCGACCGCAACGGCGTAAGGACGCCGATGCAGTGGAGCCCCGACCGCAACGCCGGCTTCTCGCGCGCCGACCCGCAGCGCCTGTACCTGCCGCCGATCATGGACGCGGTCTACGGCTACGAGGCGCTGAACGTCGAGGCCCAGGCGCGCGACCCGGCGTCGCTGCTCAACTGGACCAAGCGCATGCTCGCCGTGCGCAAGGGGAGCCACGCCTTCGGCCGCGGGCGGCTCGCATTCCTGCACCCGGGCAACCGCAAGGTCCTCGCCTACCTGAGAGAGTACGGCGAAGATGCCATCCTGTGCGTGGCGAACCTGTCGCGCTCGGCGCAGCCGTTGGAGCTCGACCTGAAGCGCTTCAAGGGCCGGGTGCCGGTCGAGCTGCTCGGGCGCACCGCCTTCCCGCCGATCGGCGATCTGCCGTACCTTCTTACCCTTCCTGCCTATGCGTTCTACTGGTTTCGCCTCGCCACCGACGCCGCTCCGCCCGAGTGGCACAAGCAGATGATCGTGCCCGAGGAGGCGCCCGTGCTGGTGCTGTTCGACGGCTGGCTCTCCTTCTTCCGCGACAGGGTGGTGCCCTGGCGCAAGGGCATGGCGGAGAAGCTGCGCGCCCAGCTCGAGAACGAGGTGCTGCCGCGCTTCATCGAGGCGCAGCGCTGGTACGCGCAGAAGGGCGAGCCGGTGGCGAGCGCCGCGCTCGCCGACCACGCGGTGTGGGACGTCGGCGGCATCAGCTGGCTGCTGACCTTCCTTCAGGTCAAGGAAACGACCTACTTTCTGCCGCTTGCCCTGGGCTGGGAGGAGGACGAGGAGCACGTGCGCTCGCTCTCGGCGGCAACCGTCGCGCGCGTGCGCCAGCAAGCCAACGTCGGCGTGCTTGCCGACGCCATGGCGGACGAGGCGTTCTGCCGCCACGTGGTCAAGGCGATCGGCGGGAGCCTTGCCCTGCCGATGGACAAAGGTACGCTGCGCTTCACGCCGACCAGCGCCTTCGCCGAGCTCGCCGGGGACGAGGTGGCGACGCTCACGCCCGGAACCCTCAACACGCAGAGCACGAACACCTCGGTCCCCCTGGGCGATCGCCTGTTCCTGAAGTGCTATCGCCGCCTGCGGCCGGGAATCAATCCCGAGCTCGAGATGGGCCGCTTCCTGACCGAGACCGCGCGCTTCCCGAACTGCGTGCCGCTCGCCGGGTCGATCGAGTACGCCGCCGGCTCGGGAGAGCCGGCCACGGTCGGGCTGCTGCAGGCCTACGTCCCCAACCAGGGCGACGCCTGGAGCTACACGGCCGCGTACCTGGAGCGCTTCCTCGAGGCGCCGCTCAAGGACGAGGAGCACGGCGCCTACCTCACGCTGATGCAGACGCTCGCCACCCGGACCGCGGAGCTGCACCGCGCGCTCGCGACGCCCGCGGGCGACCCGGCCTTCGAGCCCGAGCCGCTCACCGGGCAGGACGTCGCGCAGTGGAAGGCCAGCGTGCGCGAGGAGGCGGCGGAGACCTTCGCCCTGATCGAGAAGTCGCCGCACGAGCATGCGAAGCCGCTGCTTGCGCAGCGCGAGCGCGTGGCGGCGATGATCGACGCCTGCGCCGCCCCGGCGAAGCCGGCGCTCAAGACCCGCCACCACGGCGACTACCACCTCGGGCAGGTGCTGCTGGTGAGCAACGATTTCTTCATCATCGACTTCGAAGGCGAGCCGTCGCGGCCGCTGGCGGAGGCGCGCCGCAAGCATTCGCCGCTGCGCGACGTGGCGGGAATGCTGCGCTCGTTCAGCTATGCGCGCGGGGCGGCGCTGCTGCGCGCCGAGTCCAAGGACGGCTCGCTCGACGCCTGGGAAGCCGCGGCGCGCAGCGCCTTCCTGAAGGCGTATTTCGACGCCGCGGCCGGGAGCGGCCTCGCCGACTCGGCCGCGGACGCGCAAGGGCTGCTACGGCTCTTCGAGATCGAGAAGGCGCTCTACGAGCTGCGCTACGAGCTCAACAACCGGCCGGCATGGCTGCACATCCCCGCGCAGGGGCTCGCCGCGCTTGCCGAATCGGTAAAGGGGGACTGACATGGACCGCATCGAGGTAATGCTGGAGCCCGTCCGGGTGTTCATGCGCCAGCTCGGGGACATCCTGCCGCGGCTCGCGCTCGCGGTGCTGGTGATCATCATCGGCTGGATCTTCGCCAGGATGGTGCGCTACGCCATCGCGAAGGGCCTGCGCGCCGCGAACTTCAACGTGGTCACCGAGCGCGCCGGGATCGACGGCTTCCTGCGCGACGGCGGCGTGAACGCAGATGCCACCGACATCCTGGCGGCGCTGTTCTACTGGCTGGTGATCCTCGCCTCGCTGGTGATCGGCTTCAACCTGCTCGGGCTCACTTACATCACCGATCTGCTCGGCCGGGTGGTGCTGTTCGTGCCCAGGCTGATGGTGGCGATGCTGATCCTCGCTTTCGGCGCGTATTTTGCTCGCTTCGTGGCGAATGCTCTCACCGCCTATTGCCGCAACGTGCAGATACAGGACGCTGACCTGCTGGGGCGCCTCGCCCAGTACGCCCTGGTCACCTTCGTCGTGCTGATCGCGCTCGACCAGGTCGGGATCGGCGGCGACATCGTGCGCCAGAGCTTCCTCATCGTGCTCGCCGGGCTGGTGTTCGCGCTCGCGCTCGCCTTCGGGCTGGGCGGCAAGGACTGGGCGGCGGACCTCCTGGAGCGATGGTGGCCGAAGAAAAAGCCCTAGCGAGCGCCCACCGCATGCCCTTCGGGGCCGAAGTCCTGGCGGGCGGCGGCGTGCGCTTCCGCCTCTGGGCCCCCGCGGCGAAGCGGGTGGATCTGGTTCTTTCAACCAATTCCTTCCCCATGAAGAAAAGCGGCGATGGCTGGCACGAAGCCGTCGAGTCCTCGGCCGGCCCGGGCACGCGCTACCGGTACCGCATCGACGGCGCCGAGATGGTCCCGGACCCGGCCTCGCGCTTCCAGCCCGAGGACGCCGAGGGGCCGAGCGAGGTGATCGACCCCGCGGCGTTCCGCTGGGACGAGGGCGGCTGGCGCGGCCGGCCGTGGCGCGAGGCGGTGATCTGCGAGCTGCATGTTGGTACCTTCACGCCCGACGGCACTTTCAACGCAGTGAAGGAAAAACTTCCAGAGCTCAAAAAGACCGGGATTACCGCGATCGAGCTGATGCCGCTCGCCGACTTTCCCGGCAGGCGCAACTGGGGCTACGACGGCGTGCTGCCGTTCGCGCCCGACAGCCGCTACGGGCGGCCGGAGGACCTGAAGGCGCTGGTGCAGGCGGCGCACCGCGCCGGGCTGATGGTGCTACTCGACGTGGTCTACAACCACTTCGGGCCGAAGGGCAACTTCCTGCACCGCTACGCGCCGCAGTTCTTCACCGAGCGCCACAAGACCCCCTGGGGCGCGGCGATCAACTTCGACGGCGCCGCGAGCCGCTGGGTGCGCGAGTTCTTCGTGCACAACGCGCTGTACTGGCTCGAGGAATGCCGCTTCGACGGCCTGCGCTTCGACGCGGTGCACGCCATCGCCGACGACTCGCCGACACACATACTCGATGAGATCTCCACCCGGGTGAAACGAGAGATTCAGGGACAAAAGCACCTCGTGCTGGAGAACGACGCCAACCAGGCGCGCTTCATCGGCCCCGGGCGCTACACGGCGCAGTGGAACGACGACTCGCACCATGGCTACCACGTGCTCGCCACCGGGGAGCGCGACGGCTACTACGTCGCCTATGCCGACGCCCCGGCGCGGCATCTCGCGCGCTGCCTTGCGGAGGGCTTCGCCTACCAGGGGGAGGTGTCCCCCTTCAGCGACGAGCCGCGCGGCGAGCCGAGCTCGCACCTGCCGCCCTCTTGCTTCGTCGACTTCCTGCAGAACCACGACCAGATCGGCAACCGGGCATTTGGGGAAAGGCTTGTCTGTCTCACGGAAAATCAAATCCTGAAAAGCCTCGTGGCAATCCAGCTGCTCGCGCCCTCGCCGCCGCTGCTTTTCATGGGCGAGGAATGGGGCTGCCGGCAGCCGTTCCTGTACTTCTGCGACTACGAGGGCGAGCTCGGCGCGGCCGTCAGGGACGGGCGGCGCGGGGAGTTCGCGCGCTTCGCCGCCTTCCAGGACCCGGCGGCGCGCGAGCGCATCCCGGATCCGCTCGCCGAAGGCACGTTCCGCCAGTCGGTGCTGCGCTGGGAGGAGCGGGACGAGGCATGGCTCGCCTATTACCGCGAGCTGCTCGCGCTGCGCGCACGCGAGATCGCCACCCGTGACTTTGGCCCCGGCCGCTACCGCATGCTCGCCGAGCGCGCTTTCGAGGTGAAGTGGGACGGGCTGGTCCTCATCGCGAACTGCTCGGATGAAAATCTGAAAATCGATCCATTCCCGCGAGCCACCCAACTGTGGTCAAACGGGGCTCCAGGCGAGCCCTGGACGGTCGGCTGGTGGCTCGAGAAATAAGGGAGAAGAAATCGGGCTCTGACCCCGGTTTTGCATGAGCGAGATCGCGGAGAGCTACCTCGACGTCTGGGGGCGGAAGAAGAAGATCGATCCGCAGACCCGGCGCGCGCTGGCGGCGGCGCTGGGGCCGGCGCGCAAGGGGCGGCGGCTGCGCATTCCGGCGGGGCGCTGCTACCAGCCCGAGGTGCTGGAGCGCGGCGGCCGGGTGTGGGGCTTCGGCGTGCAGCTCTACGGGCTGCGCTCGGCGCGCAACTGGGGCAGCGGCGA
>DATKAX010000304.1:0-13164 GCA_035514595.1 Burkholderiales bacterium
TAGCGGCGGTAGACCTTGTCGCGCACGAAGATGTCGAACAGATCCGGATCGATGTGGTGGTTGAGCCGCATGCGACCCAGGATCTCGAGCGACTCCGACAGCGTCTTGCCCTTCTTGTAGGGGCGGTCCTTGGCGGTCAGCGCCTCGAAGATGTCCGCGATGCCCATGCAGCGCGCCTGGACCGACATCTGCTCGCGCGTGAGGCCCTTGGGGTAGCCCTTGCCGTCCATGCGCTCATGGTGGCCGCCGGCGTACTCGGGAACCCGGGCGAGGTGCTTGGGCCAGGGCAGCGCCTCCAGCATGCGGATGGTGGCGACGATGTGGTGGTTGATGATCTTGCGCTCTTCGTCGGTGAGCGTGCCCGAGCGGATCGTCAGGTTCCTCACCTCGTCGTCGGTCAGGAACTTCGCCTCGTGTCCGGTGACGTCGCGCCAGCGGTACTCCGCGATGCGCTGCACGCGCTGGATGTCCGCATCGCGCATGCGCTCGCCGCCGACGTTGCAGGCGTGCAGGAACTTGCGGTCGTCGTCGAGCGCGCGCAGCCGCGCCCGCAGGCGGCGGTCCTCCTCGTTCGCCTCCATGGGCTTGCCGCTCTCGAGGAGCGCAGACTTGCGCCTGAGCGATTCCAGCTCGACCTCGCGCTTGAGCACCTCGAAGCGCGTATCGATGAGATGGATGCGGTCGTAGATGGTCTCGAGCTTGGTCGCCTTGTCGACCACGTGCACCGGCGTGGTCACCTTGCCGCAGTCGTGCAGCAGGCCGGCGATCTTGAGCTCGTAGCGATCCTTGTCGTTCATGCGGAAATCGGAGAGCGGCCCTTCGCGCGCCGCGTCCGCCGCCTCGGCGAGAAGCATGGTGAGCACCGGCACGCGCTGGCAGTGCCCGCCGGTATAGGGGGATTTCTCGTCGATCGCGGAGTTGATCAGCTTGATGAACGACTCGAACAACTGCTCGAGCTGGTTGATGAGCATGCGGTTGGTGAGCGCGATCGCCGCCTGCGAGGCGAGCGACTCCGCGAGATGCTGGTCGGAAGCCGAGAACGGGACGATCTCGCCGCTGCCCGGGTCCTGGGCATTGATGAGCTGCAGCACGCCGATGATCTCGTTGTCGTGGTTGCGCATCGGCACGGTGAGGAAGGACTTCGAGCGATAGCCCGTCTTCGAGTCGAACGCGCGCGTCCCGGAGAAGTCGAAGCCGTCGGCGGCGTAGGCGTCGGCGATGTTGACCGTCTCGCCGGTCAGGGCGGCGTACGCCGCGACCATGCCGTGGTTGGGCTTGCCGTCCTTGTGAAGCTGGATCGGGTAGAACGGCACCGGGTTGCCGCTGGTGCCGCCGAGGTAGTAGCTGAGCGAGCTGGTGCGTACGATCTCGAAGCGCAGCGCCTTGTCCTCGGTGAGGCGGTAAAGCGTGCCGCCGTCGGCGCGCGTGATGGTCTTCGCCGCGGTGAGGATCGCCTCCAGCAGCCGGTCGATGTTGCGCTCGGCCGACAGCGACGCCCCGATCGCGTTGAGCTGCTCCAGGCGCTGGCCAAGGTCCTCGGCGGCGGCCGCACGCTCGCCCGCCGCGAGGCGCAGTCCGTGCCGGGTGGGGGGGCTCGCGCTCACGCGGGGCGTGCTACTTGATGCAGACCGATCGCACTTCCTTGATCTGCGTCACGCCCGTCAGGCACTTCTCCATGCCGTCTTGCTTAAGCGTGCGCATGCCCTCTTCCAGCGCGATGGCGAGTATCTCGGCGACGCGGGAATGCTCCTGGATCGCCTTCTTGAGGCGGTCGCTCGCGATCAGCAGCTCGTGCAGGCCGAGGCGCCCCTTGAAGCCGCTGCCGCCGCACTTGTCGCAGCCGACCGGCTTGTACAGGCTGAGCTGGCCCTTGTCGTTGCCGTAGCGCTTGACCCAGTCCTTGTACACCCCCTCCATCGCCCCTTTGGGATCGGCCTTGAAGCGGGGGATGTTCATCAGCTCGTCGCAGTACTCGCGCAGGAATGCGGTCAGCTCCGCCGACTCGGGCGTATAGGCCTGCTTGCAGCTGCACAGGCGCTTGGCGAGGCGCTGCGCGAGGATCCCGAGCAGCGCATCGGAAAAGTTGAACGGGTCCATCCCCATATCGAGCAGGCGGATGACCGATTCGGGCGCCGAGTTGGTGTGCAGCGTCGCGAACACCAGGTGGCCCGTGAGCGAGGCTTCGATGCCGATCGAGGTGGTCTCCTTGTCGCGCATCTCGCCGACCATGATGATGTCAGGGTCGGCGCGCAGGAACGAGCGCATGACCGCGGCGAAGTCGAGGCCCGCCTTCTTGTTGACCTGGACCTGCCGCAGGCCCTTCTGCGTGATCTCGACCGGGTCCTCGGCGGTCCAGATCTTGGTATCGGGCGTATTGAGCGACCTGAGCACGGAGTGCAGCGTCGTCGTCTTGCCCGAGCCGGTCGGGCCGCAGACGAAGAACAGGCCGTAGGGCTTCGCCACCGTGGCCTGCAGCTGCTCGAGGTTCCTCGGCGAGAAACCCATCTTGTCGAGCGCGATCGGCTCGCCGGCGGCGAGAATGCGCATCACGATGTCCTCGACCCCGCCCGCGGTCGGGATCGTCGCCACGCGCAGCTCGATGTCGAGCGGCCCGAACTTCCGGAACTTGATCTTGCCGTCCTGCGGCCTCCTCTTCTCCGAGATGTCGAGGTCGCACATGATCTTGATGCGCGCCGCGATCGCGGCGCGGTAGCTCGCCGGCACCTCGATGTAGGGTCCGAGCGAGCCGTCCTTGCGGAAGCGGATCTCGGTCTTCGCCTTGCCGGGATAGGGCTCGACGTGGATGTCGGACGCCCCCTGCTGGTAGGCCTCGACGATCACCCTGTTGACGAGCTTGACGAGCTCGTTGTCGGCGGCGGCCGAAACCTCGTCGGCGCCACCGCCCTCGATCGCCTCGCCGCCCTCAGCCTCCATTCCCGAGAGCAGATCGTCGATGTTGCCCATGTCCATGGCCGTTTCCTGGCCGTAGAACAGGTTCAGCGTGTCCCGGAACTCCTTCTGCGTCGTCACCTTGTAGGAGATGCGCGCCTTCGGGAACACGTTCGACGCGATGCGCGAGGAGCGGATGCGCTCGGGATCCAGGCACAGCACCACCAGGCCTTCCTTGGTGTCGTCGATCGGCAGCCACTGGTTGGCCTCGACGTACTCGCGCTTCAGGTTCTTGAGCAGGTCGGCCGGCTTCACGCGGTCGGGCTTGAAGGGCTCGTAGGGCACGCCGAAGAACTTGGAGAGCGCCTGGCCGATGGCCGGGATCTTCACCTGGAACTCGTCGGTCAGCACCTGCTCGACGTCGATCGCCTTCTTGCGCGCCTGGCGCGAGGCAAGGTCGAACTCGCCCGCGGAAAGCACCGCGTCCGCGATCAGGTAGTCGTACTTGGTCTTGACGAGCTGCGGCTTCTGGCGCTGCTTGAAGGCGATGGCGAGCGTCTGCGAAAGCTCGGCGACGCCTTCCTCGGCGAGCACGCCGAAGGGCGTGCCCGCCTTGTTGTTGATGATCTGGATCACGCCGATCAGATCGTTCGAGCCCTGCTCGACGATCGGCGCCACCAGCATCTGCTTGGTGCGGTAGCCGGTGCGCTTGTCGACCTCCTGCAGGAAGCGCAGGCTGGAATTGACCGCGCGCAGCTCCGTCTCGTCGTACACGTCCCTGATGTTCACGGTCTTCTTCGCGAACGCGACGTAGCCGGCGATCGAGTGCTCGGCGATCGGCAGCTTGAGGTCCTTGAACGAGTTCAGGCCGGTCTTGACCTTCGAGACGATCGCCTGCTTGTCGTCGCTCACCGAGTAGATGGTGAGGCGGTCGGCGTTGAACAGCGCGCAGACGTCCGCGCTCACCTCCAGCATGATCTCGTCGATGTTGTTGGTGGCGTGGATCTTGTTGGTGACCGCCTGGAGCTGCTTCTGGAACGCCAGGCGCGCGCCGACGTCGGTCTGCGAAGGCGCCTGGTGGCTCAGGACTGCGCTCATTCCACCCCTCCCTGCCCCGGGTTCTTTCTGGGCGCTCATACTAGCGCCAGAACCCATGATTCACAACGACTTATTCCCGCTCAGGCGCGCTTTTCGGCGGCCTTCAGCCCGCCCTCGAGCACCCAGACCTTGAAGCCGCGCTGCGCGAACAGGAACGCCGCCGCGGCGCTGCGCCGCCCGCTCTGGCAGTAGGCGACGTACTCGCGGGAGCGGTCGAGCACCGCGAACATGTTGCGCACTTCGGCGAGCGGCACGTTGATCGCTCCCGGCAGCTTGTCGTACTGGTATTCCGAGGGGTAGCGCACGTCGAGCCACAGCGCGCCCGCGCGCACTTTATCGGCCGCCTGCTCGAAGGCGAGGCGCCGCAGCAGCGGCTCGCGCAGCAGCTCGTTGAAATCGGCGCGCGCGACACGCAGCAGCTCCCCGTCGGTGAGCGCGATCACGCTCGCGTTGCGCTTCGCCTCGGACACCAGCGCCTCCTCGCCGAATGCGTCGCCGCTCTTGAGCTCCGCGAGCACCACTCTTGCGCCCCCGACCAGCCGCTCGACCTGGAAGCGGCCCGATTCGATCACGTAGTAGTAGTCGCCTTCGTCGCCCTCGCGCAGCACGGTATCGCCGCGCGCCGCGTTCACGCGCTCGATGCGCTTGAGCAGCTCGTCGATGTGGGCCGCGGGCAGCTGCGCGAACGCGCCGCCGCGCAGCTGCCCGCGCGAGAGCGCGCTGCCGATCGCCGCGCCCACCTCGCCGGAGGCGACCTGGTCCCAGGTGGCGAGGACATCGAGGGTTTCGTCGTCCAGCACCAGGAGCTCGACGTCGGTGATCGCCTTGGCGCGCGCCACGCGGCTCTTCTGCCGGTTGAGGGCGACCTGCGCTTCCTCGCTGCCGCCCACCACCACCAGGGTACCGCCGCCCTGGAACGCGACCAGCATCTCGCCTTCCAGCAGGAACACCGACTGCGCCGGCTGCCGCTCGCGCAGCGGATCGCTGCCTCGCGCGGCGCGCTCGACCGGGGTCACCTCGGCCAGCTCGGCGAGGCGCTCGGCGGACAGGCCCGCGAGCGGCGCCAGCCTCGCGAGCTGCGCGGGCTTCGCCACTAGAACTCCAGCACCAGGTTGTTCTGCAGCAGGCGCGGGCGGAACTTGCCCGCGCATTCCTCGATCTCGAGCATGGTCGGCTCGATCTCTCCCGGCTTGAGGTGCGTGATGTAGATCTCGGCGTTGCGCTCGAGCTTGGCGAGCTCCTCGGCGAGGGTCTCGGGGCACAGGTGGCGCGAGATCTCCGCGAGGTGGCGCTCCTTGTTGGAGAACGCGGTCTCGATGATCAGGAACTTCAGGTTCTCGATCCGGTTCACCACCCGCCACAGCGCGTCGTTCGGCCCCGTGTCGCCGGTGAACACCAGGCTCGCGGCGCCGCTGTCGACGTGGTAGCCCACCGCGGGAACGGTGTGCACCGCCGGGATCGGCGTGATGGTCCGCCCCGAGAGCGACACCGGCTTGCCGAGCTCGATCTCCTCGTAGCGCAGGAACGGCGCCTGCGGCGAGGGAATCTCCGTGAAGTCCGGCCAGATCGCCCAGTTGAACAGATGGTTGTGCATGATCTCGATCGTCGCGCGCTGCGCGTGCACCAGGATGGGCTTGGAGCGCATGCCGCCGACCGTGTCGACCAGGAACGGGATCGACGTGACGTGGTCGAGATGCGAGTGGGTGACGAAGACATGGTCGATCTGCGACAGCTCGGCGAGCGTCAGGTCTCCCACGCCGGTGCCGGCGTCGATCAGGATGTCGGAGTCGAGCAGGAACGAGGTGGTGCGCAGGTGACGCCCGCCGATTCCGCCGGAGCAGCCGAGAACGCGCAGTCGCATGGCCGGGGCTATTTCTCGTCGAAAGCCGTCACGCCGTCCCAGTCCGGCGGCGGCGGGCTGCGGCGCATGGCGGCGACCTTGTCCGCGTAGACCTTGTACAGGTCGCAGCCGGGGCTCATGCGCTGCAGGTTGATGAGGCTCACTTCGACCGGGTCCCATTGCTGCGCCCGGTAGGCGCGCAGCGCCTGGTTCCAGAGCTTGAGCTCGTCCGCCCGGCTGCGTCCGAGCACCGACTCCGGCCCGAGCGGCTCGTAGATGATCACCGCCTCGTCCTTGCCCTTGACCTTGATGCGGTCGATTTCGCGGAACACCACGTCCTTGACGAGCCTGCGCGTGGGCTCGCCGACGAGGATGCCGACGCCGTAGCCCTTGGTCCTGCCCTCGAGGCGCGAGGCGACGTTGACCGCGTCGCCCATCGCGGTGTAGGCGCGGCGCACCTCCGATCCCATGTCGCCGACGCGCACCGTCCCCGAGTTGAGGCCGACGCCGATCTTGAGCGCCGGCCAGCCGCGCGCGGCGAAGCGCGCGTTGAGCGCCTCGCACTGCGCCTGCATCTCCATGGCGGCGAGCACGCCGTTGCGCGCGTGCTGCGGGTCGTCCACCGGCGCGCCCCAGAAGGCCATGATCGCATCGCCGATGTACTTGTCGAGCGTGCCGTGGTACCGGCTGCGGATGATCGAGCTCATCGTGGTCAGGTACTCGTTGATGTACTCGCGCAGGTCCTCGGGCTCGAGCGCCTCTGAGATGCTGGTGAAGCCGCGCACGTCCGAGAACAGGATGGTGAGCTCGGCGCTGCGCGGCTCCATGTTGTAGCGCTCCGGGTCCTGCGCCATCCTGTCCACCAGCTCCGGCGGGACGTACTGGCCGAACAGCTCCGTGAACTGGCGCTTCGAGCGCGACTCGACGAAGTAGCCGTAGGCCATGTTCATGGTGTACAGGCCCGCGATCATCAGCATCGAGGAAGCGAGCGGCAGCACCAGGTGCGCCTCGTTCCAGAGGAGCAGGTTGCAGATCGCGATGAGCGCGAGGGCGACGATGGCCGCCAGGGTGGCCCACAGCGCCGAAAACGTCGGGATCAGCACCGCGAGCGCGACGCCGGCGAGGGCGAGCAGCACCACCTCGGCGCCGAGCATATAGGCCGGCTTCTGCTTGATCTCGCGGTCGAGGATGCCCGCGATCAGGTTGGCATGGATCTCGACCCCCGGAAAGACGCTGTTGACCGGCGTCGAGCGCAGGTCCAGCAGTCCGGGAGCGGTGGTGCCGACCAGCGCGATCCTGCCTCTGAGCCGCTCGGGGTCGACGCGGTCCTTGATGACGTCCGCGAGCGAGACGTAGGGGAAGCTGAAGCGGTTGCCGCGGTAGGGAATCAGCGCGCTCGCGGTCTCGTCCACCGGGATCGTCAGCGGGCCCACCTTGAGCCATTCCAGGCCGGCGTAGCCCTTCGCCATCAGCCGCTCCGGCGGAAAGCCCGGCTCGACGCCCGGGAACGCACCGCCTTCCTTTGCGAGCAGCGTGCGCACCATGGCGAGCGACAGCGACTCGTAGTACGCGCCCTCGAACTCCACGATCATCGGCACCCGGCGCACCACGCCGTCGAAGTCGGTGAGCGGGTTGAAGTGGCCGGCCGCCGCGGCGTTCTTCAGATAGATGGGCAGGTTTCCGGTGTAGCCGTTCCAGGGCGGAAAGTCGATGCGCCTCCCGCCGAAGGTGCCCTTGGGCAGAACCGGATCGGGAATGGCGTTCGCGCGGACCGCCTGCTCCTCGCTGTTGAAGTAGTAGCCCAGCACCACCGGGCGGCCCTTGAGGCTTGCCGCGAAGCGTGCGTCGAAGTCCAGGCTCGAGCGCAGGCGGGCGTAGGCGGCGTGGAACGCCGGGACTTCCTTCAGGTCGGCGCTCGCCAGCGCATCGAGCACCTCGATGCCGGAGCTCGAATCGCGCTCGGCCCATACCACGTCGAAGCCGACGAGGGCCACGCCGTAGCGCTCGAACAGCTTCTCGACCAGCCCGGCCATCAGGTTGCGGCTCCACGGCCAGCGCCCGATCTCGCCGAGGCTCTTCTCGTCGATGTCGAGGATCACGATGCGCTCGTCTAGGCCCTGCGGCATCGTCACGCGCAGGCGCGCGTCGTAGACGATGTTGTCGAGCTGGGTGATGAAGCCGATCCTGCCGTCGGCCGTCGGGAAATAGCGGGCGGCATGCCCGATGAAGAACAGCGTGATCGCGAGGCCGATGGCGATCCTTGCGATGTGCTGTTTCAGGTCAGGCCTTCAGGAAGAATTCCATTTTTACCCCTGCCAGCTCGACCACGTCGTGGTCCTTGAGCGCGTGCGGGGCGGGACCGATCTGCTGGCCGTTGACGACCGGCCGGTTGGCGCCCTCGACGTGGGTGATGAAGTAGCCCTGCGGGCGGCGCGTGAGCACCGCGACCTGCACCCCGGGCTTGCCCAGCGTGGTGAGCGGCTTGATGAGCTCGAGCTCCTTGCCGGCATTGGCGCCGGACAGCAGCTGGATCGCGCCCAGAGGCTGCGCCGGCTTCGGCGGCACCGAGGCCGTCTCCGAGGCGGCCGCCGGCGCGGCGGCGGGTGTGGACGCCTGCGGAGCCGCGGCGCGCGCCGCGACCGCGGTCGGCGCGCCGCCCGGCCCGGCGACGCCGGGCATGGTCTTGGCCTGGTCCACGGCCGACTTCATGGCCGAGGGCCGCAGCACCATGGTCCTCTCGAAATCCGCCTTTTCCACGGCCTGCGCGGGCGCCGCCTCGCCCACGAACTTCAGCTTGTACTTGCCGAGCTCGACGACGTCGTTGTTCTGCAGGAAGTGCTTCTTGACCTGGTTGCCGTTGACCACCGTGCCGTTGGTGCTGCCCAGGTCCTCGAGGAAGGAGTCGTTCAGGATGGTCACGATGACGGCGTGCTCGCCGCTCACCGCGAGGTTGTCGATCTGGATGTCGTTGTGGGGCTTGCGGCCGATGGTGGTGCGCTCCTTGGTCAAGGGGATCTCCTTGAGCACCAGCCCATCCATGCTGAGTATCAGTTTCGCCATAGCGCGCCCCTGGGGGAGGTTATTTTAACCACGCGAACACCTTGGCCATGACGCCACGAGGCCCGGGGTACTCCCGGAGGACGCGCACCAGTATAACCGAAACGTTGTCCCGCCCCCCGTTGTCGTTGGCCATCTGCACGAGCTGCTGCGCGGCGAGATTGAGGTTCGCGCCGAGCGCCCGCAACGTCATCCCGATGTCGTCGTCCTCGACCATGTCGCACAGCCCGTCCGAGCACAGCAGGTAGATGTCGCCGGGCCGGGCCGGATACTCGTGGATCTCGGGCTCCACCGTGGGGTCGATGCCGAGCGCCCGGGTCACGAGGTTCTTGTGCTGGGCCTTCTTCGCCTGCTCCGGCGTGATGATCCCGGAGTCGATCTGCTCCTGCAGCAGCGAGTGGTCGCGGGTCACCTGCGCCAGGGCGCCGTCGCGCAGCCGGTAGACGCGCGAGTCGCCCAGATGCGCCACCAGGACCCGGTTGTCGAAGAACAGGCACACCACCAGCGTGGTCCCCATGCCGGCGTACTGCGGCTGGCTTTGGGCGGCCTGGTAGATCGAGCTGTTCGCCTTGAGTACCTGCTCGCGCACCAGGCGCGCGGCGATCTCCTGGTTGGTGCGCTCGTCGCGGTCATGCGGCTGCACCGAACCCAGGATCTGGCGCATCTCGGTCACGATGACCGTCGTCGCCATGCCGCTCGCGACCTCGCCCGCGTTGTAGCCGCCCATGCCGTCCGCGAGCACCACCAGGCCGTTCGCCGCATCGGCGGCGACCGAGTCCTCGTTGTGCGAGCGGACCATGCCCGGGTCGGTGCAGGTGACGATCTCGAGTGTCTGCGTGAGGTCCATCCGCTCAGAGCTCGATGTCGACGCTGCGGCTGGCGGCGGCCGGCGGCGGAGGTGCCGACGCGGCGGCGAGCGTCGCGCGCAGGGCGCCGCCGAACGCCTCGCCGGTCTGGAAGCGCTCGTCCGGGTTCTTGGCGAGGGCGCGCTCGAGGAATGCCGCGACCGCGCCCGGAACGGGCGGGTTGATGCTGCGGACATCCGCAGGCGCCTCGTTCGCGATCTTGAACATGAGCTGGGCCATCGATTCGCCTTCGAACGGCAGCTTGCCGCAGAGCAGCTGGTAGAGGCTGCCCGCGAGCGAGAACAGGTCAGAGCGCCCGTCGATGCGCTTGCCGGCGAGCTGCTCCGGCGACATGTAGGAGGGCGTGCCGAGCACCATCCCGGTCTTGGTCCTGGAGCTGTCGGTGAGCCGGGCGATGCCGAAATCGGTGACCTTCAGGGTATCGCTCTGCGGGTCGTACATCAGGTTGGCGGGCTTGATGTCGCGGTGCACCACGCCCTGGCGGTGCGCGTACCCCAGGGCGTCGGCGCAGCGCGCGATGATCGAGACCACCCTGTCCACCGGCAGCAGCTTCTCGGGCTTGGTAAAGGGCACGAGGTCGCCGCCCTTCAGCAGCTCCATGGCGATGTAGCAAAAGTCGTGCTCCTCGCCGGTGTCGAAGATGGTCACGATATTCGGATGCGAGAGACGCCCTGCGGTTTCCGCCTCGCGGAAGAAGCGCTCCTTCACCTCGGCGAGCTCGTCGGGCTCGAACTCCTGGGCGAGCCCCAGGGTCTTGATGGCGACCTCGCGGCCGATCTTGGGATCCTTGCCGAGGTACACCACCCCCATCGCGCCCTTGCCGAGCTCCTTCTGCACCTCGAAGCGGCCGAACTTCGGCTTCTCGCCGGCGCCGAGCTGCAGCGTGCCGCCGGGGTGGCGCGAGCCGCTGCCGAGGATCACGGTCTCGGAAAGCTGCTTGGCGCGCGAGAGCCTCTGCTCGAGGTCCCGGAACTTCGGATTGAGGCCGTGCATGGTGCGGAACACCGACTCCGCCTTGTTGAACTGGCGCTTCCTCTCGAAGTCGAGCGCCAGGCTGTAGAGGTTGTCGAGCAGCGACTCGGACAGCGGCACCTGGCGGAACTTGTCCCAGGCGAGATCGAGCTGGCCCTGGCCCTGGTAGGCGAGGCCGAGCATGCGGTTGGATTCCGCCGAGCTCTCGTCGGACTTCTGCTTCGCGCGTTCGGTGACGATGAAGCGCTTGGAGACCAGCGCCGCGTGGCCGACGAGCAGCAGCGTCGCCGGGAGCATCAGCTGCAGCCAGGTGCTCGCGCTGACCATCAGGGCGAAATGCGCAGCGATAAACCCCGCGAACATCGCGCCGGAGAGCGCGAGCGCCGTGCCCGCCGGAAGGCGCGGCAGGACGGCAATGACGTAGACGGCGACCAGCAGGATGAGCGCGAGCTCCGCCGAATAGCCCCACACCGGCGCGACGAAGAAGTGCTCCTGAAGAATCGAGGACACGTTGTGCGCCAGCACCAGGACCGGCGGCATGGCGGCCTTTACCGGCGTCGCCGGCGCGTCGCCCAGGCCGGCCGCGGTGGCGCCGATCAGCACGATGCGGTCGCGATATTTCTCCACCGGGATCTTGCCGCTGTAGACGTCGTAGAACGAGTCGACCGGGAACGCATGCCGGTCCTCGGGCGCCTTGTAGAAGTAGGTGTGCATCAGCAGGTCCGGATCGGTGCCGATCCTGAGCCGCTGCAGCGCGACGCCTTCGCCCAGCGTCACCGCGATGTCGTCGGGTCGAAGGTTGAGGTAGCGCGCCGCGATCATCAGGGAGAGCGACGGATACAGCTCGCCGTAGTAGCCGATCGCCAGCGCCTCGCTGCGCACCGCGCCGTCGACGTCGCGCAGCTGGTTGAGGTGGCCCAGCGCCGCGGCGGCGCGCCCGATCGCGTCGATGGGCGCCTGCACCGCGCGCGCGGGCAGCGGCGGCTCGCCGTCTCCTGAGAACCGGGTGAGGGCATTGCGTCTCACGTACTCGGGCAGCGGCCGGTCGGGCCGGCCCAGCGGCTCGCCGAGGGTGAACAGCATCGGCTGCAGCACGTTGCCGGCGAGCTCGAAGCTCTGCGCGAGCTTGCGGTCGGTGTTCAGCTCCCGCTCAGCCTCGCGCAGCAGCGTCACGAACGGCGAAGCGTCTGCGGCCCGCGCCAGCTCGAGCAGCTTCACGATGTAGCCATAGCCCGGATCGAGCTGCGGCTCGCTGAACAGCACCGTGTTGCCGATCACCTTGGCCTTGGCCGCGGCAAGCCGGTCGGTCATGCGCGCGAGCACCTCGCGCGACCACGGCCAGCGGCCGATGTTCGCGAGCGAGGTGTCGTCGATCGCGATCACCGCGATGCGCTCGTGCGGCGTGCGGGTGCTCGCCGCCACGCCGAGGTCGTAGGCCTTGCGCTCGAGGCTCGGGACCAGATCGCTCATCCGGCTGAAAAGCGCGAACAGCACCACGACGAGCACGCCGAGGAACCAGTCGGTTCTCCAGAAGCCGGGTCTCATGCCGCCCCTCCTGTTGTTGTTCCGCGCCGCTGGAGCACAAACCTCCCTTAAAACAGCAGCCTGAACCGCATTGTTGCAGTCCAATATGAAGCGGTCAACAACGCGGGAGCCGCGCTAGCTTCCCAGCAGCGCGCCGGCCTTGACGTCGCCCGAGGAAATGAGCTCCGCGGCGGCGGCCTTCTTGCCTTCGCCGAGCTTGGCGCGCAGCACTTCGATGCGCCCGCCCTGCGCCGTCACCTGGAACGACTTCCCGGTGACCTCGACCACCTCGCCGATCTTGCCCTTCACCGCGCCGAAGGTGCGCACCGGGTGCTTGCGGGCGTCGAAGATCTGCAGCTCCGTTCCGGCAAGCGTGGTCCAGGCGCCCGGCGCCGGATTGCAGCCACGGATCGTGTTGTACACGAAATCGACGTGATTGGCCCAGTTGAGCTTCGCCTCCGCCTTGCGGCACCAGCCCTCGTAGCTCGCCTTGGACTCGTCCTGCGCCGCTTCCCGATGTTTTCCGGAAATCACGAGATCTGCCGCCTCGAGCATCGCCTTGACCCCCATCGGGAACAGGCGGTCGAAGTAGACCGTGCCCAGCGTGTCGTCCGCCCCGATCGGCGTCTCCTTCTGCAGGACCACCGGGCCCTCGTCGAGCACGTCGGTCGGACGGAAGATGCTGAGGCCGGTCTTCGTGTCGCCGCGGATGATCGGCCAGTTGATCGAGGAGGGACCGCGGTACTTCGGCAGCAGCGACGGGTGGTACTGGATCGTGCCGTGCTTCGGGATGGTGACGAAATCCTGCGGTGCAAACTGCAGGACGAAGGCCATGATGCCCAGGTCAGCGTTGAGTTTCTTGAGGGTGGTTTTCGCCTCCTCCGACTTCAGGGACGCGAACTGGAAAACCTCCACCCC
>DATKAX010000305.1:0-3337 GCA_035514595.1 Burkholderiales bacterium
GAAGCCGGCGAGCGCCCGCTGTACGCCATGGTGAAGGAGCGCTCGGGGCGCAGCGCGGTGCTGGAAACGGTGCGCGACTACTCGCACGCCAAGAATTCGGTGTGGGGCATCACCGCGCGCAACCGCGAGCAGAATTTCGCCCTCAACCTGCTCATGAGCCCCGCCATCGATTTCGTCACGCTGCTCGGCCAGGCCGGCACCGGCAAGACGCTGCTCGCGCTCGCCGCGGGCCTGACGCAGGCGCTGGACCAGAAGCGCTTCTCCGAGATCATCATGACGCGCGTCACCGTGCCGATCGGCGAGGACATCGGCTTCCTCCCCGGCACCGAGGAGGAGAAGATGCAGCCGTGGATGGGCGCGCTGGAAGACAACCTGGACGTGCTCAACGCCACCGACGAATCGGGCGGCGAGTGGGGCCGCGCGGCGACGAGGGATCTGGTGCGCTCGCGCATCAAGGTCAAGTCGCTCAATTTCATGCGCGGGCGCACCTTCGTCAACAAGTGGCTGATCATCGACGAGGCGCAGAACCTCACGCCCAAGCAGATGAAGACCCTGGTGACGCGCGCCGGCCCCGGCACCAAGGTGGTGTGCCTGGGCAACATCGCGCAGATCGACACGCCCTACCTGACCGAAGGCTCCTCGGGCCTCACCTACGTGGTGGACCGCATGAAGGACTGGTCGCACGCCGGGCACGTGACGCTGGCGCGCGGCGAACGCTCGCGCCTGGCCGATCACGCCGCCGCGGCGCTGTAATATCCGGGGTCTCTTCACCGCAGGAGAGTTCATCGTGCGTTTGCTTCGCCCCGCCGTTGCGGCGCTGGCCGCGTTGCTGGTTGCCGTCCCCGTCTCCGCCCAGCAACAGGGCCCGGCCTTCGAACCGCAGGTCGGCCAGGCGGGCAAGGACGTGATCTGGGTGCCCACGCCGGACGACGTCGTCGATCGCATGCTGCGCATGGCGCAGGTGACGGCCAACGACTACGTCGTCGACCTGGGCGCCGGCGACGGCAAGATCGCCATCGCCGCGGCGAAGAAATTCGGCGCCCGCGCCCTGGGCATCGAGTACGACGCCGACATGGCGCGACACGCGCAGGGCAATGTCGAGCGCGCGGGCGTGGCCGGGCGCGCGCGCATCGTGCAGGGCGACATCTTTGTTTCGGATTTCTCGCAAGCCACCGTGGTCACCATGTACCTGCTGCCGGCGCTCAACCTGAAGCTGCGGCCGCAGATCCTCGGCATGCGCCCCGGCACGCGCGTGGTGTCGCACTCGTTCAGCATGGATGACTGGGACGCCGACGAGGAGTCCAGCCTCGATGGCCGGCGCGCCTACTTCTGGGTGGTGCCCGCCAACGTCGCCGGCACCTGGATGCTGGAGCTCGCCGGCGGCGGCACCACCGGCCGGCACGAAGTGACGCTGGAGCAGCGCTACCAGAAAATCGAGGGCACCATCGCGCTCGGGCCGCTGCTCGGCGGATTGCGCGAGGCGCGCCTGCGCGGCTTCCAGGTCGCGTTCGCCTACGTCGACGACGCCGGCGTGCGACGCGAGCTCAGCGGCCGCGTGAGCGGCGCGCGCATGGAGGGCTCGTTTCGTGCCGACAACGGCACCGAAGGCCGCTGGAGCGCGACCAAGAAGTAATGCCTTATGTGACCTTCTGGTGGGTGCCGTCGCAAAACGGCTGCTTGCCGGTATGCTTGCAGCCGCACAGCCACACCTTCTGCGCCTCCGCCACGGAGAACTTCACCGGCGTGAACAGCCCGCCCTTGTGCGAGCCATCGCAGAACGGCTGGCGCTTGGACTGGCCGCAGGCGCACCACCAGTAATCGCCGGGGGCGAGCTCCACGGCGTACGGCGATTTCTGCGGCATCATCGGCTCGGCCATCGCGGCCTCCCTGGGCTGGAACGACGCGCCGATTGTCTCAGAAGCTGCCCGGGTCGGCGAAGTTGGCAAAGCGGGTGTGCTGGCCGAGGAACGTGAGTTCGACCTTGCCGATGGGTCCGTTCCTCTGCTTGCCGATGATCACTTCGGCGCGGCCCTTGGCCTCGGGCTTGTCCGGGTGGTACACCTCGTCGCGATAGATGAACAGGATCACGTCGGCGTCCTGCTCGATGGCCCCCGACTCGCGCAGGTCCGACATCATCGGCCGCTTGTCGTTCCTGCTCTCCACGGCGCGCGACAGCTGCGACAGCGCGATCACGGGCACGCTCAACTCCTTGGCGAGCGCCTTCATGGAGCGCGAGATCTCCGAGAGCTCGGTGGCGCGGTTCTCGCCCGCCTTCGGGTTGCTCGAGGACATGAGCTGCAGGTAATCCACCACCACCAGGCCGAGCTTGCCGCCGAACTGGCGCCACAGGCGCCGCGCCCGCGTGCGCACTTCGAGGGCGTTCAGCGCCGCCGTCTCGTCGATGAAGATCGGCGCCTCGTGCAGGCGCCCCATGGCCTCCGACAGGTCGTGCCACTCCGCGTCCGAGAGCCGCCCGGTGCGCATCTTGTGCTGGTCGACGCGGGCGATCGAGCCCAGCAGGCGCGTGGCCAGTTGCGTGCCGCTCATCTCCATGCTGAACACCGCCACCGGCAGCAGCGCGTGCAGCGCCACGTGCTCGGCGATGTTGAGCGCGAACGCCGTCTTGCCCATCGACGGGCGACCGGCGACGATGATCAGGTCGCCGGGCTGCAAGCCCGCGGTCTTGCTATCCAGGTCGTGAAAGCCGGTCGGGACGCCGGTGACATCCGAGGGGTTGTCGCGGTGGTACAGGTAGTCGATGCGCTCGAGCACCCGCGCCAGCACCGGCTTGATTTCCTCGAGCCCCGAGCCGTGGCGCGAGCCCGATTCGCCGATCTCCAGGATGCGCGATTCGGCCTCGTCCAGGATCTGGCCGATGTCCTTGCCCGACGGGCTGAGGGCGTGCTCGGCAATCTCGGTGGCCACCTGCGCCAGGCGTCGCTGCACCGCGCGCTCGCGCACCAGCTCCGCGTAGCGCCGGATATTGAGCGCGCTCGGGGTGTTCTGCGCGAGCGCGCCGAGGTAGGCCGCGCCGCCGGTCTTGTCCTTGTCCTCGCTCGCCTCGATCGACTCCGAGACGGTGACCATGTCGGCCGGCTTGCCCGCCTCCACCAGCTTGGCGACATGGCGCCAGATGCGCCGGTGATCGTCGCGGTAGAAGTCGCTCGCCGACACCAGATCGGCAACGCGATCGAAGGCCTGGTTGTCCAGCAGCAGGCCGCCCAGGAGCGACTGCTCCGCCTCGATGGAGTGCGGCGGCACCTTCAGCGCGACGAGCTGCGGATCGCCCGTGTCGTTTCTCGCTGCAGGTTGCGGCAGTGCCATCCCCGCAATTTAC
>DATKAX010000306.1:0-5291 GCA_035514595.1 Burkholderiales bacterium
AGCCGCTCAATACGCACGGTACTGAGATAGCACCAGGGTCAGACGTAGTCGGAGAAGATCTCGAGGACCAGGGGTTCGCTCATGCCGGAAGCTTACCTCGGATTGCAGGAGGCTGATCGAGCAGGCTCTGCATCTACGCGAGGTCGGGCGGCTGGCGACAAGCGAAGAAGGGCGCAGCTACTGCGTGCCAAGACCTTCGCGAGTCAAGATAGGGCATGGACGCTTCCCGGCGCGATTTCCTGCGCATTGTCGGCGGCGGCGGCACGGCGCTGAGCGGCCTCGTCGCCGCCGGCATGAGCCTCGCCCCCGCCGTGGCGCGGGCCCAGGCGCTGCGCATCCGGGACGCCAAGGCGACGCCCAGCATCTGCCCGTACTGCTCCGTCGGCTGCGCCACTCTGGTGCACACCGTCGAAGGCAAGATCGTCAACATCGAGGGCGATGCGAGGAGCCCGTTCAACGAAGGGACGCTCTGCCCCAAGGGCGCGGCGATCTTCCAGCTCCACGTCAACCCGAACCGGCCGACGCAGGTGCTGCACCGCGCGGCGGGCGCCGCGGACTGGGAGGTGTGGGACCTCGAGCGCGCCACGCAGCGGGTGGCCGAGCTGGTGAAGAAGACGCGCGACGAGACGTTCATCGAGAAGACCTCGGAGGGCAAGCTCGTCAACTGCTGTACCTCGATCTTCTCGCTGGGCGGCGCGACGCTCGACAACGAGTGGAACCACATCCAGCAGAAGCTGATGCGCGGCCTGGGCATCGTCCCGATCGAGAACCAGGCACGCATATGACATAGCTCCAGCGTCCCCGGTCTGGGGACGCGCCTGGGACGTGGGGCGGCCACGATGCACTACCGCTCCATGCGCGACTCCGACTGCGTCGTGGTCATGGGGTCGAACATGGCCGAGAACCACCCGGTCGCGTTCCGCTGGCCGATGAAGGCCAAGGTCGAGCACGGCGCGAAGATCATCCACGTCGACCCGCGCTTCACGCGCACGAGCGCCATGGCCGACATCTACGCGCCGATCCGCGCGGGCTCGGACATCGCCTTCCTCGGCGGCCTGGTCAACTTCATGCTGAACAGCCCGCGCTGGAGCGCCGACCCCTTCTTCCGCAGCTTCGTCGTCAACTACACGAACGCAGCGACCATCATCTCGGACGAGTTCCGCGACACCGAGCAGCTCGACGGCGTCTTCTCCGGGCTCATGGAGTACACCGGCGAGGTGAAGGAGTGGCCCTACAACGGCTTCCTCGGCGAATACGAGAACAAGTCCTGGCAGTACGCGCACACGCAGGCAAAGGCGACCGGCTGGTCGGCCGATACCCAGCGCTCCGGCGAGCAGGCGGCGGGCGACGAGCAGGCCGAGAGCAAGAACGGAAGCGCGGCGGCGAAGGTCGGGGCCAAGGGCCCGCCGTTCGACAAGCTGGTACAGGCCCTCGTGCCGCCGCCGACGACAAGGGACGAGACGCTGCAGCACCCGCGCTGCGTGTTCCAGATCCTCAGGCGCCATTTCCACCGCTACACGCCGGAGATGGTCGAGCGCACCACCGGGTGCCCGCGCGATGTTTTCGAGCGCGTCGCGCAGACCATCCTCGAGAACTCCGGCGCCGATCGCACCGTGTCCTTCGCCTATGCCGTCGCCTGGACGCAGCACACCAACGGCCCGCAGGTCATCGGCTGCTGCGCGCTGCTGCAGCTCCTGCTTGGCAACTACGGCCGGCCCGGCGCCGGGATCATGGCGCTGCGCGGGCACTGCTCGATCCAGGGCTCGACCGACATCCCCACGCTGTATCACTCGATCCACGGCTACATGGCGCATCCGTCCGCGATGGCGCGCCATGCCAGCCTCGCGGAGTGGCTCGCCGCCGAGACGCAGGCGACCGGCTACTGGGCCGACACACCGAAGTTCATGGTCTCCTATCTGAAGTCGATGTACGGGAAGGCGGCGACGCCGCAGAACGACTTCGGCTACGACTGGCATCCGAAGATCATCGGCGACCACTCGCACATGCCGATGTTCGTCGCCATGAACGAGGGGCGGGTGAAGGGGATGCTGTGCATCGGCCAGAACCCCGCCACTTCGCTCAACGCGCGGCTCGAGCGCGCCGCGATGCGCAAGCTCGAGTGGCTGGTGGTGAAGGACAACTGGCTGCACGAGACCGCGACCTTCTGGAAGAACGCGCCGGAGGTGAAGGCGGGGGAGGTGAAGACCGCCGACATCGGCACCGAGGTGTTCTTCTTCCCCGCGGCGCAGGTGGCGGAGTACGACGGCAGCTTCACCAACACCTTCCGCATGCTGCAGTGGCACTTCAAGGCCGCCGAGGCACCCGGCGACTGCCGCTCCGACAACTGGTTCACCTACGAGCTCGGCAAGCGGCTGAAGAAGCTCTACGCGGACTCGAAGCTGCCGCGCGACCAGGGCTTCCTCAACATGACGTGGGACTTCGAGCCCGACGGCCCGCAATCGCCGCCGGGCGAGCCTTCCGCGCCCAGGATTTTGAAGGAGATCAACGGCTACTACAGCGACGAGCCCGCAAAGCATCTCGATGGGTTCGACAAGCTCGAGGACGACGGCTCGACCACCTGCGCCTCCTGGATCTATTGCGGCGTGTTCCCCGCGGCGGACGAGAACCGCGCGGCGAACCGGCAGCCCGATCCGCCGGACGCGCCGGGACAGGCGCAGCTCGGCTGGGCGTGGTGCTGGCCCGCCAACCGCCGCATCATGTACAACCGCGCCTCGGCCGACCCGCAGGGCAAGCCCTGGAGCGAGCGCAAGAAGTACATCTGGTGGGACGAGGCGCAGAAGAAATGGGTGGGCTACGACGTGCCCGACTTCCCGCTCACCAAGGCGCCGCAGGACGAAGCGAAGCCGGGCGCGACCGGCATGGATGCGCTCCCGGGTACGGCGCCTTTCATCATGAAGTCCGACGGCCTCGGGTGGCTCTACGTGCCGACCGGCCTCGTCGACGGGCCGCTGCCGACGCACTACGAGCCTGCCGAGTCGGTGGTGAGGAACCCGATCTACAAGCAGCAGTCGAGCCCGGTCTACAAGTACTGGAAGACGCCCGGCAACCCGCTCGCGGCGATCGCCGACCCCAAGTTCCCGTACGTCATCACCACGTACCGCCTCACCGAGCACTACCTGGCGGGCGCGATGAGCCGCTGGAACCCTTGGCTCACCGAGCTCATGCCCGAGCTCTTCGTCGAGCTCTCCCCCGAGCTTGCCGCCGAGAAAGGGATCTCGAACCTGGACTGGGTGCGGATCGCAAGCCCCCGCGCGCAGGTGCGCGCCAAGGCGCTCGTGACTCGCCGCCTGCGCCCGTTCACGATCGACGGGCGTACCGTGCACCAGGTCGGCATGCCCTGGCACTGGGGCTACGAGGGCGTCGTCACCGGCGACGTGGTGAACGAGATGAGCTCCCTCGTGGGCGACCCCAACGTCTCCATCCACGAAGGCAAGGCCTTCGTGTGCAACGTCGAGAAAGGGTAAGGGCGGGCTACAGCGATGGCGGAGCCGATGGGATTCTTCACCGACACCACCGTCTGCATCGGCTGCAAGGCGTGCGAGGTGGCGTGCAAGCAATGGAACCAGCTCCCGGCCGCCGAGGGCGGCCAGAACACGCTCTCGGGCGACAGCTACGACAACACCCGCCGGCTCGACGGCACGCACTGGCGCCACGTGCAGTTCATCGAGCAGTTCACGGAAGACCGCAAGGACGGGCGCTGGCTGCTCATGAGCGACGTGTGCAAGCACTGCGTGCAGGCGGGCTGCCTCGAGGTGTGCCCCACCAACGCCATCATCCGCACCGAGTTCGACACGGTGGTGATCCAGTCCGACGTCTGCAACGGCTGCAAGGCCTGCATCGCCGCCTGCCCCTTCGGCGTCATCGACATCAACCCGGTCTCGAAGACCGCGCAGAAGTGCACGCTGTGCTACGACCGGCTGCAGAACGGCATGGAGCCGGCGTGCTCCAAAGCCTGCCCGACCGACTCTATCCAGTTCGGCCCGGTGAAGGAACTGCGCGAGCGGGGCGCGAAGCGCGTGCAGCAGCTCCATGAGCAGGGCGAGAAGCGCGCCTACCTCTACGGCGCCGACGAGAAGATGCTCGGCGGCTTGAACTCATTCTTCCTGCTCGTCGACCGCCCCGAGGTGTACAAGCTGCCGCCCGACCCGCAGCTTCCCAGCCGCAACGTGCCCATGAGCGCGCTCTTCTCGGGCCTGGGCGCGCTGGTGGCCGCGGCGATCGCGCTCGTCAACTTCCGCAACCGGACGAGGGAGCCATGATCGACGCCCCTTCGAGCGCCTGGTTCACCGCGCATCCGGAATGGAGCTGGCTCGTCGTGCTGTACTTCTTCTTCGGCGGGCTGGCGGGCGGCTGCTACGTCCTCGCCGCCGTCATCGATCTCCTCGGGCGCGAGCGCGACCGCCCGCTCGCGCGCGTGGGCTACCTCACCGTGCTGCCCTGCCTCGCGATCAGCGCGCTCGCGCTCGTCTTCGACCTTTCGCGGCCCGAGCGCTTCTGGCACCTGCTGGTCGAGGTCCACACGTGGATGCCGCTCTTCCAGTTGTGGACGCCGATGAACGCCGCGGCGTGGGTGCTGATGGCCTTCGGGCTGTGCGCGATCCTCTCGTCGCTCGGCGTACGGCCGCCGAGCCTGCCCGGCAAAGTGGTATCCGTCTCCGGCGCGCTGCTCGGGCTCTACGTCGCGAGCTACGAAGGGGCGCTCCTCGCCTTTACCAGCCGCCCGATCTGGTCGGAGACGCCATTCATCGGCACGGTACTCGTGCTCACCGCGCTTTCCATGGCCGCGGCGTACCTGGTGCTCTTCGGCCGCTGGCGCCATTGGGAGCTGCCCGGCATGCGCGCGCTGCAGAGGATCGACGCCCAGGCGCTCGTCGTCGCGCTGCTCGTCCTGGTCGCGCTCGTCATATCCCTCGGCGATTCGGCCCGGGCGCTGCTCGGCGCGGTAAACCTGATCCTGCTCGCCGCGGTGCTCGTCGTCGGCTTCCTGGCGCCGCTCGCGCTGCGCCTGCGCGCGGGCAACGTCGCCGCCGCCGCGGCGCTCGCGCTGGGCGGCGGCTTCCTGCTGCGCACGCTCATCGTCTTCTCGCCGCAGGGGATCGGCCAATGAGAGCCATCGCGATGCTCCTGCTCCTTGCCGGCTGCACCAGCCCCGAAGCCGAGCGCGTGCGCGGCGGCGGCCCGGGCGCGGACGTCGGCAACCGCGGCACGCCGGTCGTCATGCACGAGGGCTCGAAGCCCTACGAGGGAACGCCGAGGCTGATACCCGGCGA
>DATKAX010000307.1:0-19352 GCA_035514595.1 Burkholderiales bacterium
ATCGTCTCCGACTGGTCTTCCGACCAGCGCGCTTTCAAGAATGTGCCCTGGGGCAAGGCCATGATGTGGATCTTCCTCCTCAGCGACACCTTCATCTTCAGCTCGTTCCTGATCTCGTACATGACGGTGCGCATGTCCACCGTCGAGCCCTGGCCCAACGTCAGCGAGGTTTTCGCCCTGACGCTCTTCGGCCAGAAAATCCCCCTCGTCCTGATCGCCATCATGACCTTCATCCTGATCAGCAGCAGCGGGACGATGGCGATGGCCGTCAAGTTCGGCTATGAAAAGAACCGCAGGATGACCTTCATCCTGCTGCTGATCACCGCGGCATTGGGCGCGACCTTCGTCGGCATGCAGGCCTTCGAGTGGACCAAGCTGATCGAGGATGGGGTGCGTCCCTGGGGCAATCCCATGGGCGCGGCCCAGTTCGGCTCGAGCTTCTTCATGATCACGGGTTTCCATGGCACGCACGTGTCCTTCGGCGTGATATTCCTGATCATCGTCGCCATCAAGGTCATTCGAGGAGACCTGGATCACGAGCGACCGGGTTTCCTGACCGGCAGGAAGGGAAACTACGAAATGGTCGAAATCATGGGTCTGTACTGGCACTTCGTCGATCTGGTGTGGGTATTCATCTTCGCGGTTTTCTATCTCTGGTAAGGCAAATCATGGCGCACGCGCAAGGACAGCAGCATGCCGCGCAAGGACAGCAGCATGCGCACGCGCAAGGACAGCAGCATCCGATCGGCATTTACCTCAAGATCTGGGGATTGCTTTTCGTTCTCAGCGCCATGTCGTATGCGGTCGACTACTTCCAGTTTCAGGGTTACCTGAGGTGGTTTCTGATCATCGTATTCATGCTGCTGAAGGCAGGGCTGATCGTCGCCGTCTTCATGCACATGATGTGGGAGCGGCTGGCGCTGACGTATGCCATTCTGGTCCCAACGCTGCTGTTGATGGTGCTGGTGGGCATCGGGGCGCTCGAAGGGGACTACACCTTCTTCACGCGGGGAGTGTTTTTCGTGAAGCAATTGCTGTAGCGTCGCCGAATCGAACCCGGCGCAGCCATCTGTCCTCGAACTGTTTCCTTACTACAAGAACCGCCAATGGCTAAGAAAAGCTATGCGATGCACGTTGCGCTGATTCTGGGGAGCAGCGCTGCGCTGCTGGTGTTCACATTCATCCTCGTGGCCCATCACCGCGACATCCCCGACAAGGTCAGAATGGAAGGCGGCGCGCTGCTGGCCAGCGGCTCGAGCGTCGCCGAGCGGATCAAACCCGTCGGCGAGATCGCCTTCGCTACGGCGCAGACCGGGCAGGCGCCTGCGAAGAAGGCGGAGGCCGCGGCGACGCCCGACCGCGACGGGCAACAGGTCTACCAGGCGAGCTGCGTCGCCTGCCACGATGCCGGCATCGCGGGCGCGCCGAAACTGGGTGACAAGGGCCAGTGGGCCAAGCGCATCGCCAAGGGCCTCGACGCGCTCTACGCCAGCTCCGTCAACGGGATGCAGGGGAGCGCGGGCGTGATGCCGGCCAAAGGCGGCAACCCGGCGCTGAGCGACGCCGAGGTCAAGGCCGCCGTCGATTACATGGTGGCGCGGTCCAAATAGGCGTTACTGGCGCACCGCGAAGGTGACCGGTAAGACCAGGCCGCCTTGGAATTCCAGCTTGACGACGACCACGTCGCCGGCGCGCAGCGCCTGTTTCGGGTTCATCAGCATCAGATGATTGCCGCCCGGCGCGAAGATCAGGCTCGCGTTGGGCGCAAGCTCGATCTGTGACAGGTGCTCCATGCCCGCCATGCCGTGCCTGACGCTCGTGCGGTGCATCATCACGCTCTCGAACCCGCTACTGCTCGCGGCTGCCAGCACTTGCGGCCGTGATGTGCTGTTTCGCAGCTCCAGGTAGCCCGCCATCAGGGTCGCGCCGGGCGGTGCTTCCCTGATCCAGGCATCACGTGTGGAAACGCCCGCTGCCTTACCCGCACCTCCTCCTTCAAGCTCGCGCACCACTTTGAAGCGCTTGCTGATCGGCTCCGCATCAAGGGGCGGCGTGAACACGGCGTGATGCCGGCCTCGCGGATCCACCAGAAATACCGCCGTGCTGTGATAGACGGGATAGTTCTCCACGCCCGGTGTGATCGCAACCCGGTAGGGGGCGCCCAGCTGACCGGCCAGGCTGGCGATCTGCGCGTTGTCTCCCGTCACGCCGACAAAGCTCGCATCAAAATAGTCCACATACTGCCTGAGCTTGCTCGCGGTATCGCGATTTGGATCTACCGAGACAAAGACGAACTGGATATTTTCGGCGCCGACCGTGCTCCTGGCGATGTTCTCGCGCGCGCGGGCCAGTACCGCCAGGGTCGTCGGGCAGACGTCGGGGCAATGGGTGAAGCCGAAAAACAGAAATGACCATTTGCCCTTCAAGCTTTCAAGGTCAAACACGCGATTCTCGTCATCGGTGAGCGCAAAGGCCGTCAGTGGCTTCGGGTCGGAGAACAATGTCATCACCTGGTCCGGCAGCAACGTGGCTCGCGAATCGTATGCCCGATCGATGTCGGCGAGCCACGCTCCGGCAAGCACCGCGAGCAGCGCGACGGTTGTTACCATGATGCTGAAGTGGAGAGAGATTCTGTTCATGATTGCTCGACCAGGAAATTCCGAGTCCGCCGCCGACTACGTCGTGGCGCATGCTTTCAGGATACTCTTTCCGTTCCCGCTGGTGGGCCTGCGCGCTCGCGGCGCTGGGGCTCTTCTTCGCCGCGCCGTTCGCGCTCGTCGTGCTAAACTTTTTGCTGCCCGCAGGACTTTCCGCTATTCGATCGTCTACCTGGCCCTGCTCTTTGCCGCGCTTCTCGCCGATCATTACGTTTAGTCTCGCGCTGAGCCTGCTCGCGGGCTGCGACGCCGGTCCCGCGTTCAAGAGCACAGACATTACCGGCGTCGATTACGGCAGCACGCTCGAGCTCAGCGACACCGGGGGCCAGTTGCGCCGCCTGGAGGATTTCCGCGGCAAGGCGGTGGTGCTGTTCTTCGGCTTCACGTATTGCCCGGACATCTGCCCGACGACGCTCGCCGATATCAGCGCCGCCGTGAAGCAGCTCGAGCCGAAGGACGCCGAGCGCGTCCAGGTGCTTTTCGTCACCGTCGATCCCGAGCGCGACACGCCGAAGCTGCTCGCCCAGTATGTCGGCGCCTTCGACCCGCGCATCGTGGCGCTGCGCGGCGATCTCGCGGCAACCCGGAAGGTGGCGCAGGAATTCAAGATCTACTTCGAGAAGCGCAAGCAGGGCGACGGCTACACCGTCGACCACAGCGCGCAAAGCTACGTCATCGACCCGCAGGGCCGGCTGCGCCTGCTGGTGCGCCACGAGCGCATCGGCGCCGACCTGGCGCAGGATCTGCGGGCGATCCTGCGCGAAAGCGGCTAGGCCGCGGCCGGGAGCGCGATGATCTTGCGCATCTTCTCGAGGGCTTTCGCCTCGATCTGGCGGATGCGCTCGGCCGACACCTTGAACTCGGCGGCGAGGTCGTGCAGCGTCGCCGTGTCCTTCTCGCGCAGCCAGCGCGCCTGAATGATGCGGCGGCTGCGCGGATCCAGGCTGGAAAGCGCTTTTTCCAGGCCTTCCGCCTGCACGCGTTTGGACTCCTCGGCCTCGAGCACCCGGTAGGGCTCGGCCGCACTGTCGGCGAGGTAGTGCACCGGGGCGTAGGCCTCTTCGTCGTCGTGCTCGCCCTCGAAGGCGATCTCCTGACCGGAAAGGCGGATTTCCATTTCCACGACTTCCTCGGGTTTGACCTTGAGCTCGGTCGCGACGCGCTCGACCTCGCCACTGGAGAGCGGCGCAAGCCCGCGCTTCATCGAGCGCAGATTGAAAAACAGCTTGCGCTGCGCCTTGGTAGTGGCGACTTTCATCAGGCGCCAGTTGCGCAGGATGTACTCGTGGATTTCGGCCTTGATCCAGTGGATGGCGAACGAGACCAGGCGCACGCCGCGGTCCGGGTCGAAGCGCTTCACCGCCTTCATGAGGCCGATGTTGCCTTCCTGGATGAGGTCGGCGTGAGGCAGACCGTAGCCGAGGTAGCCGCGGGCCACCGCTACGACCAGCCGCAGGTGCGACACGACGAGCTGCCGCGCAGCCTCGAGGTCCTCGCGGTTGCGGAATCGCTCCGCCAGAGAACGCTCCTCCTCCGCGCTGAGGATGGGGAAGCGGTTGACGGTCTGGATGTAAGCCTCAAGGCTGCCCGTCGGCATCGGTACGGGCACTGAACCCTGCAGGGGCATCGTCGCTGGCATGATCCTGTTTTCTCCTGAGATTGATCTTAGCACTCCCATCGTTAGAGTGCTAAGAGGGCTGCTGGTTCCCGCCTGGACTTCACCAATACGCCAATCAATACGAAAGTATGTACTAACACATCCATCTTTCGCCGCGAGAGTGGGTTTGACGAAGAAAGCCTAGCGGGGTTCGATCTGTCTTAGATGACGACTGACCGAGAGCTGCGCGCCCAGCCAGCCGAGCAGGCCCGCGAGGAGCACGAGCGCTGCCGCGTCGTCGCGGGCGGGGAACGAAAAAATGAAGCTCGACCCATAGGACTCGGCGAGCACCCGAACCTCGCGGTTGAGCACTGCCAGGGCGGCGCCGACGATGCCGAGCGCGACCAAGCCGCCTGCAAGGCCCTGGAGCAGGCCGAGGTAGTAGAACGGCCGGCGGATAAAGGCGTCGGTGGCCCCGATCAACTTCGACACCTCGATCTCGTCGCGCTGGGTAAGGATCTGAAGCCGGATGGTGTTGAAAGTCACGGCAACGAGTGCCGCGCCGAGCAGCGTCGCAAGCAGCCACAGCCCGACTTCACCGATGGCGGCGAGCGAAGCGAGGCGCCGCGCCCACAACGTATCGGACTGGACCTGCGCAACCCCCGGGAGCCTGCCGAGGTCCGCGACCAACGCCTCTACGGTGCGGTTTTCCTTGCCACTGACGACAAATGCGTCCGGCAGCGGATTGCGCCCGAGCGCCGCGATCACCTCCGAAAGCCCATGCTCGGAAGCGAGCTCCCTTAGCGCTTGCTCGCGCGGGACGAAGCGCACGCTTGCCAGGCGCCGGTCGGCCTTGAGGCGGGCGCCGAGCGCCTCCGCATCGGTGCGCTTCGCTTCGGGCGCAAGGAACAGCGAAATCTGCGGCTCGAGGGTGAGGCGCCCGGCGAGGCCGCGCAGGCTCTCGAGCAGCGCGTAGCCTCCCGCCGGGAGCGAGAGCGCGATCCCGATCACCAGCGCGCTCGCCAGCCCGGCCGGGCGCGACAGGCGACGCAGCGCCGCGCCGAGCGCCTGCCGATGTTGCCTGAGCCAGGACCTCAAGCGATCCTTCCCTGGTCGAGGCGCAGCACCCGCTTCCCGTAGCGCTCGACGAGCTTCTGGTCGTGCGTGGCGATCAGCACGGTGACGCCGACCTGGTTGAAGGCAACGAAGATGTCGAGGATGCGCGCAGCCGACTCGGCGTCGAGATTCGCGGTGGGCTCGTCGGCGACGAGCAGCGCGGGCCGGTTCACCACCGCACGCGCGATGGCGAGGCGCTGCTGCTCGCCGCCGGAGAGCTGGATCGGATTCGAGCGCTCGCGCTCGAGCAGCCCGACCTTGTCGAGCGCCGCCCGCACGCGTCGAGCGGCCTCGCGCGGCCCGTGGCCCGAGAAGGCGAGCGGCAGCATGACGTTGTCGAACACGCTGCGGTCGTAGAGCAGTTTCTGGTCCTGGAACACGAGCCCCAGGTTGCGCCGCAGGTAGGGAATCGCCGAGCGCTTGAGCGCGCCTACGTTCTGTCCGTTCACGATCACGGAGCCCGCACTGGGCCGCTCGATCGCCGGAATCAGCTTGAGCAGCGTGGATTTTCCGGCGCCCGAGCGCCCGGTGAGGAACGCGAGCTCGCCCGAGTCGAGCGCAAAGCTCACCTCCCTGAGCGCCTCCTTGCCCCCCGGATAGCGCTTGGCGACGGCGGAAAAGCTAACCAACCAGCGCCTCGACGAAATCGCGCGCGACGAACGGCCGCAGGTCGTCGATTCCTTCACCGACGCCGACGAAAAGCAGCGGGATCGGCCGCTCGCGCGCGATGGCGCAGGCGACGCCGCCTTTTGCAGTGCCGTCGAGCTTGGTAAGGATGAGGCCGGTCAGGCCGAGCGCCTCGTCGAATGCCTTCACCTGAGCAAGCGTGTTCTGCCCGGTATTCGCGTCGAGCACGAGCAGCACCTCGTGCGGCGCGCCGGCCTGCGCCTTGCCGGCGACGCGCTTGACTTTGCGGATTTCCTCCATCAGGTGAAGCTGCGTCGGCAGCCGTCCGGCGGTGTCTGCGATCACCACGTCGCTGCCGCGAGCGCGCGCCGCGGCGAGCGCGTCGAACACCACCGCGCCCGGATCGCCCGAAGCCTGCGACACCACCGGCACGGCATTGCGCTCTCCCCAGGTCACGAGCTGCTCGCGGGCCGCGGCGCGGAAGGTGTCGCCTGCAGCGAGCAGCACGCTCTTGCCCTGCGACTGCAGCCATTTGGCGAGCTTGCCGATGGAGGTCGTCTTGCCCGAGCCGTTGACGCCTGCGACCATGATGACGAACGGCCGGGCGGCGCTCACGTCGAGCCTTCTCTCGAGAGGCGACAGCAGCTCGAGAAGCGCGCTCTTCAGCGCGCGCTTCAGCGCTTCGCCGTCTTCGAGCTTCTGCTTCCGGAGTGAAGCGAGGATCGCCTGGGTCGCCGCCACGCCGCAATCGGCCTGCAACAGCGCCGTTTCGAGCTCCTCGAAAAGAGACTCGTCGACGCGACGTCTCGCGAAGAGCTCCGAGACGGGCGTATTGAGCACCTCCCGCGTGCGCGCGAGGCCCACCTTGAGGCGCGCGGCCCAGGAAAGCGCTGCTACCATGGATCGATGGATTTTAGCAAAGGAAAGGTCCGGATCATCGCAGGCGAATACCGCGGCAGGCGCATCGCAGTGCCGTCGCGGCCCGGTCTGCGCCCGACGCCCGATCGGGTGCGCGAGACGCTTTTCAACTGGCTCGGCCAGTGGCTCGGCGGCCTCGCGTGCCTCGATCTTTACGCGGGGAGCGGCGCACTCGGCTTCGAGGCCGCTTCGCGCGGCGCGGCGCGCGTGGTGATGGTGGAGGACGATCGGCTGGTACTTGCCGCGCTGAGACGCACGCGCGAGGCGATCGGCGCGAGGCAGGTCGAGCTGGTTCTCGACGATGCGCTGGACTACCTCGTCAAGAACGAGAACCGGTTCGACGTGGTTTTCCTCGACCCGCCCTTCAGGCAGAATGCGCTGCCGGCGGTGCTGCGACAGCTGCCCGGCCGGCTCGCACCGGGCGCGCGCGTGTACATCGAGGCGGCAGCGCCGCTCGAGCTGCAGGAACCGTGGCGCGAGCTCAGGCGAGCGCGCGCCGGACAGGTCAGCTACCAGCTTCTGGAGAAGCCATGATCAAGGCCGTCTACCCGGGAACCTTCGACCCGCTCACGCGCGGCCACGAGGATCTGGTGCGCCGAGCGAGCGCTTTGTTCGATTCGCTGATCGTCGGCGTGGCCGACAGCCGCGCCAAGCGCACATTCTTCACCCTGGCCGAGCGTGTCGACATGGCGCGCGAGGTGCTCGGCGACTTGAAGCGCGTGTCGGTGGTCGGTTTTTCGGGGCTGCTGATCGATTTCATCCGGGGCCATGATGTCCGCGTCGTACTGCGCGGGCTGCGCGCGGTCTCTGACTTCGAGTACGAGTTCCAGCTCGCGGGAATGAACCGAAGCCTGTATCCCGACCTCGAAACCATCTTTCTCACGCCCTCCGAGCAGCACATGTTCATTTCCGCCACCTTGGTGCGCGAGATCGCCCTGCTCGGCGGCGACGTGTCCAAGTTCGTGGACCCGCGCGTCGGGGTTCGCCTGCGCAGGAAGGTGGAATCGCTGGGCGGCTAGCGCTGGCAGCGGGGGCAGAAAAAGGTCGAGCGCTGGCCCTGGATGAACCTCCGGATGGGCGTGCGGCAGCCCCGGCAGGGCGCGCCTTCACGGTCGTAGACCCAGGTGCGGCTCTGAAAGTAGCCCGCGGCGCCGTCTGCGCCCACGAAGTCGCGCAGGCTCGAGCCGCCGGCGCGGATGGCTGCGCGCAGGATGTCTTTGATGGCGCGTGCGAGCCGCGCGCAGCGCTCGCGCGACAGGCGGTTGGCGGGCGTGCGCGGATGAATGCCGGCACGGAACAGGCTCTCATTGGCGTAGATGTTGCCGACGCCGACGATGCGGCGCGAGTCCATGAGAAATTGCTTGATCGAGATGCGATGCGTGCGAGCGAGCGCATGCAAGCGCGCCGCATCGAGCGTGCGCGAGAGCGGCTCGATGCCGAGGTGGGCGAGCAGCGGGTGCTTGCCCGGGCTGCCGAGCGCCCAGAGCACGGCGCCGAAGCGCCGCGGATCGCGCAGGCGCAGTATGCGATCGCCGAGCAGCAGATCGAAGTGATCGTGCTTCCCGGCCGGCGTGCCGGGCGCGAGCACGCGCAGGCTGCCGGACATGCCCAGGTGGAGAATGAGGCATCCGTCTCCGCAGTCGACGAGGAGGTATTTGCCTCGCCGCCGCACCGCTCGGACCGTGCGCCCGGCGAGCGCACGTATGTCCGGTGGAACCGGCCATCGCAGCCGCGGCTCGCGCACCTCGACGCCGGAGATGATCCGGCCGGCGAGTTGCGGCTCTAGCCCGCGGCGCGTGACCTCGACTTCGGGAAGCTCCGGCATGTGGCGTCGTGCTTGTGCGGGGCACCAAATATACCTAAGATCGGTCGAAACCCAATGCCCGAAAGCCTTCGAAAACTCCTCTTCGCCGCGGCGGTATCGCTGAGCGCAGGCGTCGCCGCCGCGCAATCGGCGCCGTCCGAGCTGAGCGAGTCGACGTTGTATGAATTTCTGCTCGGCGAAATCGCGCTGCAGCGCGGCGACGGCGGCCTGGCGGCGCAGACCTACCTCGAGCTCGCCAAGCGCACGCGCGATCCGCGGGTCGCGCGCCGCGCCGTCGAGGTGGCCAACCAGGCGCGCATGCCCGAGCTCGCGCTGGAGGCCGCAAAGAGCTGGTACCAGCTCGAGCCGGAGTCGTCACATGCTTTGCAGGTGGTGGCGGCGATGCTCGTCGCCAACAAGCGCGTGGAGGAAGCGGAGCCCTACCTGCGAAAGCTGCTCGCGGCCCCCGGCAGCAGCCTTGAAAACGGCTTCATGCAGCTGAATCGCCTGCTTGCCGGCAATCCCGACAAGACTTCGAATCTGCGGGTGGTGCGCAGCCTTGCCGCGAGCCATCCCCAGCTTGCCCAGGCGCACTTCGCGGTTGCGCAGGCCGCGCTCATCGCAGGCGACGACGAGGCCGCGCTCGCCGCCATCCGCCAGGCCGCCGCGCTGCGGCCCGAGTGGGAAATGGCTGCGCTGTTCGAGGCCCAGGTGATGCAGAAGCGCTCGCCGGCGGCGGCGGCGAAAGTCCTGGGCGAATTTGTCGAGCGCAATCCGGCTTCGCGCGAGGCGCGGCTCAACTATGCGCGGGTCCTGGTGCTCGACAAGCGCTTTCCCGAGGCGCGCCAGCAATTCGAGGCGCTGCTCGCCGCCAATCCCGGCAACACGGACGTGGTTTATGCGGTAGCGCTGCTCGCCTTCCAGCTCAAGGACTACCCGGTCGCCGAGGAGAACATGAAGCGGCTGCTCGGGATGGGCTACCGCGACCCCAACGGCGTGCGCTACCTCCTCGGCCAGGTCGCCGAGGAGCAGAAGCTCTGGCCCAGGGCGGTCGAGTGGTACGAGCAGATCAAGACCGGCGAGCATGCGCTCCCGGCGCGCATGCGCACCGCGAACGCCATCGCCAAGCAGGGACGGCTGGACGAGGCCCGCGATTTTCTGAAGCGCGTCGGCGCCGACAATCCCGACGAGCAGGTGCAGCTCGTCGTGGCGGAGGCGCAGTTGCTGCGCGACGTCAACCGGCACGGCGACGCTTTCGAAGTCCTCGAGCAGGCGCTGGCGGCGGACCCCGAGCAGCCCGAGCTGCTCTACGACTTCGCCCTGACCGCCGAGAAGCTGGAGCGCTTCGATCTGCTGGAGTCGAAGCTGCGCAGGCTGATCGAGGTTCGGCCCGACCATGCGCACGCGTACAACGCGCTCGGTTATTCGCTTGCCGAGCGCAACCTGCGTCTGCCGGAGGCGAGGAAGCTGATCGAAAGGGCGCTCGAGCTCGCTCCCGAGGATTACTTCATCATCGACAGCCTGGGCTGGGTGCAGTACCGCGAAGGCGACCTCGAGGGCGCGGCCGACACCTTGCGGCGGGCGTACAACGGCCGCCCCGACGCGGAGATCGGCGCCCATCTCGGCGAAGTGCTGTGGGTGCTCGGCGAGCGCGACGAGGCCGACCGCGTGTGGCAGGAATCGCTCAAATCTAGCCCCGGGAACGAGACTCTCATCAAGACCATCAAGCGACTGAGGAAGTGATGCGGGCGGCATGGGCGATGGCGGCGCTCCTCGCTGGCGCCTGTGCCCAGATGGAGATCCGGCCGCCCTCGGGACCGCTGGAGTTCGAGCTTTCGGGACGAATCGCCGCGCGCTACGGCGATGAGGCATTCACGGGCAACCTGCTGTGGCGGCATGCGTCCGGCGGCGACGAGATGATGATCAATACGCCGATGGGCCAGGGGGTGGCGCGCATCGTGCGCGACGGCGAGGCGGTCGTGCTCACCACGGCGGAGCCGCGGCAGTACCGCGCCGTTGATGTCGAATCCCTGACCGAGCGGGTGCTCGGTTTTCGCCTGCCGCTTCTCGGGCTTGCCGACTGGGTGCGCGGACGCCCCATGCCCGGCAAGCCGGCCCGGACCGAACACGCGGCCGAGGGTCGGCTGCGGGCTCTTGAGCAGGACGGCTGGAGCGTCGAGTACCTGGAGTACGCTGGCGGCCGTCCGTCGCGCCTCAAGCTCAACTACCAGGGCATCGAGCTGCGCCTTGCCGTTTCGCAGTGGAACTGACCTGGTATCCGGCGCCGGGAAAGCTGAACCTGTTCCTGCACGTCCTGGGCCGCCGAGCCGACGGCTACCACGAGCTGCAGACTGCATTCCGGCTGATTGACCGCTCCGACCGGGTGGGGATCCGGCTGCGCGAGGATGGCACGCTGCGCTTCTGCGGGGTCTTCGCCGAGGATAATCTGTGCCTGCGCGCCGCGCGCTTTCTCAAGGCGCGTGTCGCGAGCCGGTCTGGCGCGGAGATCGGGCTGGAGAAGAACCTGCCGGTCGGCGGCGGGCTGGGCGGCGGCTCATCGGACGCGGCGACCGTCCTGCTCGTGCTGAACCGCCTGTGGGAAGCAGGCCTCGGCAGGAGCGCCTTGATGGAGATCGCCCTCCGGCTGGGGGCGGACGTGCCTTTCTTCATCTACGGACGCAGCGCCTTGGGCGAGGGCATCGGCGAGCGGCTGAGCCCGCTCGAGCTGCCGCCCGCCTGGTACCTCGTGCTGGCGCCGCAAGTCACGGTTTCCACTAAGGAAACCTTCGATGGCGCGTTGACACGGGATACGAAACGACTCAAAATACCGCCCTTTTTCCCGGGGGTGGGGCGAAACGATCTGGAACCGGTCGTCGTCGCCCGCTACCCGGAAGTAGCGGCGCAGCTCGCGTGGTTAAGGAACCGATGCCCGCTGGCGCGCATGACAGGCTCGGGAGCGTGTGTCTTTGCGGAGTTCGAGACGCAAGCGCAGGCGGACGCGGTCTACTCCCAGCTGCCGGGAGGCATGAGCGGGTTCGTGGCGCGGGGACTCGAGCGTCACCCGCTTCACGATTGGACGGGTTGAACTACTGGGGAGTCGCCAAGTTGGTTAAGGCACCGGATTTTGATTCCGGCATTCGTGGGTTCGAATCCTACCTCCCCAGCCAACAACAGTGACTGCGATGACCACGGGTATGAACAGCGCGCCGCTCGACCGGCTGATGGTGTTCACGGGCAACGCCAATCCGCGCCTCGCGCAGGACGTGGCGAAGCACCTGAACCTGTCGATCGGGCGCGCGATCGTCGGCAAGTTCTCCGACGGCGAGGTCATGGTCGAGCTGCTCGAGAACGTACGCGGAAAGGACGTGTTCGTGCTGCAGTCCACCTGCGCACCGACCAACGACAACCTGATGGAGCTGCTGGTCATGGCCGACGCGCTGAAGCGCTCCTCGGCGGCGCGCGTCACGGCGGCGATCCCGTACTTCGGCTATGCGCGCCAGGATCGCCGGCCGCGCTCGGCGCGCGTGGCGATCAGCGCCAAAGTGGTGGCCAACATGGTGACCTCCGTCGGCGTGGCGCGCGTCCTGACGATGGATCTGCACGCCGACCAGATCCAGGGATTCTTCGACATCCCGGTGGACAACATCTACGCCGCCCCGGTGCTGCTGGGCGACGTGTGGAAGCAGCGCTACGAAGATGTCGTCGTGGTTTCGCCGGACGTCGGCGGCGTGGTGCGGGCGCGGGCGCTCGCCAAGCGCTTGGAGTCGGATCTCGCCATCATCGACAAGCGCCGGCCGAAGGCGAACGTCTCCGAGGTGATGAACGTGATCGGCGAAGTGAAGGGCCGAACCTGCGTGATCATGGACGACATGGTCGACACTGCGGGCACGCTGGTCAAGGCGGCGCAGGTGCTGAAAGAGGAGGGCGCGACCAAGGTGGTCGCGTACTGCACGCACGCGGTGCTGTCGGGCCCGGCCGTGGAGCGCATCTCGCACTCTGACATCGACGAGCTGGTGGTGACCGACACCATTCCGCTGGCCGAGGACGCCCGGGCGTGCGCGAAGATCCGACAGCTGTCGGTCGCCGGGCTGATCGCCGAGACGATTCTGCGAATCTACACCGAGGAGTCGGTGAGCTCGCTTTTCATAGAATAGATTTCTTCATCAGGAGCAGCGCAATGGCAATCGAAATCAGCGCGCGCAGGCGCGAAACCCAGGGCACCGGCGCGAGCCGGCGGCTGCGCCGCAGCGGCAGGGTGCCGGGCATCCTCTACGGGGGCGAGCACGGGCCGCTCAACATCGAGCTCGATCACAAGGACCTGTTCATCAACCTGAAGAGCGAGAAGTTCCACGCCTCGATCCTGACGCTGGTGCTGGGGGAGGCCAAGGAACCGGTGCTGCTGCGCGCCGTGAACATGCATCCGTACAAGCCGCAGGTCCAGCACGTCGACTTCCAGCGCGTGTCCAAGGACCGCAAGATCCACATGAAGGTGCCGCTGCATTTCACGAACGCCGAGAAATCGCCCGGCGTGAAGGAGCAGGGCGGCGTGGCGAGCCACGTCCTGAACGAGCTCGACATCGTCTGCTTCCCGGACGACCTGCCGGAATTCATCGAAGTGGACCTGAGCAACCTCACCGTGGGCCGCTCGATCCACGTGCGGGATCTCGCCCTGCCCAAGGGAGTGGAGCTGGCGCTGCATCGCGACGAGAACCCGGTCGTGGCGACGGTGATCATCCCCGCCCTCATCACCGAGGAAGAGGAGGCGGCCCAGGCCGCCGCGGCCGTGGCGCCTTCCGAGGTGCCGACCACGGAGCAGGTCGCCGCGCCGAAGGAAGGAGAGGCGGGCGCCGAGGCCGAGAAGCCCGCCGCCAAGGGTGGCGAAAAGCCTGCCGAAAAGGGCGAGAAGAAAGAGAAGAAGTAAAGCGCCGTGATCCGCCTTGTCGTCGGCCTGGGGAACCCCGGGAAGGAGTACGAGCGCACGCGCCACAACGCGGGGTTCTGGCTCGTCGAGCGCTTCGCGTCCGCGAGCGGCGTCGTGCTGCGCAAGGATGCCAAGTTCCAGGCTCTCGTCGGCCGCATGGAGGGAGGGAGTGCGTCCTCGCCCGCCTGGCTGCTGCTGCCGCAGAGCTACATGAACGCGAGCGGGCGGGCGGTGCAGATGCTCGCCGGATTCTTCAAGATCAAGCCGGAAGAGATCCTAGTGGTGCACGACGAGCTCGACTTCCTGCCAGGTACGGTGAAGATCAAGCAGGGCGGCGGCATCGCCGGCCACAACGGGCTGAAGGACATCTCGCAGCGCCTCGCGACGCACGACTACTGGCGGCTGCGCCTCGGCGTCGGCAAGCCGCCTGCGGGCGCCGAAGGTGCCGACTACGTCCTGCAGAAGCCCCCCGCCGAGGAGCGCGCCGCCATCGATGCCGCGATCCAGAGGGCGCTGGAGGTCCTGCCGCAATGCCTCTCCGGCGACCTGCAGGGCGCCATGCACAAGCTTCATACGGAAGAAAAGAAGCCGGAGCCGAAGGAGCAGGCCGAAAGCAAGGCGCCTGAGGACAAGCAGCCGGCGCCAACGCAGCCGGAGAAAAGCAGCGGCATCGCCTCCTCGCTGAAGTCGCTCTTCGGCAAGAAATGAGCTTGAAGTGCGGCATCGTGGGCTTGCCCAACGTGGGCAAGTCGACGCTTTTCAACGCGCTCACCAAGGCCGGGATCGCGGCCGAGAACTACCCCTTTTGTACCATCGAGCCGAACGTCGGCATCGTCCCGGTGCCGGACCTGCGGCTGGACGTCATCGCCGAAATCGTCCAGCCGCAGAAGGTGGTTCCGGCGGTGGTCGAGTTCCTCGACATCGCGGGGCTGGTGGCCGGCGCCTCGAAGGGGGAGGGCCTGGGGAACAAGTTCCTCGCCAACATTCGCGAGACCGATGCCATCGCCCACGTAGTGCGCTGCTTCGAGGACCCGAACGTGGTGCACGTCGCCGGCAGGGTGGACCCCGTGTCTGACATCGAAACCATCAATACCGAGCTCGCCCTCGCCGATCTCGAGGCGGTGGACAGGCAACTGGCCCGGCACGAGAAGGTCGCGCAGACCGGGGGCGACAAGGATGCGCAGCGGCTCGTCTCCGCCCTTAAGAAAGTCAGGCAGGTGCTCGATGCAGCGCGTCCGGCGCGCACTGCGGAGCTCTCCAGGGAGGAGCACGCCGTGCTCAGACCGCTGTTCCTGCTCACCATGAAGCCGACGATGTACGTCGCCAATGTGGCCGAGCGGGGATCGGATCGCCTTCTGGAGCAGGTCAGAACCCATGCCGCGAAGGAGGGTGCACCGGTGGTTCGGATCAGCGCTTCACTCGAGGCGCAGATCGCCGACATGCCCGACGAGGACAAGAAGCTGTTCCTCGACGACGTGGGAATGGACGAACCGGGCCTGAACCGCGTGATCCGCGCCGCCTACGAACTGCTCGGCCTGCAGACCTACTTCACCGCCGGGCCGAAGGAAGTGCGCGCCTGGACGGTGCGCGCCGGCGCTACGGCGCCCCAGGCCGCTGGCGCGATCCATACCGACTTCGAGCGCGGCTTCATTCGCGCCGAAGTCGCCTCCTACGCGGACTTCGTCGCGCACGGCGGCGAGCAGGGCGCCAGGGAAGCGGGCAAGCTGCGCCTCGAGGGCAGGGATTACGTGGTGCGCGACGGCGACGTAATCCACTTCCGCTTCAACGTCTGACGGGAGGCGGCCACGTTCATCGGCCCCGCCCGGGTTTCCGATCTGCCGCAGCTCGCGGCGCTGCTGCAGATTCTGTTCCGTGAGGAGGCTGAGTTCACGCCCGACGAGGCGAAGCAGCGCGCCGCGCTCGGGGCCATCCTCGGCGATGCCGCGCGCGGGCGCATCTACGTCGCCCGCGAGGGCGAGCGGGTGCTCGCCATGGCGAGCCTTCTGTTCACGCTCAGCACTGCCGAGGGCGGCAAAGCCGCCTGGTTCGAGGATCTGGTGGTGCTGCCGGAGCATCGCCGCCGGGGGATCGGCTCGGCGCTGCTCGGCTTCGTCATCCGCGAAGCGAGGCGCGAGGGGGTGCTGCGCCTCACGCTTCTCACCGACAGCGCAAACGAGCGCGCGCAGGCGCTCTATCGCAAGCTCGGATTTACGCCCTCCTCGATGAAGCCGATGCGGCTGCGGCTCTAGCTCTTCGCGAAGATGGCGTCGAGGCGCTCGAGGTCGTTGATGACCCCCCACTCGGCGGCGCCCGCGCTCTTGACCTTCTTCTGCCAGACTTCCAGGCGCCCGAGGTAGCGGCGCGGATCGATGTTGTCGGTCCTGAGCTTGACCACGTTCACCGCGATGACCCTCACGTCCTTGAGGCTGATCGGGAAGTCGCGCACGGTGACGTTGTCGAGCTCTTCCTGCATGTCGGAAAAGACGATGATGGTCTTGGTTCCGGCGCGCGTCTCGTTGAGGAACTCGGCGCCCTGCAGCATCCCGCCGGTAAGGTCGGTGTAGCGGCTCGGCGCCACCGACTTGAAGGTGGCGTCGATGCGTTTGCGGAAGGCGCGCTTCTGGGCATTCGCCTGCGAGGGCCGCGCATCGAAGGTGGCCTTCGCGACGATGTCTTTCTCGCTGAAGCTGCGGCTTGACACGCGTGCGACGGCGAGCGAGTCGCCGGGCTGCAGGGTTCCGAGGAGGTAGTTGACGATGAGCTGGGCCTTGGGCGCTTCCTGCGCGTAGGTTCCGGAGATATCCACCAGCATGTACACCGCGTGAGCGCGGCTCGTCGCGTCGCTGCAGCCCGCAGCCGCGAACGCGAGCAACGACACCGGGATCAGGAAAAGTCGCTTGAGCATCGCGCGCCTCCTAGGAGTGGGTTCGCCCGACGGCGACATCGGCGTGCGGCCGCGAGGCGACCGGCGAGCGCAGCCGCAGCGCCTTCACGATCTGCTCGACGAGCAGCGGCAGGACGATCGCGACGTCATAGAGCTTGATCCCGACGCGGCTTGCATGCCGCACCACGTTGCCGAGCACGCGCAGCGCCACCGCGAACGTGCGCACCAGCGAAGCGAGCAGCAGCCCGCCGACGGTGCGACTCGAATGGATGAGCGATTCGAGCGGAATGGCGACGAACGCAAGCGCGAACGGCAGGATGAAGCCGAGCAGCATCTGGCCGGCCGTGGGGATGCGCCCGACCCAGCTGTCGGTGATCGCCGGCTGCGCCACGGTGGCGAGCGACTGCAGCAGCGCCTGCTTGTCGGCGATCAGCATGTCGCGCATGAGCGCGAGCGCCGCCTCGACGCCCGCCAGGGTGACGAGGAGCACGAGCGCGATCCACATCATCCGGCGGCGCATGCGCTCGCTCAGGGACCCGATGCGCGGGAAAAGGTGCGTGATGTGCAGCGCTTCCATCAGGAACAGGCCCATCGAGGCCTCCACCAGGATGATCACCAGCGCGGCGACCTCGGAGGTGCGCAGCGAGCCCGCGATGTAGTCGCCGGCGCCGACCATCTCCGACATCGGCAGCGCGATCAGCTTGAAGTTGATGAAGGCGCCCCCGGCCGCGACCACCATGACAATGAACGCGATGGCGAACTGGGTGAAGGCCGAAACGGTCAGCGCGTGCACCGCCTTGTCCGATTTGGCGGCGATCTGCTCGTATCGCTTCATCTGCGCATCGACCGCCGCCGCGCTCGCCTGCAGACCGGTCAGATTGCGGTCGACCTGGGCGAGGGTCTTCTCGAGCGAGCGCCAGAACGGCATGAACCCGGCGAGGATCTTGTGGCGCGACTCGTAGGCGTGCCGATATTCCGCCAGGGCCTTTTCGTGGATCTTCTGGACCGACTCGCGGATCTCCTCGAGCACCCGATGCACCATCTCGTTGCCGCCGGACTTGACGTTCGCGAGGGCGGTGACCGCCGAAACCCAGTCCGGGGACGGCGGGGGCACCTCGCCGCATTTCTTGTAGTCCTCCTCGACCCGCGTGACTTCGTCGAGCAGCTTGCGCTGCAGGGCAGGATAGCCCTGGAGGTCGCGCGTCACCACGGCCCCGATGCGCTCGAACTCGCGCGCGAGGCGGCTCTCGGCCTCCTGGCGTCCCTGCGCGAGCAGCACTGCCTTGTTGCGCTCGCTGATCTCGGTTGCCGCCGTCAGAAGCCAGCGCGCACCGATGCGCAAGGGAGCGCTCAGCGCAATGCCAAGGGAGTGCAGCAGCTCGTGCACCGACCTGCGAGCGGCGTAGAAGAACGCCATTGCGACGAGCCCCAACACGAGCACCGACAACGGAGCGTTATTCGGCCAGATCATCCACAGCTGCGAGCCTGTCATGGCACTTGCCTCCTTGGACCTCCAGCGTAGATCAGGCGGCCGAACCGCGCCCGGGTAACTCGCAGACCTGAGGCACTATTTCTCGAATTCGGCGCGCGGCCTCCAGCGCTGTGGTGCGGCCGCATCAACAACCAAGTCACAACACAGGGGAGAAAATGAGGATTGTTTTCCTGCTTGCTGCGCTCGTGTTGGCGCTTCCTGCGGCGGCGCAGCAGAAGTCCGACTCGCTCGTCAAGCGAGGGAAATACCTTGTCCAGATCGGCGGCTGCAACGATATGACTATCACCGGCCTACGTGCCGCCGGAGCAGTCACCGCCGCCGCCCTACGTGCAGTTCCCGTCGCCGCCGAAGTAGGCCTTCGGCCCGAAGTAGGCCTTCGGCCTTAGGCGGCGACTGTCCGCGGTGCGCGCTCAGCGAAGATCTTCCCGAGCGTCGCGCCGAAGGAGACGGCTTCGGCGCCGTCGAGGATGCCGCGCGCATTCATCTCCCGATGCAGCTCGGGCAGGTTGTAGTGCGGTACCGAAGCGTAGAGGTGGTGCTCGATGTGGTAGTTCACCCGATGGGGGAAGATCAGCCATTCCAGCCAGGCCGGCGCGAGGTTGGTGCGCGCTGCGGTGAGCGGCGAGGAGAAGTCGGTGGTCGCGCCGTGCTCGGCAATGGCCCGCAGCCTCAGGATCGCTTGCACCACGGTGACGAGCGGCAGGATCCACAGCACAAGATACTCGAGAAGGTAGCCGCTCCAAGCGAAGATGCCGAGGGCCACGACATGGAAAGCGATCACCGCATTACGGTCCGCCCGGGCCTCGGCTCTCAATTTCTCCGAGGTGTCGTCCAGGGGCCGCAACGCGACCTGGGTCCGCGTGTTGAGCGACGGCGCGCCCCGAGGAAGTAGGCGTAGGTCTTCCAGGCGGTGAGGCCGCTCAGGTCCTTGAGGAGCTTTCGAATCAGGTACCACCGGCCGCGCGGATAGCCGCCGTGCAGGGCGGTGTCGGGATCGAGCTCGCCGTAAAGGTGGTTGTGGTGCAGGCGGTGGATCACCCGGTACGTGCGCATCGAAAGGCCCTGCACCGTCGCGCAAGCCCGCCCCACGAGGTCGTTCAGCCAGCGCCGCTCGTAGAGCAGGTAATGCGCCGCATCGTGCGCGATGACGAAAAGCGCGTGCTGCCGCGTTCCGACAACGACGACGGCGATGAGGACGACGATCGGATTCGGCCAGTAGTACAGCGCCGCCCCGATCGCCGCGGCGAGAACGGCAACATCTTCCAGCACGGTGGCCGTCGCGCGCCACGGCGAGCGGCGAGTGAGTCGAAGGACGACCTCCCTGGGCAGTTCCCTG
>DATKAX010000308.1:0-2076 GCA_035514595.1 Burkholderiales bacterium
GGCGTAGACCGCCATGCGCTCGCTGCGGCCGCGGATTCGCACCTCGTGCAGCGGCGCACCGCGCGGGTCGACGCCCGCCTGGGCGAGGGTATCGGCGGAGATCACCAGCACGCAGCGGTAGGCCTTGGTCATGCCCTCGAAGCGCGCGGCGATGTTGATGTTGTCGCCGATCGCGGAGTAGATCGGCGCGTCCGGCGGGCCCATGGTGCCCACGATCGCGACGCCCGCGTGCACCCCGATGCCGATGCGCAGCGGCGCGTCGAGGTCGTCGGCCAGGCTGCGGTTCAGCCGCTCGAGGCGCTGCTGCATCTCGGCGGCGCCGGCGATCGCCTGGCGGCAGGCCTCGTCGAGCGCGCTCTCCAGGCCGTAGAGCGCGAGCAGGCCGTCGCCGCGGAACTGCGCGTAGTAGCCGCCGGTCGCGCGCAGCGCGGCGTGCATCTCGGCGAAGAACTGGTTCATGATGAACACCACGTCGTAGGGCAGGCGCGACTCGCCCAGGCGCGTCGAGTCGCGCAGGTCGACGAACATCGCGACGATGCCGCGCTCGCGGCCGTGCGCGGATCCCGGCCGCCGCGCGTACGATGCATCGGCGCCCGCGGGCAGCAGCGGCGCCACCGCGACGTCGCGCGTCGGCCGCGTCTGGCAGGCGAGGCGCACGTTGGCCGGCGCCTCGATGCGCGCGAGCGCCAGGGCCTCGTTGGGCGCGGGCGGCGGCAGCGCCGCGAGCCCGGCGCCGATGCGCACGCGGCAGGTCGTGCAGCGCGCGCGGCCGCCGCACACCGAGGCATGCGGCAGCCCTGCGTCGCGCACCGCCTCCAGGATGCTGCGCCCCACCGGCGCGGTGATGATCCGCCCGGAGGAATGGGTGAGCTGGTAGGTGGCGCCGATGTGGGTGCGCAGCCACCGCGCGAGCAGCGTCGCCGCGAGCAGCAGCCAGAAGCCCCACAGCAACCCCTCGCGCCAGGCGGCCAGCAACGCGCGCTCCTCGGCGCTCGTCGCGCCGAGCTCCAGGTCGTAGTTGAGGATGCCGCCCATGCGCTGCACCAGCGGCATCATGCTGGAGCCCGCCGCCGAGAACCCGGCGAGCGCCGCCGCGGGAACCAGCAGCGCCGCGGCGAAGGCGAGCGGCTGCACGCCCGGATACCAGGGCCGCAGGCGCAGCCAGAAGTGCAGCCCGAAGCACAGGTGCCCCCAGGCGAGGAGAAGCAGCGCCGACTGGCGCGCCGCCGCCCAGGGATCCGACCAGAGCACGCCGACCACGCGCTGGTAGCCGATGTTGTGCTCGAGCAGCCACCAGGTGAAGCGCGTGCCGACGACATGGCCGATGAGCAGCGGCAGGATCGCGAGCCCGAACACGAGCTGCGCCGCTTCCCACGCCGGCATGCGCAGCGTGGTGCGCCGGTAGAGCGAGGCGAGCGCCAGCAGGAAATGGATGAGCAGCGAGCCGTAGAGCAGCACCGTGCCGGGAGGGCTGCGCCACCATAGCGCGAGCCCCGCGCGCACCCGGTCCATCGCCTCGAACGACACCACGCCGAAGGCGTGGTTCAGGAAGTGCGGCACCACGAAGCCGGCGATCACGAGCCCGGTCGCGAGCCGCAGGCGCCGCTCGAGGCGCCGCATCCGCCGCTATCCCTTCAGCTGCAGCGACTTGTACTCCAGAAATTCCTCCAGCCCGTAGCGGCCCGCCTCGCGCCCGTGGCCCGACTGCTTGAAGCCGCCGAACGGCGCGTTCAGGTTGAACGCGCCGCCGTTGACGTCGACCTGCCCGGCGCGGATGCGCCGCGCGACGCGCTGCGCGCGCGCCTCGTCCCCGGACCACACCGCGCCCGCGAGCCCGTACACGCTGTCGTTGGCGATGCGGACCGCTTCGTCCTCGTCGCGGTAGGGGATGATCGAGAGCACCGGCCCGAAGATCTCCTCCTGTGCGATGGTCATGCCGTTGTTCACCTTTCCGAACACCGTCGGCTTCACGTAGTAGCCGCCGGCGGGCGCGCCCTCGGGCGCCTCGGCGCCGCCCGCGAGCAGCTCGGCGCCTTCCGCAAGGCCCTTCTTGATGTAGCCGCGCACCCGCTCGAG
>DATKAX010000309.1:0-10338 GCA_035514595.1 Burkholderiales bacterium
CCGGCGCACGATCTCGTGCGTCGGCAGCCGCGTAATGTCCTCGCCGAGAAACTCGATGCGCCCGCGCGAGGCGCGGGGATTGCCGCAGATCGTCATCAGGAGCGTCGACTTGCCCGCGCCGTTGGCGCCGATCAGGGTGACAATCTCGCCCTCGGCCACTTCCATGTCGATGCCGTGCAGCGCCTTGATCGGCCCATATGCGGCGTGCAGATCCGTGACGCGCAGCACCGTCATGGCCTCCCCGGCGCCTCCTCGTCTTCCTCGCCGAGATAGGCCCGGATCACCGCGGCGTCGCTGCGCACCGCCGCCGGCGTGCCCTCCGAGATCTTGCGCCCATAGTCGAGCACCACCACATGGTCGGAGATGCTCATGACGACGCTCATGTCGTGCTCGATCAGCAGCAGCGTCACCCGATGCTCGTCGCGGATGAAGGCGAGCAGCTCATTCAGCTCCGCCGATTCGCGCGGGTTGAGGCCGGCGGCCGGCTCGTCCAGGCACAGCAGCACCGGCTCCGCGCACATTGCCCGAACGATCTCCAGGCGCCGCTGGTCGCCGTAGGGCAGGTTGCCGGCGTTCGCGTCTGCGCGGTCAACGAGCCGCACGCGCTCGAGCCAGTAGCGAGCGCGGTCTACCGCGCGCCGCTCGGCCTGCGCGTAGCGGCCCATGCCAAGCAGCGCGCCCACCGTGTAGCCCGAGGCGCGCATCAGAACGTTGTGCTGGGCGACGAGCAGGTTCTCGAGCAGCGACATCCCCGGGAACAGGCGGATGTTCTGGAAGGTGCGCGCCACGCCGGCTTTCGCCGGGATCGCGTAGGCCTCCATGCGTTCGAGGAGGAATTCGCCACGGGCCGGGTGGCGCAGCGTCATGCGCCCGGCGCTCGGCGAGTAAAAGCCCGTCAGGCAGTTGAAGAGGGTGGTCTTGCCCGCCCCGTTCGGGCCGATGATGGCGGTGATCCGCTGCGCCGGCGCGTCGAAGGACACGTCGTCCACTGCGACCAGGCCGCCGAAGCGCATCGTCAGATGCTCGACCGAAAGCAGGGGACTCATCGCGGCGGCCCGTGATCGGAAAGGCGCACCGTCGGGTCGCGGTGCGCGAGCAGGCCCCGCGGGCGCCACACCATGATGGCGACCATGGCCATGCCGAAGGCGAGCATGCGGTACTGGTTCAGCTCGCGGAACACTTCCGGCAGCCCGATCAGCAGGATCGCGGCGAGCACGACGCCGATCTGGCTGCCCATGCCGCCCAGCACCACGATCGCCAGGATGATCGCCGACTCGAGGAAGGTGAAGCTCTCCGGGCTGACGAACCCCTGCCGCGTGGCGAAGAAGCTGCCCCCGAAGCCGCCGAACATCGCGCCGAGGGCGAACGCGGTGAGCTTGGTGTTGCGCGGGTGCACGCCGAGGCTGCGGCACGCGATCTCGTCCTCGCGCAGCGCCTCCCAGGCGCGCCCCACCGGCAGCTTGCGGATGCGCAGCGTGACGAAGTTGGTGATCAGCGCGAGCGCGAGCGCCAGGTAGTAGAGGAAGATCACCCGGTCGATCGGCGAGTACTCGAGCCCGAAAAAGCTGTGGAACGAGTGCCCGTCCTCGGGCGGCGTGCGCGTGATGGGCAGGCCGAAAAAGGTCGGCCGCGGGATGCCGGAGAGCCCGTCCGGGCCGCGGGTGAATTGGTACCAGTTGAGCAGGATGATACGGATGATCTCGCCGAAGCCGAGGGTCACGATGGCGAGGTAGTCGCCGCGCAGGCGCAGCACCGGGAAGCCGAGCAGGATGCCGGCGAAGGCGGCCAGGATGCCGGCGAGCGGCAGGCACGTCCAGAAGCCGAGATCGAAGTACAGCGCGAGAAGCGCGTAGCTGTAAGCGCCCACCGCGTAGAAGGCGACATAGCCGAGATCGAGAAGGCCGGCCAGGCCGACGACGATGTTGAGACCCCAGCCGAGCAGGATGTACGTGAGGACGAGAGTGGCGATGTCGAGCAGGCGGCGGTCAGCCCAGGGCAGGAAGGGCAGCGTGACGGCGGCGACCAGGAGCAGCGGACCGAGGAAGCCCGCCGAGCGCTGCACCCGGGCGCCGATGCGATCCATCAGCGCGTCACGCGCTTCGGCGCTCAGCTCGCTTGCCGAATGCCAGAGAAGCCAGGCGGCGCGCGCGCTCAGGATCCACGCCGCGATGGCGATCGTCCAGTTGAACGGCGCGCTGGCGAAGGGCAGCAGGCGCGTCTCGGTGCCATGCAGCAGGAGAGCCGTCAGCGCGAGCGCGAAAAGGACCGAGGCGCCCAGCACCGGCCTGGGCCGGTGCGCGCGCAGCAGTGCGACCGCCAGGCGGCCGAGGAAAGCGAGCGCGGCCACCGCGAAAACGTCTTCGAAGCGATAGCTGAGCGCGGCGCCGCCGGAGGCGTCGTGCGTGCGAAAGCCGACCAGGGCGATGGTGAGCAGCACGACGATGCCGGCGACGAGCGCGGCGTCCTTGAGCGCGCCCGCCAGGTCGAAGGCCGACGCGCGAGCCGCGGCTTCGCGCATCAGACCTTTTCCACGTCCGGCCTGCCGAGCAGCCCCGTCGGCCTGAAGATCAGCACCAGGATGAGGATTGCGAACACGGCCACGTCCTTGTACTCGACCGAAAAATAGGCCGACCAGAACGCCTCGATGAGGCCGATCAGCAGGCCGCCGAGCATCGCGCCCGGCACCGAGCCGATGCCGCCCAGCACGGCTGCGGTGAATGCCTTGATGCCGGCGAGAAAGCCGATGTAGAAGTCGATCACGCCGTAATTGAGCAGGAACATCAGACCGGCCACCGACGCCAGGGTCGCCCCCAGGACGAACGTCAGGGCGATCGTGCGATCGACGTCGATGCCCACCAGCGACGCCATGCCGAGGTCCTGCTGGCAGGCGCGCTGCGCGCGGCCGAGGGCGGTGCGGTGGATGATCAGCGTGAAGCCGGCCATCAGGCCGAGCGTGACGAGGATGATCAGCATCTGCAGGAAGCTGAACGTCACGGCAAACTCGCCGCCTTCCAGGAACCGCACTCCTCCGGTGATCACCGGTTGCAGGGGCTTCACCCGAGCGCCTTGCAGCAGCTGCACGTAGTTCTGCAGGAAGATCGACATCCCGATCGCGGTGATCAGCGCGGCGAGCCGCGGCGAGTGGCGCAGCGGCCGGTAGGCGACGCGCTCGAGCGCCCAGCCGTATACCGAGGTGAGGAGCATCGTGGCGAGAAGCACGATGAGCAACGCGAGCGGCACCCAGCCGATGCCGACGAGCCCGAGCACCACGAACGTGATGAACGCGATGAAGGCGCCGATCATGAAGATTTCGCCGTGCGCGAAATTGATCATGCCGATGATGCCGTACACCATCGTATAGCCGATCGCGATCAGGCCATAGATCATCCCGAGCGTTAGCCCGTTGATGAGCTGCTGAAGGAAATAGCCCATCGATCGCCCCCCCGCGGTGCGCGCCGCGCTATGGAACGCTTAGTGTCTCGACAGCAGCCACTTCACCACCCGAGCGCGATTGCGATGCGTTTCATGCTTTTTCGCTCTCCTTGAGGACCTGCTTCAATCTTACAAGATCGCTTATCGGCTCCCGGCAGGTAAGCCCTCGGCAAAGCCAGGCGTTGGCCGGCTCGGGACGCGGCGGCTTGTCGAGCAGGGGCGGCAGTCCCCGCAGGTCCTCCGGCAGCGCGAGCACCAGGGTATCGGGCAAGTACTGGCGCGCAAGCTCGGCCTGCCATTGGGCCACGGCCTTCCCGGACCCTCGCAGGATAAGGACAGCAGGCTGCGCAAGCCGCCCCTCGAGCGCGATCGCCATGGTGGCGAAGCCCGCGGGGTAGTCGCGCATCAGGGGGTAGAAGAGCTCGAGCGTGCGTTCGGCGGCCCGAGCGTAGCGCGCCTCGCCGGTGAGCGCAGCGAGGCGCCCGAGCGCCCAGGCCGCGATGCCGTTGCCCGAGGGGGTTGCCTGATCGTGTCCCGGCTTGGGCCGCTGGATGAGCGGTTCGTGGTCGCGCGCCGTAAAGAAGAACCCGCCCCCTTCCCGGTCCTCGAACTGCTCGAGCAGCACCTCGGCGAGCGCTTCGGCGTACTTCAGATCCTCGAGGCGAAACTCCGCCTGCATCGTCTCCAGCACCGCGGCGAGCAGGAAGGCGTAGTCATCGAGGTACGCGTTGAGGTGCGCGCGACCGTCCTTGCAGGTGGCAAGCAGCCTGCCGTCGCGCCACATGCGCCCGCGGACGAACTCGAGAGCGCGGCGTGCCGAGCGAATCCACTCGGGCCGTCCGAGCGCGCGCCCGGCGCGTGCCATCCCGCGGATCGCGAGCGCGTTCCATGACACCAGGATCTTCTCATCGCGCCCCGGCCGGATGCGTTTCTCTCGCGCCGCGAAGAGCTTTTCCTTCGCCCGCCTCACGGCAGCGTGGTCTTGCGCTGGGCTCGTGACGCGCAGGTGCCAGTGCCGGCCCTCGAAGTTGGGGGGAGCGTCGAGCCCGTAATGCGCCGCCGCCGCCTGATATTCCTCCCCGGTCAACAGCTTGCGCACCTCGTGGCGCTCCCACACGTAGAACTTGCCCTCCTCGTGCTCGCTGTCGGCGTCGAGGGACGAGTAGTAGCCGCCCTCGGGAGATTGCATCTCGCGCATCATCCACCCGGCGGTTTCCTCGGCACAGCGCGCGAACAGCGCCTCGCCGGTGGCGATCCATGCGTCGGCAAGCAGCGCGAGCAGCGGACCGTTGTCGTAGAGCATCTTCTCGAAGTGCGGGATCATCCACTGCGCATCGACGCTGTAGCGACAAAAGCCGCCGCCAAGCTGGTCATAGATCCCCCCCTCGCACATGCGCTTCAGCGTCGTGTGAACCATCTGCGTTTCGCCGTGGCGCAGGCACAGCTCGAGGTCGGTCGGATGCGGGAACTTGGGGGCGCCGCCGAAGCCGCCGAAACGCGCGTCGAAGCTCGCGCGCAGGTTATCGAGCATCGCGCGCACCGCTTCCGCGGAAAGCACCGCGGGCGGCGCAGCCATCCCGGGCACGGCGCGCTCGAGCGCCTTCAGCACCTCCGCATTCTGGGCCGCGATGGCATCGCGCCTGTCGCGCCAGATCGCGCCGATGCGCTCGCACAACCCGGCAAAGCCCGGCAGGCCGTGGCGCGCCTGTTTCGGAAAATAGGTGCCGCCGAAGAATGGCGCACCGTCGGGCGACAGGAACATGGTGAGCGGCCAGCCGCCGGGACGCTGAGCCAGCATCTGGTGCGCCGACTGATAGATCTGGTCGAGGTCAGGCCGCTCCTCGCGGTCCACCTTGACGTTGATGAACAACCGGTTCATCGCCGCCGCCACCTGCGGATCCTCAAAGCTCTCGTGCGCCATGACATGGCACCAGTGGCAGGCCGAGTACCCTATGGAGAGCAGAATCGGCTTATCTTCGCTGCGCGCGCGCTCGAGCGCTTCGGGGCCCCAGGGGTACCAGTCGACCGGGTTGCCGGCGTGCTGCTGCAGGTAGGGCGAAGTTTCGTGCGCGAGGCGGTTCGGCATGGGCACCAAAGCAAAACCCCCGCCACTGGCGGGGGCTCTGTCTGCAGGTGCCGGGTAGCTTAGCGCACCGACTTGGTGAAGGGAAAGATCTTGGTGAATCCGAGAATGTCGGTGATAAGCAGCACCAGGAACACCAGCAAGATGACGCCGATCACGTCCGCACCGCCGGCGGGAAGCGCCTCGATGTTCGCCGCGAGCTGCGCCGCCTCCTCGTCGCTCAGCGCAGCGACGCGCGCCCTGATATCCGCCGGACTTACGCCATGGCGCTCGAGCTCGGCGCGCACCTCGGCACGCTCGAGCAGGCTGACGATGCGATCACGCTCGCCGCTTCCGATCACGGAATCCGTCGAGACCATGCCGGCATGAGCGGGCAGCGGCAGGCCGATCCCGGCGAGCGATACGATGAGTAAACTGGCGATGAAGCGTCTAAAGGCGAGCAACATGGGCGTCCTCCTTGTTCCTTGTTGGTGGGTACTAACTAGTGAGCGCGCCTCAGCTTACCATCAGCCCAATGAACGGCCAATCCGAAGCCACTGCCGTGTTGCGCTTCTGGTTCGGCGAGCCGCCGCAGCGCGGCACGCGGCTCAAGCGCTGGTTCGACAAGGACCTGTCGCTGGATGACGACATCCGTGTGCGCTTCCTGCCGCTCTACGAGGCGCTCGCCGCCGGCGGCCGCCGCGAATGGCTCGAGGACGCGCAGAGCTGCCTCGCGCGCATCGTGGTGCTCGACCAGTTCCCGCGCAACATGTTTCGCGGCTCGGCGCGGGCGTTCGCGACCGACGGGCTGGCCCTGGAAGCCGGGCGCCATGCGCTCGCCCAGGGCCATGACCGCGCGATGCTGCCGGTCGAGAAGTTGTTCGCGTACCTGCCGTTCGAGCATAGCGAATCGCTCGAGGACCAGCGGCTCGCCTGCGAACTGACCCGGCCGCTGGAGGCGTTTCCCGAAACGGCCGATGCCTATCGATACGCCGTGGCGCACCTGCAGATCATCGAGCGCTTCGGCCGCTTTCCTCACCGCAACGCGGCGCTCGGGCGCGAGAGCACGCCCGAAGAGCTCGAGTTCCTGAAGCAGCCCGGATCAGGCTTCTGAGTCGGTGACCGCGCCGCGCGATGCGCTCGAGACCAGGCGCATGTACTTGGCGAGCAGACCCTTGGTGTAGCGCGGCCGGGGGGGCTTCCACTTCTTGCGCCGCGCCGCAAGCTCCTTGGCCGGCACGTTGAGCTGGATCAGGCGCTTCTTTGCATCGATGGTGATCGAGTCGCGCTCCTTGACGAGCGCGATGGTCCCGCCCGCGTAGGCCTCGGGGGCGACATGCCCCACCACCATGCCCCAGGTGCCGCCGGAGAAGCGTCCGTCGGTGAGCAGCCCGACCGACTCGCCCAAGCCCTGCCCGATGAGCGCCGAGGTCGGCGCCAGCATCTCCTGCATGCCGGGCCCGCCCTTGGGACCTTCATAGCGGATCACGATGACGTCGCCGGCCTTGATGCGCTTCGCCATGATCGCCTTCATGCACGCATTCTCGGAATCGAAAACGCGAGCCGGCCCGGTGATCACAGGGTTTTTCAGGCCGGTGATCTTGGCCACGCAGCCCTCGGGGGAAAGGTTGCCCTTGAGGATCGCGAGATGGCCCTCGCGGTACATCGGCTTCGACCAGGGCCGGATCACCTCCTGGTCGGCGCGCGGCTCGTCGGGCACGGCTTTCAGCATCTCCTTCATCGTGCGGCCTTCGATGGTCATGCACTCGCCGTGCAGCACGCCGTGGTTGAGCAGCATCTTGAGCACCTGCGGCACGCCGCCCGCGCGATGGAAATCGACCGCGACGAACCGGCCCGAAGGCTTGAGGTCGCACAGCACCGGCACCCGCCTTCGCACGCGCTCGAAGTCGTCAATCGTCCATCTCACCCCGGCCGCCTGTGCGATCGCCAGGTAGTGCAGCACGGCATTGGTCGAGCCGCCGGTCGCCATCACCAGCGCGACGGCGTTCTCGATCGACTTGCGCGTGATGATGTCGCGCGGCTTGAGGTCGCGCTGGATCGCCTCGACCAGCACCCGCGCCGAGGCGGCCGCGGAATCGGCTTTCTCCGCGTCGGGAGACGCCATCTGCGAGGATCCGAGCAGGCTCATGCCGAGCGCCTCGAACGACGAGCTCATGGTGTTCGCGGTGTACATGCCGCCGCAGGCGCCCACGCTCGGACAGGCGTTTCTCTCGATGCCGGCGAAATCCTCCTCGCTCATCTTTCCGGCGCAAAACGCGCCCACCGCCTCGAAGGGGCTGACGATGGTGAGCGTCTGTCCTTTCCAGGTTCCGGGCTTGATGGTGCCGGCGTAGACGAAAATCCCCGGCACGTTCATGCGCGCCATCGCCATCATGCCGCCGGGCATGTTCTTGTCGCAGCCGCCCACGACCAGCACCCCGTCCATCGCCTGGCCGCTGACCGCGGTTTCGATCGCATCTGCAATCACCTCGCGCGAGACCAGCGAGTATTTCATCGCCTCGGTGCCCATGCCGATGCCGTCGGTGATGGTCGGCACGCCGAACACCTGCGGCTTCGCACCCGCGGCCTCGAGCGCCGCCATCGCGCGGTCCACCAGCGGCTGGATGCCGGCGTTGCAGGGGTTCATGGTCGAGTGGCCGTTCGCCACGCCGATGATGGGTTTCTCGAAGTCGCCGTCCCCGAAGCCCACTGCGCGCAGCATGGCGCGATTGGGCGAGCGCGCCACGCCCTGGGTGATCAGTTGCGAGCGGCGGTTCGCCGCCGATGCGTTCTTGTCCGCCATGGCCTGCCTCCTTGAATTCGTGGCGGCAGTCTAGGCCAGACCTGTGGTGCGATCCAATACAATGGAAGTCGCTCTTTGATACCTTTAGGGTATGAATACTCCGGAACTGCGCCAACTCCGGCATTTCATCGCCGTGGCCCAGCACCTGCACTTCGGCCGCGCCGCCGCGGCGCTGCACATGTCGCAGCCGCCCCTGTCGCGCTCGATCCAGGACCTGGAGGCGCGCCTGGGCGCGACGCTGCTCGCGCGCTCGCGCCGCAAGGTGGCGCTGACGCCCGAGGGCGCGCGCTTCCTCGAGGAGGCGCAGCGCGTCATCGCGCAGCTCGAGCGCGCGGTGCTGGAGGTCGGCAGTATGGCGGCCGGCGCCGGCGGCCGCTTGCGCCTGGGCTTCGTGTCGCTGGCCGACTTCGGCGTGCTGCCGGGTTTGCTGAAGGCCTTCAAGGCCTCGCATCCCGGCGTGGCGCTCGCGCTGCGCGAGATGCTGTCCCCCGAGCAGGCGGCCGCACTGTCGGCGGGCGAGCTCGATTTCGGCCTGCTGCTGCCGCCGGTCACCGGCGATCTCGAGCACCTGGTGGTGCAGCGCGAGCGCTTCGTGGTCGCCCTACCCGCGCGGCACGCGCTCGCGCGCGCGAGTGGCCACATCGCCATGCGCCAGCTCTCCGGTGAAGCCTTCGTCATGGCGCCACGCGACATCGCGCCCGGACTGCACGACATCGTCGCGCTATTGACGGCGCGCGCCGGCTTCTCGCCGCGCGTGGCGCAGGAAGCGATCCAGATGCAGACCGTGGTAAGCCTGGTCTCGAGCGGGCTCGGCGTGGCCGTCGTGCCTTCGTCCGTCGCCAACCTCGGCCGGCGGGGGGTGGCCTACCGCGAAATCGCCGATGCGCACCAGCGCCTGGATCTGTGGCTCGCTTGGCGGCGCGGCAGCCTCGGCGTGGCGGGCCGGGAGTTCGTGCAGCACGCCCGGCGCATTGCGCGCTAATCTAGGCGGCGATGCTGATCCATCCGAACTTCGATCCCATCGCCGTCTCCATCGGCCCGCTCGCCATCCGCTGGTACGGCCTGATGTACCTCGCCGCCTTCGGCATGCTGTGGTGGCTCGGCCGGCGGCGCATCGCGCAGGGCGCGGCACCCGTCACGCGCGAACAGTTTGACGACCTGATCTTCTACGGCGTGCTTGGCACGATCCTCGGCGGGCGCCTGGGCCACGTGCTGTTCTACAAGCCCGCATATTACTTTTCGCACCCGCTCGAGATCTTCGCCATCTGGCAGGGCGGAATGGCGTTTCACGGCGCCTTTCTTGGCGTGCTGGCCGCCGTGGCGTACTACGCCTGGCGCCACCGTCTCGACTGGTGGCGGCTGATGGACTTCGTCGCGCCCTGCGTGCCCACCGGCCTCGCCGCCGGGCGCCTGGGCAACTTCATCAATGGCGAGCTCTGGGGCCGTCCAACCGACCTGCCCTGGGGCATGGTGTTCCGCGGCGCCGGTGACCTGCCGCGCCACCCGTCGCAGCTCTACCAGCTCGCGCTCGAGGGACTGCTGCTGTTCGCGCTGCTGTGGTGGTACTCGTCCAAGCCGCGCGCGCGCAGCGCAGTATCGGCAATGTTCCTTGTCGGTTATGGCACCTTCCGGTTCATTGCCGAGTTCGCGCGCGAGCCCGACGATTACCTGGGACTGCTGGCGCTCAACCTGTCGATGGGGCAGTGGCTGAGTCTGCCCATGATTGCAGCAGGAATTGTTCTGTACGCCTGGAGTCGAACGCAGCGATGAGAGAGCTCCTTTTCGTCCTGATGCTCGCGCTTGCGCCGGCCCACGCCGACGAGGCGCTGTGGGACGCGCTGCGCGGCGGCGGACATGTGCTCTACGTCCGCCATTCGCAGACCACCTCCGGCATCGGCGACCCGCCGGGGTTCAAGCTCGAGGAGTGCACGACCCAGCGCAACCTCTCCGACGAGGGCCGCGCGCAGGCCCGGCGCATGGGCGAGGCCTTGAGGCTGCGCAAGGTGCCGATCGGCGAGGTGCTCTCCAGCCCCTGGTGCCG
>DATKAX010000310.1:0-24029 GCA_035514595.1 Burkholderiales bacterium
GGCGTAGAACACGGCGAGGATCACGCCCGCGGCGAGCGCGATGCGGTGGCGCTTGAACTTCCACCACATGATCTGCCACTGCGAGGCGCGGTAGAAGCGCTCCTGCTCCGGCGTCAGCCGGTCGGCCTCGTAGGGCTCGAACGGCTCCTGCGAGACGTAGTGCTCCAGCTTCGCGCTCATCGGAGTTCTCTGCCGACCCGGATCTCGGGCAAAAAGAAAAAGCAGAACCCCCGGCTCGCTTCGCTCCTCATTTCGCGGCGCCGCCCGCGAGCCGGATGCGCGGGTCGAGCGCCGCGAGCAGCAGGTCGGAGACGAACATGCCGATCACGGTGAGCAGCGACAGGAACATCAGGAACGACCCGGCGAGGTACTGGTCCTGGCTGCGCAGCGCCTCGAGCAGCATCGGCCCGGAGGTCTGCAGCGAGAGCACCACCGCGACGATCGCCGAGCCCGAGATCACGCTCGGCAGCAGGTTGCCGATGTCGGCGATGAACGGGTTGAGCGACATGCGCAGCGGGTACTTCACCAGCAGGCGGAACGGCGGCATGCCCTTGGCGCGCGCGGTCACCACGTACTGCTTCTGCAGCTCGTCGAGCAGGTTCGCGCGCAACCGCCGGATCATGCCCGCGGTGCCCGAGGTGCCGATCACGATCACCGGGATCCACAGGTGCTCGAGCACCGAGCGCGCCTTCGCCCAGCTCCAGGGCTCGCCCAGGTACTCGGGATCCATGATGCCGCCGATCGAGAGGCCAAACTGGACGTTGGCGAAGTACATCAGCACCAGCGCAAGCAGGAAGTTGGGCGTGGCGAGCCCGAGGTAGCCGACGAAGGTGAGGCCGTGGTCGCCCCAGCTGTACTGGTGGGTGGCGGCGTACACCCCGATCGGGAACGCCACCGCCCAGGTGAACAGGATCACCGAGAAGTTCAGCACGAAGGAAAGCAGCAGCCGGTCGCCGACCACGTTCTTCACCGGCATGTCGTACTCGAAGGACCAGCCCCAGTCGCCCTGCAGCAGGCCCGAGAAGCCCTGCTCGCCCGGCCAGATCCCGACCCACAGCGCGTACTGCTCGACGAAGGGCTTGTCGAGGCCGTACTGCTTGCGCAGGAACTCGGCTTTCTCGAGCGCCGCCTTGTCGCCCTGGCTCTTCAGCTCGGCGATCTGGTTGGAGAGGAAATCCCCCGGCGGCAGCTGGATGATGACGAAGGTGACGAAGCTGATGACGAGCAGCGTCGGGATCATGATCAGGATGCGGCGCAGCGTGTAGCGCAGCATTACCGGAACCAGAACGTGTCGGGTCGGTAGATGCCGAAGAACGCGCCCGGGTCCCAGTTGTAGAAGCCCTCGGCGGGGACGTTCATGAGCGTGCTGCGCGCCACCACCGGCTGGGGCACGCCGGTCACGATCCCGATCGTGTACTGCTGCTCCGCGTGCAGCCGCAGCATGCGGTGCCAGACGCGCTCGCGTTCCTCGCCGGAGGTGCTGGCGCGCCACTCGCGGTACAGCGCGGCGAGCTCCTTCACTTCCTCGATGTCGGGCGTCTCGCCCGAGCGGCCGTGGGTCTCGTAATGCTGGCCGAACTTCGGCCACTGCAGCTGCAGCTGGCTCGTCGGCGCGAGCTCGTCGGGGCTGTTCGCGGCGGTGGCGAGCGCGTTCTCCAGGCCGCTCCAGACCGACATCAGCGTCTCGCCGGAGAAGATGCGCATGCGAAAGGCCTCGCGCTGCGAGGGCCGGGTGTAGAGCTTGATGCCGACCTCGCGCCAGGTCTCGCGGATCAGCTCGAGCACGTCGGATTGCTCGCTCGACTCGCCCGCGGTCTCGACGATGATCTCGAGCAGCCGGCCGTCGGGAAGCCGGCGCACGCCGTCGCGGCCGCGCTTGAGGCCGAGCTCGTCGAGCAGCTGCGCCGCCGCCTTCGGATCGTAGCGCGCCCAGGCCTCGCGGTAGCGGTCGCGGTAGAGCGGGCTTTGCTCGAGCAGCGTGTTGTTCGACTCGATCGCGAGGCCGAAGTACAGCACCTGGTTGACGAGCGAGCGGTCGATGGCGAGCGACAGCGCGCGGCGAAAGCGCACCTCGCGCAGCAGCTTGCGCCACACCGGGTCGTTGACGTTCAGGTTCGGGAACAGCGCGACGTGCGCGCCGCGGCCCGGGCGCCACAGCAGCGTGCGGTAGCCGTTCAGCTTCTCGTTCTGCTTGAGGAAGGTGTAGTTGTTGAAGTGGAGGTCGCGCGCCTGCAGGTCGGTTTCGCCCGCCCCGGTCTTGGCCGGGATCAGCTTCGCATCGGAGATCGCGATCACGAAGCGGTCGAGGTAGGGCAGCTGCCGGCCGGCCTGGTCGACGCGATGGAAGAACGGGTTCCTCACCGCGACGAAGCGGTCCGCGGGCGGCCGCGTGGTGTTCATCCAGGGCTGCAGCGTCGGCAGCGCCGGGTTGTCGAGCTCGTAGAGGTTGTCGAGCCGGTTATGCGCCGCGGCCCAGCGCGCCGGCAGGCCGGGGGTGTACCTCGCGTGATGGCGCTTGAGGTAGTGCGCCGGCCGATAGATGAAAAGCGGCGCCGCGCCGGCAAGCCGCGGCAGCAAATCCGGGTTCGGCCGCGGCCAGCTGTAGCGCACCGCGCTCTCGGAGAGCACCTCGAAGTTCGGCCGCTCGCCGCCCGCCAGCAGCTCGCGCGGCGGCCCGGCGGGCGAGAGCTCGCGGTTCGTCGCCACGTCCTCCCAGTAGTAGCGGAAGTCCTCGGCGGTAAACGGGTGGCCGTCGGACCAGCGGTGGCCCTTGCGCAGGCGCAGCGTGAAGATCCGTCCTTCCTGCACCTCGAGGCTCTCGAGCAGATCGGGCACCAGGTCGAGGTGGCGGTCGTAGCCCACCAGCCGGGCGTAGCCGTAGATCGTGAACAGCCTCGTGTCCCGGCTGCGCCCGGCGAGCGTGTTCAGCGTGCCGCCGTGGCGCCCGGGCGCGATGCCGGCCTCGTCCAGGCGCACGACCAGGGGCTCGCGCGGCAGGCGCTTCTCGACGGCGGGCAGCTTTCCCGCCTGGACCGCGGCGCGCAGCATGGGCGTTTCCTGGTATCCCCAGCAAAGCGCCGGTACCGACAGGAGAAGAGAAAACGCCGCCCTCATGCCGCGCGCACGAAGTGGCCGCCGGAGAGCTCTCGCAGCGGCGGCCGCGCCGCGCCCGCGATGCAATACGGCGCCGGCCAGGCGGCCGGGTCGGAGGCCCTGGCGAGCGCGAGGGCATCGAAGTCGAGCTTGCGGCCGAGGTCGGGCTCGGGGACCGCGGTGAGCAGCGCGCGGGTGTAGGGATGCGCCGGGTTGCGGAACAGCGCCGCGCTCGGCGCAAGCTCGACCAGGCGACCGGCGCACATCACGGCGATGCGGTCGGCGAGGTAGTTCACCACCGCCAGGTTATGCGAGATGAACAGGTAGGTAAGGTTGAGCGCCTGGCGCAGGTCGCGCAGCAGGTTGAGCACCTGCGCCTGCACCGAGACGTCGAGCGCGGACACCGGCTCGTCCAGGATCAGCAGCTCCGGCCCGAGCGCGAGCGCGCGCGCGATGCCGATCCGCTGGCGCTGCCCGCCGGAGAAGCTGTGCGGATAGCGCCGCAGGGAGCGGACATCCAGGCCGACCAGCGCGATCAGCTCCTTCACGCGCTCGAAGCGCTCGTCGGGATCGCCGATGCCGTGGATCACGAGCGGCTCGGAGATGATCTCGTAGGCCGACATGCGGGGGTTGAGCGAGCTGAACGGGTCCTGGAACACGAACTGCACCTTGCGCCGGTAGGCGAACAGGTCCTTGCCCTGGAGCGCCAGGACGTCCTTCCCTCGAAACAGGATTCTTCCCGAATCCGGCGCGACCGAGCGCAGGATCATGCGCGCGGTGGTGGTCTTGCCGCAGCCCGACTCGCCGACCAGGCCGAGGCATTCGCCGGCGGCGACCTCGAAGCTCAGGTCGTCCACCGCCAGTACCTCGCCGCCCGGTATGGCGCCGAGCAGCGAGCGCTTGCGCGTCGCGTAGCGCTTGGTCAGGCCCTGCACCTCGAGCAGCGGCACCCCGCTCGCCGGCTGCGGGCCGCCCGCCTCGCGCGAGAGCAGATGCGACGCCGAGACCCGCACCTCGCGCAGCGGCGTCAGGCGCTCGCCCTCGGCCATGTCGAAGCGCGGCACGGCGCGCATCAGCGCCTTCAGGTACGGGTGGCGCGGGTCGCGGAAGATGTCCTCGACGCCTCCCGACTCCATGACGCGGCCGCGGTACAGCACCACCACCTCGTCGGCCATGTTGGCCACCACGCCGAGGTCGTGCGTGATCAGCAGCACCGCCATCGCCAGCTCGCCCTGCAGCTGCCTGATGAGCTGGAGGATCTGCGCCTGGATGGTGACGTCGAGCGCGGTGGTCGGCTCGTCGGCGATCAGCAGCGCCGGCCGGCACACCAGGGCCATGGCGATCATCGCGCGCTGGCGCAGCCCGCCGGAGAGCTCGAACGGATAGGTATGCTCGGCCTTGAGCGGATCGGGGAATCCCACCAGGCGCAGCATCTCGATCACCGCCTCGCGGCGCTCGCGGCGTCCCAGGCTGCGGTGCAGCGCGAGCGCCTCGGCCACCTGGTTGCCGATGGTATGCAGCGGCGAGAGCGCGGTCATCGGCTCCTGGAAGATGATCGAGAGGCGCTCGCCGCGGATCGCCTGCATGGCGCGCCCGGCCGGGTCGAGGCGCGAGAGATCCACTTCCGAGCCGGGCGTGCGCGGATCGCGGAACAGGACCTCGCCCGCCTCGATGCGCGCGATGCGCGGCAGGATGCCCATGAGGGTCTGCGCCACCACCGACTTGCCCGATCCGGACTCGCCGACCAGCGCCACGGTGCCGCCCTCGGGAATGCGGAACGACACGCCGTCGACCGCCTTCACGATGCCGGCATCGACGGCCAGGTGCACCCGCAGGTCGCGAACCGTGACGAGATCAGCCATGCGCCGGGGCAGTATACGAGAACAGCTCCTGCGCACTCGCCCAGCGCACGCCCTCGAGGCCGAGCAGGCGCTCGAGGAAACCCCAGGCCGCGGCATCGTGCACCGCGTGATGCGTGAGCCAGCCGATCGGCGCGCCGCCGCCCAGAAGGCGCGCCGCGGCCGCCAGCGCCTCGCCTTCGCCGATGAAGCGCCGCCCCTCCCGCCAGGCGACGATGTCGACGTGGGTGTTTACCTGCTTCATCACATGGGAAAAGGTGCTTTTGCCATAGGCACTCAGCCCGACGATGCCAATCCCGGGCAGCTGACTCAGGAGGGAGCCCCGGATCCGGTTCCACGGCGGCACCAGCACCGGCAGAGCACGCTCCCCGGCGAGCCGCAGGAGCCGCTCGCGCGCCGCCGAGAGGCGCGCGAGCGCCGCCTCGTCCGGCTCGCGCGCCGGAAACTCGGTCTTCTTCTCGCCCGGCCCGGCGCGGTTGCGGTGGTCGGTTCCATGCTGCAGCACTGCGGTTTTTTCATGAATGAGATCGAAAAGCTCCGGCACGGCGAGATCCGGCACGACCGCGAGCGCGACCGGCACCCGGCGGCTTTTCGAAATACCAAGGAGGCGCTCGAGCGCGGGCGTAGGCTGCGCGGCGTCGTCGTCGCGCCACCAGAATTGGACGGTTTTCCCCTCGCCATGGCGGCGCGCGAGCTGATCGGCGAATCGGTCCCAGTTCACCGCGTCCACTCGTCGAGCAGCTCGGCGCTGCGCCGCGCCCCGCCCAGATCGACGGCACCCGCGGGCGGGCGCGAACCGCCGGCGGCGCGATCGACGGCGGCGGCGAGCGATTCGGGCGAAAGCGCGTGCTCTTCCACCACCTCGAGCAGCCCGCGCTCGGCGAGCAGCCGCGCGCGCAGGGCCTGCTCGGACTCGTTGCCGCCCGAGAAGGGAACCGCCACCGCGCGCGCGCCGGCCTGGAGGATCTCCATCACCGTGTTGTAGCCCGCCTGGCTCACCGAAAGCTCGCAGTTGGCGAGCAGCGTCGTGAAGTCGGCGCGCGAGCGCTCGACCACGACGCCCGCTCCCGCCATCGCCTGCAGCGCCTCGAGGTCGCCCGGCGCAGCGTTGATGCCGGCAAGCACGCGCCAGGTGCGGCTGCGCAGCGCGCTCGAGGGTCTCGCCCGCAGCGCGGCCTCGAGCAGGTACCGCCCCACCGCGCCGCCGCCCGCCGACACGATCACTTCGCCCTTTCCTGCTGCGCTGCTCACCCCGGGTAGCGGGTCCACCACATAACCCGAGTAGTGCAGCCGATCGGCTATGCGCGCCGCGGGCGCGAAGCTGCGCTCGAAGCCGATCACGCGCGGGTCGCCGTGCACCAGGACGCGGTCGAAGAAGCGCTCCAGCAGCTCGAGCGTCTCCGTCTCCTTCGCGGGCTTCGCCTGCAGGACGTCCCTCACCGAGCACACCACGAGCGCATCGCGCGCCGCCTGGAGCAGCGGCAGGAGCTCGAAGCGCAGCGCGCGGCGCCCGAAAGGGAAGAGCTCGACCAGCAGCACGTCGGCGTGCGCCGCGCGCCAGGCCTCGAGCAACACTTCGGCACGCCGGCGTTTCCAGGCTTCCGTAATGGGGTTCCCATCATTATCAATAAGGGTCCTGAAAGAGGCGTCGGCAGCGCTGGCCGCCGGCAACTGGATGACTTTCACCGCCAGATCAGCTTCTCCGAAATTCAACTCCGGCACGCGGGGCCCGCCGCTCGCGAGCGTCACCTCGAAGCCCGCCTCCGCGAGCGCGCGCGAGAGCGTCGCCGCGCGCTTCAGGTGCCCGATGCCGAGCAGGTGCTGCACGTGGAAGAAGACGCGCCGCCGCTTCACTTGAGGTTGAGCCGCTTCACCGCAGGCGTGCCGCCGGCGCCGAGGTCGAAAAGCTGGAACGCGCTCCAGTCGAGCTTCGCCGGCGGCGCGCCCTGCATGTCCCAGTCGAGCGCCGCGGCGAGGATGACGCGGATCACGCCGCGGTGCGTGACGGCGAGGGTCGGCGCGCCTTCCAGGGCGATCTCGGCGAGCCAGCCGCGCACGCGGCCGAGCACTTCGCGCGGGCTCTCGCCGCCTTCGGGCCGGAAATCCAGCCCGCGCGCCTCGTTCTCCCGCATGGCCGGCCCGAGGCGGCCGCGCAGCTCGGCGAGCGTGGCGCCCTGCCAGGCGCCCCAGTCCATCTCGGCGATCCGCGGCTCGCGCGGCGCCTGCGGCGCGCCGAGCAGCGCCGCGGTCTCGACGCAGCGCGCGAGCGGGCTCGCGATCACGCGCATGCCGCGGCAGGCCTCGGGAAGCGTGCTGGCGCGCAGCCGCGCGCGGCCGGTCTCGCTCAGGGGAACATCGGCGCGGCCCTGGATCCGGCCCTGCTCGCTCCACGCGGTCTCGGCGTGCCTGAGGAGCGCGAGCAGCGTCATTCCGGCGCGAGCCGCGCGAGCTCGGCGCCGATCCGGCGCGCGGCGGCGTCGAGGCTGCGCTCGCCGGCGACGAACGCGGCGGCCTCGCGGCCGAGCGCGCGCCGGCGCCCGGCGTCACCGAGCAGCGCGCGGATGTGTCCCGCGAGCGCCGCGTCGTCGCCGGCCGGCGCGAGCAGCCCGGTGCGCCCGTCGATCACCACCTCCGGCACGCCGCGCACGGCGCAGGCCACGACCGGCACGCCGGCGGCCTGCGCCTCGAGCAGCGCCATGCCGTAGGCCTCGTTGACCGCCGGCCAGGCGCACAGGTCGCAGGCGGCATAGACGTGCGCCAGCTCTTTCTCGCTCAAGGTGCCCAGGAAGCAGGCGCGGCCCGGCACGCTGCGCTCGAGCTGCGCTTCGACTTCGGCGCGCGCCGGGCCGTCGCCCGCGACCAGCAGGCGCCAGGGCGCATCGGCGAGGTGCGAGAGCGCCGCGGCGAGGGCGCGGTAGGACGCGAGCTTGTCTCCGGGGCGCATCATCGCGGCGGCGACGATCCAGGGAACCGCCTCATCGAGTGAGTATCGTTTTGAGAGGAAAGCGCGGTGCGCCGTGCGCTGTCCGGCCGCGGCCTGGTAGGGCGCGGCGTCGAGAAACGGCGGCAGGAGCGCGATGCGTGCGCGCGCGGCGAGCGGCTCGAGGCAGGCGATGTCCTCGCGCGAGGGACACAGCAGGAGCTGCGCGGCGCCGATGGCGCGCGCGGTCGCCTCGTGGCCGAGCGCCCAGGCGCCGCCGGCGCGCTTGGGCGCGTGCGAGGCCTCGGCGATCACGTAGGGAATGCCGAGGCTCGCGCTCACCGCCGGACCGAGCCAGTCCGGCGCCTTGTAGTAGAGGTGGTAGGTGAACCACAGGTCCGGGCGCGCCGTGGCGGGACGCGCGCGCCAGTCCGCCGCGAGCCGCTGCGCGAAGGCTTCGCCCTGCCGGCGCAGCGCCTCCTGGCGCGCGGCATCGCCCTCGCCGTCGAAGCTGCGGAACGTGCAGGCGAGCTCGACGCGGTGCCCGGCGTGCGCGAGCGCATCCATGAGCAGCCCCGCGACGCGGCGGTCGCCCGAAGGCGTGCCGTGCGTCGGCGGCTTAAGCGGTGCGTAGAAGGCGATTCTCATGGCCCGCCGCAACGCCGAACTTGCGCGCCAGGCGCCCGAGGTTCGCCTCCATCGCGAACTCGCCGCGCACCCGCGCCTGCCCGGCCGCGCCGAGGCTCGCGCGCCGCGCCGGGTCGCGGATCAGCGCGAGGAGCGCCTGCGCGAGCGCCTGCGGATCGTTCGCCTCGACCAGCACGCCGGTGACGCCTTCGCGCAGCAGCTCCGGGATCGCCGAGACGCGCGTCGCGACGCAGGCGAGGCCCTGGCTTTGCGCCTCGGCGAGCACGTTCGGCAGCCCGTCGCGGTCGCCGTCGCGCGCCACCCGGCTCGCGAGCGCGAACAGATCCGCGCTGCGGTACTCGGCGAGCAGCGCGTCCTGGGTGAGCGCGCCTCGCCATTCGATTTTCTGGTCTATGGATAGTGTTTTTGCTTTTTTCCGGAGGGTCTCTTTCAGCGGCCCGCCGCCGGCATGGACGAACCTCCAGCTCAGATCCCGCGGCAGGCGCGCGAGCGCCTCGAGCAGCACGTCGACGCCTTTCTTCTCCACCAGCCTAGACACCGACAGGATCGTCACCGGCTCGCGCGTGCCGTCGCGAGCCGGGCGCGGCGCGCCCGGCGGCGGGAAGCGCGCGAGGTCGACCCCGTGGTAAGCGAGCTCGACGCGGCCCGCGGGCGCGAGCGCCGCGAGGTGCTCGCGGTTGGCGGCGGTGCAGGTCGCCAGCCAGTCGCAGGAAGCGAGCTTCTCGCGCTTCTCCCACTCGGGCGTGGTCCAGATGTCCTTCGCGTGCGCGGACGCGCTCCACGGCAGCGAGCGCAGCGCGGCTGCGTAGCGCGCCACCGAGGCCGGCGTGTGCAGGAAGTGCGCGTGCAGCCGCGTCAGGTCCACGGGCGCCTCGGCGGCGAGCACCAGCGCCTGCCCGAAGCGGCGCACGCGGTTGGGCGTGGGATCGCGGACCAGGTCGCGTAACCACAGCGTTTTTGCCTTTCCATAGGTGTTCCATTTTCGAACTCGAAACCAGGCACGCAGAACACGGAAAGGCTCCAGGAGCAAATACTCAGGCAGGTAAACAACCTCGGCGCGGATCTCGCGGTGCACGGGGTGCAGGCGCGCGTCGGTCGGGCGGCGCAGCGACACGATCAGGATGCCGAGCCCGCGGCGCTCGAGCGCCGCGATCTCCTGGGCGATGAAGGTCTCGGAGAGCCGCGGATAGCCCTTGAGCACGAAGGCGACGCGGCCCGCGGCGGCGCTCACGTCAGCCAATGCGCGACAGCGCCTGCGACGCCTCGTCCTCCGGGGACACGATCCAGGGCGCAACCAGCCGGGAAACGTTCTTCAGGCCCTCCAGCAGCCCGGGCACCACCACATCGGAAGGCAGGTTCTGGCGCGGCAGCGCGCGCAGCGCCGCCGCCATCTGCGCCGGGTCGTAGCGCCCGTCGTCGGAGAGCATGCTCACCAGGCCGAGCTTGGCGGCGCGCGAGGCGCGGATGAACTGCTCGCGGCGCGGCGCGGTGCGCGGCACGATGAGCGCGCGCTTGTCGAGCGAGAGCACCTCGCAGAAGGTGTTGTAGCCGCCCATCGCCACCACGCCCACGGCGCGCGACACCAGGGCCTCGATCTGGCCGTGGAAGGTGATCGCGTCGACGCGCTTCAGGCGCGCGGCGCGGTCCATGAACTCGGCCTGGCGCTCGGGCTGCATGAACGGCCCGAGCACCAGCAGCGCCGGATAGGGCAGCAGCCGGTCGTGCTCGTAGGCGCGCAGCACCCAGTCGACCAGCCCCTCCCCGTCGCCGCCGCCGCCGGTGGTGACCAGCAGGTACGGACGCTTCGTCATCTCGGGCAGCCGCGGCGGCGCGCCGTGCGTCGGCACTTCGCGGTGCAGGTAGCCGGTGTAGACCATCTTCTGGCGCACGCGCGGCGGCAGCGCGATGCCTTCGAGCGGGTCGCAGATCTGCCGCAGGCCGTAGACCCAGATCTCGTCGTAGAGCTCGCGCAGCGCGGGCAGCGCCTTCTTGCGCTTCCATTCCGGCTCGAGCAGGCGCGGCTCGTCCATCACGTCGCGCAGGCCGAGCACCAGGCGCGTGCCGCGGCGCTTGAGCGACTTCAGCGTCTCCAGCACCTCGCCGCGCAGCCCCACCGGCTCCTTGTCGACAATGAAAAGATTCGGGTCGAACAGCTCGGCCGTGTGCTGGATGATCGAGGCGCGCATCGACAGCGTCTGCTCGACGTCGAGATGCAGGTTGAGCGCGGTGTACTCGCCGTTGCGCAGCTTGATCACGCCCGGGACGCGCACGAAATCCACGCGCGCGCGGAAATCGAAGCTGCCGATGATCGGCGAGCCCGACAGGATCAGCACCGAGAGCTGCTTGTAGCTCTCGACCAGCGCGTGCGCGATCGTCCGGCAGCGGCGCAGGTGGCCGAGGCCGAACGTGTCGTGGCTGTAAATGAGTATGCGGGCGTCGTTGCGCCTCGGGCGCATGGCGAGCTCCCCTCCTTGTCGGGGTCAATTTTGGGCTGGCAGGCCGGAAATGCGCAACCCCTCCCGCGCCCGGCAGGCCTTGCAGGCGCCGCAGGGACGGAACCCGCCCGGGACCGCGACCGGGCGGCGGCACGACCAGGTGGCGGCGGCGAGCTCCGGGGGGATGAGCGCCGCCACCGCCTCCTTGCTGCAGTCGAACACCGGGTAGACCCACTCCACCCGCGGCTCGCCCAGCTTGCGCGCGCGGTAGCACTCGTACAGCGTCTCGAACACGCGGCGCTGGCGCGCCGAGCGGTTCGCGATGTCGGTGTCGCGCGCGAGCGAGCCGACCGCGATGCGCGTGCAGCCCGGCGTGTCGATCGCCACCTGGCAGGCCACGAACGCGATCGCGAGGTAGTCGATCGGAATCGCCTCCAGCTCGCCGAACTCGAGCCCGGATTGCGAGTAGCGGAACGGCCGGTAGCGCTCGCGGCAGTACGCCACGATGCGCCCGACCGCGGCCTGCTCGGCCGCCGCGCGGCGCTCGCGGTTCTCCATGCGGATGTGGTGCACGCGCAGCTCCTCGCGCGAGCCGGTCAGCAGCCTGACCAGCATCGCCGTGCTGTCGAGCCCCCCGGAGAACATCACTAGCGTGGTCACGCGGGGGATTCTAGATTTGTTTTAGGATGGAAGCATGAATGTCAAAACCCTGCTGGACCTGACCGGCCGCGTCGCCCTGGTCACGGGAGGCTCGCGCGGGCTCGGGCTGCAGATCGCCGAGGCGCTGGGGGAGATGGGGGCGAGGCTCGCGCTCACCGCGCGCAAGAAGGACGAGCTCGACGGCGCGGTTTCGCATCTTCAAGCACAGAAGATCGAAGCCGCGGCGTTCGTCTGCGACATGGGAAACCGCGAAGCCATCGCGCCGGTAGCCGACGAAGTGCTGGAGAAATACGGCAAGGTGGACATCCTGGTGAACAACGCCGGCGCCACCTGGGGCGCGCCGGCCGAGGAGCATCCGCTCGCGGCCTGGGACAAGCTCGTCAACCTGAACCTCACCGGCGCCTTCGTGCTCACCCAGATCATCGCGAAGAAATCGATGATCCCGGCCAGGTGGGGCCGCATCGTTAACGTCGCCTCGATCGCCGGCCTGCTCGGCCAGGACCCGCGCTTCGCGCCGACCGCGGCCTACACCGCGACCAAGCACGGCCTGGTCGGCCTCACCCGGCAGCTCGCCGCCGAGTGGGGCGTGCACGGCATCACGGTGAACGCCATCTGCCCGGGGTTCTTTCCCTCGAAGATGACCCGCGCCACGCTCGACACCACGGGCGCGCTGATCCGCGAGTGGACGCCGACGCGGCGCCTGGGCAACGACGAGGACCTGAAAGGCCTCGCGGTGCTGCTCGCCTCGGAAGCCTCGCGCCACATCAACGGCCAGGCGATCGCGGTCGACGGCGGCGCGAGCGCGATATGAATGACGACGCCAGGCTGCAGTTCACGCGCGACTACCAGAAGCGCATTCCCTTCGTCTCGCACCTCAGGATCCTTACGGAAGCGCTCGGCGAAGGCAGCGCGCGCCTGTCGCTGCCGGTCGAGCCGCACCTCACCAACAGCCTGGGCACGGTGCACGGCGGCGTCATCCTGTCGCTGCTCGACGTGGCGCTGTGCACCGCCGCTCGCACCCTGCACCCGGACTCGACCGGCGTGATCACCATCGACCTCAGCACCTCGTTCATCGGCGGGGGCAGCGGCGAGAAGCTCTTCGCCGAGGCGCGCGTGCTGAAGGACGCCCGCAGCATGAGCTTCGTCGAGGCCGAGGCGAAGAACGCCGACGGCTCGCTCGTCGCCAAGGCGATCGCCACCGTCCGCGTGCGGAAGAAATCGGGGTCAGAGCCCGATTCCTAGCAACTACTTCTTGAACGGCTCCTTCACTACTACCTTCACGCCGGCGATGGTGCCCGTGACGGCGCGCTTCACTTGATCGCCTGCGGCGCCGCCGATGTCGCCTGCGGCCTTGATGGCGCCGGTGGCGGCAGCGGAAGCCGCGTCGCTCGCGCTCACGCCGATGTCCTTGGCGCCCGCGATGGCGCCTTCGACCGCGCTCTTCGCCACTTTGGCGAGGTCGCCGCCGGTCTCGGAGGCGGCCTTCACCGCCCCGCCCGCCGCGGCCCCGACCGCGTCGAAGACGTTGAGGCCGATGCTCTTCGCGCCCTGCAGCGTGCCTTCGACCGCCTGTTTCGCCGCGCTGCCGATGTCGCCACCGACTTCCGCCGTCTCGGCGACCAGGTTCTGGACGGTCGTGCCCACCACATCGAGCGCCTCGCCGCCCACCTCCTTGGTGCCGCGCAGCGTGCCGATCACGGCGCCCTTCGCCGCCGCGGCGAGATCGCCGCCGACCTCCGAGGTGCCCTGGATCACGCCGCGCGCGACGTCCGACACCGCGCCGGTGAGCGCCTGGCCGATCGACCCGACGCCCTTGAGGGCCGTGGTGAGCGAGCCGCTCACCGTGTCGGTGACCGCGTTGACGATCTCGCCGGTGCCGCGGATGGTGCCGACGATGGAGTTCTTGACGGATTCACCAATGCCATGCAACTGCGTCATGATGTCCTCCTTGAAAGTACCTCCCTCCGTTGTGAGAATCCGTCGATGCGGCGAAGTTCCGCGCCATCGGATGTTCGAAAAGGTTGATTTGTCATGAAAATCGAAAAAATCGGCTACACCGGCCAGGCGGCGACGCGCGGCGTGCACCACCTCGCCCTCAACACCGAGGACATGAAGTCCACGGTCGATTTCTACCGCGGCGTGCTCGGCATGCCGCTGGTGCACGCGATGAAGGTGCCGCCGGGCCTGGGCACGGGGCCGGGCAATCGCGGCAACCCGCCCTACGAGGAGATCCGCCACTACTTCTTCGACATGGGCAATGACTCGCTGCTCGCCTTCTTCGAGATCCCGAAGGGCGCGGAGCCCAGGGCGAAGCGCGACGGCATCGGCGGCATGCAGCATGTCGCCTTCGCCGTGACCCCGCAGAGCTTCGCCGCGCTGCAGGAGCGGCTGCGCGCGGCGGGCGTGGCCTTCGACGGCCCGCTCGACATCCTGCCGGGGCTCGAGTCGATCTACTTCTTCGACCCGAACGGCATCCGGCTCGAGGCCTGCTGCCAGCCCGCCGCCGGCGAGGCGCCGGGAGTGATAGGCTCCGTCCTGCAAACGCGCGCCGCCGCGCGCAGCGAGCTCGAAACGCTCGCGGGCGCCGACGCGGCCTGGCTCGAGGCGGCACTGGACAAGGGGGGATTGCGATGAGCACCAATCCGTACGCCGCGCCGAAGGCGCAGGTCGCCGACGAAACCGTGATCCTCCCCGGCAATTTTCTGCCCGAGGGCCGGGGCGTGCCCTCCGGGCACGGCTGGGACTGGATCGTCCGCGGCTGGAACCTGTTCAAGCGCGCGCCCGGCACCTGGATCGGCATCATCGTGATCCTCGCGGTGATCTTCATCGCGCTCGCCGTGGTCCCGTTCGTCGGCTCGCTCGCCAGCATGGTGCTCGGCCCGGTGTTCGGCGCCGGGCTGATGATCGGCTGCCGCGCCCTGGACGAGAACCGCGACCTGCAGATCGGGCAGCTGTTCGCCGGCTTCCGCGAGCGCTTCGGCACCCTCGCCGCGGTCGGCGCGCTGTACCTCGCGGCGAGCGTCGCGATCGCACTGGTGGTGGGCCTCGCGATGGGCGTCAGCATCGCCACGCTGCTCGGCGCCGAGCAGGCTTCCGCGGGCGGCGCGGCCGCGACCGCGGCGCTCGCATTTCTGGTGATGTTCGCGCTGCTCCTGCCGGTCGTGATGGCGATCTGGTTCGCGCCGCCGCTCGTCGTGTTCCACAAGATGGGCGCCTTCGAAGCGATGAAAGCGAGCTTCGTCGGCTGCCTGAAGAACATCGTGCCGTTCGTCGTCTACGGCCTGATCGGGCTGGTGCTGGCGATCGTCGCCTCGCTGCTGCTGATGCTCGGCTGGCTGGTGCTCGGCCCGGTGCTCGCCGCGTCGATCTACGCCGCGTACCGCGACATCTACTTCAGCGCCTGAACAGGCGCCTTCCGTTCCACAGCCAGGCGAGCCCGGCGAGCTGCACCGCCCACACCATGCCGAGCGCCCAGGGGTAGGCCTGCGGCGCATAGCCACCCGGGGTCTGCGGCCACAGGTCGAGCACCAGGCCGATCGCCCACTGGCCGGCGAACATGCCGGCGAACCCGAACAGGTTGATGGCGGTATTGGCGCGCCCCGCCATCTCTTTCGGGTAGCGGCGCGACAGGATCGAATAGGCGAGCACCACGGCGGTGGCGGACCCGACGAAGACGCACCACAGCAGCAGGCTCTTGAAGCCAACGATGATCAGAAGCAGGCTGGCGGAAGAAAGCCCGACGCCGAAGAGCAGCAGGGCGAGCGCGCTGCCGCCGCGGCGCTGCAGCGCATCCGCGGCGCGGCCGAACGCGACGTAGCCGACGATCATGGCGAGGTTGACCGCGAGCAGGCCGCGCGCCACCCCGGCGGGAGAGACGAGCGCCACGTCGCGCAGCCAGGTCGCGATCCACAGCGTCTGCAGCGACACCGCGGCGAACTGGCTCGCGCCCAGGCCGACTGCCAGCCGGCGGAACGCCGCGTCGGCAAGCAGCCTGCCCAGGGCGCGCATCTCGTCGCGCAGCGTCTGCCCGCGCGGCCGCGGGGTGGCGCGCTCCGGCACCCACAGCCACAGCACCAGGCTCACCGCGACGGTGGCGGCGACGATCAGCATGAAGGCGTCGCGCCAGCCCCAGACGCGCAACAGCATCTCGAGCGGCACGGTCACCGTCATGGCGCCGAGCGCGCCGGCGGAGAACGCCATGCCGTTCATGGTCGAGATGCGCTCGGCGGGATACCAGAGCACGAACGCGGTGAGCGAGGCCATCAGGCAGGCCGACACACCCAGCCCGATCACCGCGCGCGCGGCGATGGCGGCGGCCGCCGAGTCGGCGTGCGCGAACCACGCCCCGCCCGCCGCGGCCACCAGGAGCAGCGCCGCGTTCACCCGCCGCGGGCCGAAGCGATCGAGCAGCAGCCCGAGCGGCAGCTGGAACAGCCCGAAGGACAGGAAGTAGATGCTCGAGAGCAGCCCGAGGCCGCCGGCGGAAAGCCCGAACTCGGCGGCGAGCGTCGGCGCGAGCACCGCGTTCACCATGCGGTACACGTAGGACACGTAGTAGCCCGCGATGAACGGAGCCGCTACCTGCCAGAAGATCAAGCTCTGGGCGCTTCCAGGCCGCCGAGGTAGAAGCGGTTCCAGGTCGGGCTGATGATGATCTCGTTCACGCAGGCGCGCGCCGGCATCGTCGCCACGAACAGGATCGCGCTTCCCAGGTCCTCGGCCTGCGCCATGCGCGCGCGCTCCTCCTGCGAGGGAGGCACCGGCCGTTTCTCCAGGATCGGCGTCGCCACCTCGCCCGGCAGGATGGAGGTGGCACGGATGCCGTTGGCGCACTCCTCCATGTTGATCGACTCGCTCACCGCGATCACGGCGCGCTTGGTGGCGTTGTAGGCCGGGCCGGTGAGGACGCTCGCATAGCGGCCCGCCCAGGAGGCGATGTTGATGATCAGGCCGTCTTTCCTGGCGCGCATCCCCGGAATGACGGCGTAGCAGCAGTAGAACAGGCCCGACAGGTTGACCGCGACGACCTCGTCCCATCCCTCCAGCGACATGCTCTTCAGGTTGCGCTTGCCGCCGCCGATGTTGGTACCGGCACTCGTCACCAGGATGTCGATGCGGCCGTGGCGCTTCTCGATGTCCGCAGCCGTGGCCGCCACCGCCTTCTTGTCGGAGACGTCCAGCAGCGTCGCTTCCGCACTGCCGATTTTCCTCAATTCGGAAAGCGCGCTCTCATTGGTGCTCGGGGTTCGACCGGAAATGACCACATGCGCGCCGGCGCGCGCGAGCTCCGCCGCGCCGGCGCGCCCGATGCCCGAGCCGCCGCCGCTGATCCAGGCGACCTTGGCCTTCAGGCTAGCGCCTGGCATATTGCGTGGCGCCGAACAGCACCTCGGCCTGCTCCTGGTTGAAGCCGGGCTTCGCCGGCCTGCGATCCGCGAGCACCTGCACGCCGCGCTGCACCGCGGGTCGCGCCGCGATGCGATCGCGCCAGCGCTTGAGCGTCGGATACTGCTCGATGTCCACGCCCTGGCGCTCGGGCGCGCGCAGCCACGGGAAGATCGCCATGTCGGCGATCGTGTATTCCCCGCAGGCGATCCACTCGCTCCCTTGCAGTCTTTTATCGATGACACCATACAACCGGTTGGCCTCGTTTCGGTACCGGTTCATGGCGTACTCGATCTTCTCCGGCGCGTACTGCAGGAAGTGATGCGCCTGCCCGAGCATCGGGCCGACGTGCCCCATCTGGAACATCACCCACTGCATCACCTGCCAGCGTTCGCGGATGTCCCGCGGCAGGAACTTGCCGGTCTTGGAGGCGAGGTAGAACAGCATCGCGCCGGACTCGGCGAGCGCGAACGGCCTGCCGCCGGGGCCGTCCTGGTCGACCATCGCCGGCATCTTGTTGTTCGGCGAGATCTCGAGGAACTCGGGCTTGAACTGGTCGCCGGCGCCGATGTCGATCGGGTGCACGCGGTAGGCGAGCCCGGTCTCCTCCAGCATGATGTGGATCTTGTGCCCGTTGGGCGTCGGCCAGGTATAGAGGTCAATCATCTTCATACACCACCATGGTTCGCGCGATCTTGTCATGCCATCCCTGCCTGCGCCGGTCGATCGCGATCCAGACGAAGCCGAGGAACAACGGGAGGGCCGAAACCAGGTAGGCGAGGTAGCGCGCCACCAGGCGCCCGAGCGTCGGCGCGCCGCCGCTCCTCGCATCGACGATGCGCGCCGACACTGCCATCTTGCCGGGCGTCGCGCCGTATCTGCGCCAGAACCAGATCACCGCCGCCGCCGGCAGCAGCGTCTCGACGAAGAACCCGGTCCAGCCCACGATCGCGAGCAGGCCGGTCACGATGAACAGGACCAGGAAGTCGATCGTCGCCGCGGCGAAGCGGTTTCCGAAGCCGACGGGCTCAGGCAAGCTTCACCAGCTGCTTTCCGAAGTTGCCGCCCTTCAGGAGCGAGATCAGTCCCCGCGGCGCGGCTTCGAGCCCCTCGAGCACCGACTCGCGGGTCTTGAGCCTGCCCTGCGCGAGGGCGCCGGCAAGCACCTTCAGCGCCTCGCCGTAGCGCTCCTTCCAGTCGAACACGATCATGCCCTGCATGCGGATGCGGTTCACGAGCACCGAGCGCAGCATCTTCACGCCGTAGGGCTCGGCGGCGCTGTAGTCCGAGATCAGCCCGCAGATGACGATGCGCGAGTGCAGGTTCATGAGGCGCAGCACGCTGTCGAGGATCGGGCCGCCGACGTTGTCGAAGTAGACGTCGATGCCCTTCGGGCAGGCGCCCTTGAGCGCGCCGTGGAGCTCGCCCGCCTTGTAATCGACGCAGGCGTCGAAGCCCAGCTCGCGCGTCACGTAGTCGCACTTCTCGCGCCCGCCCGCGATGCCCACCGCACGGCAGCCCCACAGCTTCGCGAGCTGCCCGACCGTGCTGCCGACCGCGCCCGAGGCGGCCGAGACCACCACCGTCTCGCCGGCCTTGGGCTGCCCGATTTCCTTCAGCCCGAAGTAGGCGGTCATGCCCGGCATGCCGAGGATCCCGAGGTAGTAGGAAAGCGGCGCGCGATTGCCGTCGACCTTCACCAGATCCTTGCCCGCACACGAACCGAAAAGCTGCCAGCCGAGCTGGGTGAGCACCGCGTCTCCCGCCTTGAGCTGCGGATGCTTCGATTCCACCACCTCGCCCACCGTCTGCCCGACCATCACTTCGCCGATCTCGACGCCCTTCACGTAGCTCTTCGCATCGCTCATGCGCCCGCGCATGTAGGGATCGAGCGAGAGCCAGAGGTTCTTCACCAGCACTTCCCCGTCCGCCGGGGATGGCGGCGGGCCGGACTCGAGGCGGAAATTGCTCTCCGTCACCTCGGCGGCCGGTCGGCTCGCGAGCACCACGCGCCTGTTCTCCATGGCGCCGAGTTTACCCGGGACAGCCGCGCTCGTTGAGGATCGTCGCGGTGCGCTGCACGACGAGCGCCTCGCCGGCGCGGGTCTGCTCGAAGCGCCCGTCGACGGACACCAGCACGCTGTCGCGCTCGCGCTGCGCGAGCTCCTTGCGCAGCGCGGCGGCGGCGCGCGATTCCGCCACCGGGAAGGAAAGGCCGGTGCGGCACTCCCTGAACTCCCTGCCGTCGTACAGGCCGACGACGCGGAACGGGCCGCCCAGGGGCTCCACCTGCGGCAGGCGCCTGAGGTCGCCGCCCTGCGTGCCCGCCTGCGCGCCCAGCCCGCCGGCGCTCACGGCGTAGCTGCGCGGCCGGTCGCGGCCGCCCTCGAGCCGCAGCGTGCCCTCGCCGGGGGATTCGCGCCAGGCGCCGAAATCGTAGAACTCCGAGGCGCCCAGGCGCTCGCGCACCAGGTAGCTGCCATCGGGCCGCAGGGTCAGCGTCACCGAGAGGCAGGTGGCGCAGCTCGGCGTGTTCTCGAAGCTCGCCGGCAGCGGCGCGAGCCGCTGCACCTCGCCGGCCGAGCGCTCCGGCGCTTCCGGGCCCGCGCAGGCGGCGGCGAGGAACGCGGCGAGCAGCGCGCTAAAGCGAAGCAAACCGTTCCAGGTGGTGATCGGCGTCGCCGAACTGGCGCGCCAGCACGGTGAGGCGGCGGAAAGCGTGGCTCACCTTCAGCTCCTCGCTCATCCCCATGCCGCCGTGCAGCTGCACCGACTCCTGGCTGACGTGGCGCGCGGCGTCGGACACGCGGATCTTCGCCGCCGACACGGCGCGCGCGCGGTCCGCGGGATTTTCGACGGAATCCACTTTGGAACACGCCAGGCAAGCCATCGACCTCGCCTGCTCGCACTCGATGAACATGTCCACGATGCGATGCTGCAGCGCCTGGAAGGTGCCGATCGGCACCCCGAACTGCTTGCGCGTCTTCAGGTACTCGAGCGTGGCGTCGCAGGCGAACTTCATGACGCCGACCGCTTCGGCGCACGCGAGCGCGGTGGCGAAATCGACCGCCTCGCCGACGAGGGTCTCTGCATTTCCGGAAAGCCGTTCGGACTTCAACCCAGAAGCATCGATCTCGGCCGCGAGCATGTTGTCGAGCGTGCGGTAGGGCTTCATCTTTACGTCCGCCGCGTCGATCAGGAACAGATCGCCTCCATCCTGGAGGACCAGCTTGCCGGCCGGCGGCGCCCCGGCGACATTGCCATTGGGGGAGGCGGCAAAGGCAAGGCGCAGGCGGCCTTCGGCGAGCGCGGGGAGCAGCGCGCGCTTCTGCGCCTCGCTGCCCGCGCGGGCCACGAGCCGCGCGGCCATCACGCTCGGAAGGAACGGCTCGACGACGAGCGCCTCGCCGAACGCTTCCATGACGCTCATCAGGTCGACCGCCCCGCCGCCGAAGCCGCCGTAGTCGGCCGGCAGCGGCAGCCCGGCGAGCCCCATCTCGGCGAACTTCGCCCAGACCTCGGGGCTCCAGCCCTGGCCGTCGATGATTCGCTTGCGGTCTTCGAACTGATATTTGTTCTGCAGGAACCTTCTGACCGAGTCGGCCAGCAGCTGCTGCTCTTCGCTGTAATCGAAGTTCATAAGCCCAACGTCATCTTGGCGATGATGTTCCTCTGGATCTCGTTCGAGCCGGCATAGATGGTGGTCTTGCGCATGCTGAGATACTTCTTCTGCAGCGCGAGGCTCATCTCGTCGCCGGCGAGCGGGTCGGTGCACTCCACCGCAAGCTCGGTGAGCCCCTGCTGGATCTCGGTGCCCTTGATCTTGAGCATCGACACGTCGGCGCCGGGCGGCTGGCCGGTGCGGCGCATGCGGTCGAGGAAGCGCAGATTGGTGATCTCGAGCGCAATCAGCTCGATCTCGAGGCGCGAAAGGCGGTCGCGGAAGCGCACGTCGTTCCGTTTGTTTTTCGATAATTCTTTCAATTTCGCCAGCTGGCGCTTCGATTCGCCGATCCTGCCCGTATTCATGCGCTCGTAGCCGAGCAGGTACTTCGCCACCGTCCAGCCCCTGCCTTCCTCGTGCACCCGGTTCTGCGCCGGCACCTCGACGTCGTCGAAGAACACCTCGTTCACCTCGTGCGCGCCGTCCATGAGGATCAGCGGGCGCACGGTGATGCCGGGGCTTTTCATGTCGATGAGCAGGAACGAGATGCCTTCCTGGCGCTTCTCCACCGTGGGGTCGGTGCGCACCAGGCAGAAGATCCAGTCGGCGTAATGCGCGAGCGTGGTCCAGGTCTTCTGGCCGTTCACCACGTAGTGATCGTTTTTCCTCACGGCTTTTGTCTTCAGCGACGCGAGATCGCTACCCGACCCCGGCTCCGAGTAGCCCTGGCACCAGAAGTCCTCGCCGTGGTAGATGCGCGGCAGAAAGCGCTTCTTCTGCGCCTCGCTGCCGAAGCGCAGCAGCACCGGCGCGCACATCGAGAGGCCGAAGGGGATGAGCGGCGGGCCGCCGGCGTAGCCGAGCTCCTCCTCGAAGAGGTAGCGCTGCACCAGGTCCCAGCCGGTTCCGCCCCACTCCTTGGGCCAGGCGGGCGCGACCCAGCCCTGCTTGGCGAGGATGCGATGCCAGGCGAGCAGCTCGTCCCGGGAGTAGTGCCCCTTGTCCTTCAGCTCCGCGGGCAGGCTGGCCGCGAGCCAGGCGCGCACCTGGTCGCGAAACGCCAGCTCCTCGGCGGAATAGTTGAGGTCCATTCAGAGAATGGTAACGCCGCCGTCGGCGACAATGCACTGTCCGGTGATGAACGCGGCGGCGTCGGAGGCGAGGAAGACCGCCACGCCGCCGATGTCGCGCGGCTCGCCCAGGCGGCGCAGGGGGGTCGCCTGGATGCGCTCCGCGGCGCGCTTCTCGTCCTCCCACAGCGCCCGCGCGAACTCGGTCTTGATCAGCCCGGGCGCGATCGCGTTGACGCGCACGTTCTTCGGGCCCCATTCGGCGGCGAGGTTGCGCACCAGGTGGTGCCCCGCCGCCTTGGACAGGCCGTAGGCGCCGATCACGGTGCTGGCGAGCAGGCCGCCGATCGAGCCGACCGCGATGAAGCTGCCGCCGCCGCGCTCGGCCATCCCCGGCAGCGTCATCGCCGCGAGCCAGAGCACGCTTTTCACGTTGTTCGCCATGATCTTGTCGAAGGCCTGGTCCGGGATCTCGGTAAGCGGCCCGTAGTAGGGATTGGCGGCGGCGTTCGCCACCGCGATGTCGATGCGCCCCCATTGCGCCAGGGTGGCGTCGACCAGCGAGCGCAAGTCGTCCTTGTGCGACACGTTGCAGGCCCGGGCGAGAACTGAGTAGCCCTGCTGTTCCAGCGCTTTCTTCGTGGATTCACAGGCTTCGGCCTTGCGGCTGCAGATCGCGACCTTGGCCCCGGCGCGCGCCAGCTCCTCGGCGATCGATCTTCCGATGCCGCGCGTGGACCCCGTGACCAGCGCGACCCGGCCGCTCAGATCAAATAAAGGCATCGCCATTTCGCTATGTGAAATCTGATATGACTAAGTTGACACGCGCGAGCCGGCCGACAGAATATCGAAACGCGGCACAGCCTGCTGCACTTCCCACAGAAAAGAACGAGGAGACGAATTCCATGGGCGCACCGGAACCCGCGGCACCGCTTTCGCAGCCTGCCGTAGCCTTCAGCTACGAGCACGAAGGCGATCGCCAGTTTGCCACCACTTTGGCGCGCGGCCTCGAGGTCCTGCGCTGCTTCACGCCGCTCGAGCCGCTGCTCGGCAACAAGGAAATCTCGGTGCGCACCGGCCTGCCCAAGCCCACGGTGTCGCGACTCACCTACACCCTCACCAAGCTCGGCTACCTGCGCCACAACATGCGCCTGGGCAAGTACCAGCTCGGCTCGGCGGTGCTCTCGATCGGCTACCCGCTGCTCGCCTCGATGAACGTGCGCCAGGTGGCGCGGCCGCTGATGAAGGAGCTCGCCGACTACTGCAACGGCTCGGTGTCGATGGGCGTGCGCGACCGGCTCAACATGGTCTACGTCGAGTCGTGCCGCAGCGGCAACGGCATCACCACGCTGCCGGACATCGGCACGTCCGTCCCCATATCGCACTCCGTCATCGGGCGTGCGTTCCTCGCCGCCTGCACGCCGCAGGAGCGCGAGGCGGTGCTCAACCAGATGAAGGTGAAGGAGCCCGAGACCCACCGCAAGTACCGCGGCTCGATCGACAAGGCGCTCGAGGACATCCGCTCGCGCGGCTTCTGCGCGAGCACCGGCGAGCTGCGCCGCGAGGTGTACGCGGTCGGCGTGCCCATGCGCCGCACGGTGGACGGCGAGATCGTCGCCTTCAACTGCATCGTCCCGGCGTTCATCGTGAAGAAGGGCCAGCTCGAGGACGACCTCGGCCCGCGCCTGGTCGCGATGGTGCGCAACATAGAGGCCTCGCTCGGGTTGCACTGACGGTGCAGGATCTCGTCGCCTACTTCCGCGGGCTCGACGAGGGCGTCAGGCTGGCGGTCATGACGTCGCTGCGCGTCGCGCTCATCCTGGTGATCGCCTGGGTGCTGCAGGCCATCGCGGCGCGGCTGATCCGCATGTTCCACCAGGTCATGCAGCGGCGCATCGGCGTGGGGGATCAGGTCGCGCGTATCCAGACGCTGGCGCGCGTGTTCCGCAACATTGCCGCGGTCGTCATCGTGCTGGTCGCCGGGATGCTGATCCTCGGCGAGCTCGGCATCTCGGTGGCGCCGATCCTCGCCACCGCCGGCGTCGCCGGCATCGCCATCGGCTTCGGCGCGCAGAGCCTGATCAAGGACTACTTCAACGGCGTGTTCCTGCTGCTCGACGACCAGATCCGCGAGGGCGACGTGGTGAACATCGCGGGCCTGGGCGGCTTCGTCGAGCAGGTGACGCTGCGCTACGTGCGCCTGCGCAACTTCGACGGCCACGTGCACTACGTGCCCAACGGCGAGATCAAGGTCGTGACCAACATGACGCGCGAGTTCGCCACCACGGTGATCGA
>DATKAX010000311.1:0-2973 GCA_035514595.1 Burkholderiales bacterium
TCCGCCCCCCGAGAAGGAAGCGAGGCTCTCGTTGACATAGAGGAACCACTCGCGCGAGGCGCCCTCGTCGAGCTGCGGCCGGTAGAGCGGCGGCGGCACGGAGACCCAGGCTTGCGCCACGCCGTGCTTCTGCATCCAGGCGCGCAGCGCTTCGGGATCGAAAAGCTGCCGCGCCGCCACTTCGACGTCGCGCGCGCCGGCGGGAATCGCGGGCGCCAGATGCGCGTGGACATCCAGCGCGATGCGCGGCTTCACTTCGGCTCGAAGTTGCCGTTCATTTCCTTGCCCCAGAATTCCGGCGCCCACTCGGGCCCCCAGACGTAGGGCAGCTCGTTCCAGTCGCGCGTCTGCCAGGCGTCGCTGATGCGGTCCATGTCGGCGTAGTACTCAATCCAGCTTCCCCAGGGGTCGCGGATGTAGTGGAACAGGTTGGACGCCAGTGCATGCCGTCCCGGCCCGAAGGTCTCCTTGTAGCCCGCGGCGCGCATGCGCCAGGCGCCGAAGCCGATGTCGTCGATGCCGCCGACCTTGAAGCTCGCGTGCTGGAAGCCCCGGTGGGTGCTCGGGATCAGGCCGAAGCAGTGGTGGTCGATGACGCCGTTTCCGGCCGCCATGAACGACACCTTGCCCTTGGCGCGGTCGGTGGTGCGCAGCCCGAGCACCTCGCTGAAGAACGCCTCGGACTTATCGTAGTCCGGCGTGAACATCAGCATGTGGCCCAGGCGCTTGGGTTTCGGGTCCCGGTTCAGGGATTTCCAGTGATGCTCATCCAAACCGGAACGCTTGGGTTCCACGATCTGTTTTTCATAAGGAGACTCGCCCGGCGAAAGGTTGATCCAGGTGCCCCAGGGGTCCTGGAACCACAGCCCCGGTCGCGGCGCGGGGGCGGCGGCGACCTTCAGGCCGTGCTTGCGCAACTTCTCCTCGAAGGCGCCTTCGTCTCCGGGCCGGATGGTGAACGACAGGTGGTGCATGCGCTTTTTCGCGGCGCCGGGCAGCACCAGCAGCTCGTCGTTCGCGCGCCCAGGGCTGCCGAAGCCGATCGCGGAGGCCCGCGGCCGCGGCTCCAGGCCGAAGGTGGCGTAGAACTTCTCTGCGACGCCCGCCTCGGGAACCTCGAGGCCGATGCCGTTCAGGCCGATGACTTTGGGATCGTTTGGCATTGCGCTCACTTCTGCACCACTGCGATGGCGTTGATCTCGATCAGGTACTCGTGCGAGACCATCTTGGTGACCTCCACCATGGTGGAGGCGGGCGGCGGCGATTTGAAGTATTCGCGCCGCACCTTGTGGATCTTGTCGAAGTCCTCGATGTTGCGCACGTACACGTCCACCCGGACGATGTCCTCCATCGTTCCGCCGGCGGCCTCGACCGCGCTTTTGATGTTTTCGCAGACCTGGCGCGTCTGCGCCTCGATGTCGCCGATGCCGGCGATGGAGCCGTCGGCGCGCCGGGCCGTCATGCCGGAGATGAACACCAGCTTGCCCTTGGCGTCGACCTCGATCGCCTGCGAGAAATGCCCCATCGGCTCGCGCACGCTGCCGGTGCGGATCTGCTTTTTCGTCATGAGAGCGTCCTTTCGGCTGCCTTGAGTCGTTCGATGACCTGCGCCGGCACCGGGCATTCGGTCCCGTTCGCCGCGCGCCGCGCCCGCTCGAGATCGCCGGGCGCGTAGATCGTGTCGTTTCCGGCGGCACGCTTCGCGCCCCGGATGCGCTGCTGCATCCGGGACACGCGCTGCGCGAAGTCCGAGATGCCGAACGCCGCGGGATCGATGGCGAGGAAGAAGTGCGCGCAGCCGTAGGGCTCCGCCGGGTCGCCGTACAAGGGCCTCACTTCTTCGGCGATCGCCCCGCCCGAGAGCCCGCCGCAGAGCAGGTCGATCGCCACGGCGAGGCCGAATCCTTTTGGACCCGCGGCCGGCAAAAGCATTCCCTTGATCGCGGCTGCCGCATCGGTGGTGGGTCGGCCCTCCGCGTCGGCGGCCCAGCCCTCCGGTATCGGCTTGCCGGCCGCCTCCGCGAGCCGGATCCTGCCCATCGCCGTGGCGCTCATGGCCATGTCGACGACGAGGGCTTCGCCGGGCGAGGGAAAGGCGAGCGCGATCGGGTTATTGCCCGTCACCCGCTCTGCGCCGCCCGGGGCCGGCATCAGCGGCCGGGTGTTGCTGAGGGCGATGCCGACCAGCCCCTCAGCCGCGATGAGGCGCGCCCAGTAGCCGGCGGTGCCGAAATGAAAGCCGTTGCGCACCGCCACCGAAGCGAGGCCGTGGCGCTTTGCCCGCTCCGCGGCGAGCGCCGCCGATTGCCGTGCGCTGAGTTGTCCGAGCATGTGGCCGGCGTCCAGCACCACCGCGCCGCCGCCGTCGTGCACCACTTGGGCGCGGGTGCCTTTCGAGATCGAGCCGGCGCGCAGGCGCTCGAGGTACAGGGGAACCAGCATGACCCCGTGGGAGGGAACGCCCTCCATGTCGGCCGCGACCAGGCTTTCGGCCACGGCGCGCGCTTCGGGCGCCGGGATGCCGGCGCGCTCGAAGAGTCCCGTAACGAGTGTCTCAAGGACCTCAGCGCGCATCGCGCTCGTCGGCGTACCAGTCCGGCTTGATCGGGTAATGCGGGCCGTCGTAGATCTCGACCACCACCGTATCCTCGTGCGCGACGGTCGGGCCGTGCACGTTGCCCTTCGGATTGCAGTAGAAGCACCCGGGCGTCAGCACGGTCCGGGTCCTGGTGTACTCGTACTTGCCCTCCAGGCAGTACATGAACTGGTTGGACGCGTGCGAGTGCGGGGCCGGAATTCCCGTGCCCTTGTCGAACTTGATGAGAGCGATGGATGCGCCGGTAGACTCGTCGCGCCAGAGCATCTTCTCGTGCACGCCCTTCAGCGATTTCGCCCTCCAAGGCATGTCCTTGCTTTGAATCAGCAGCTCCTCGAGCGCGGGTGCACTCATGAATCGCTCCTTTCGGTTGAATG
>DATKAX010000312.1:0-4020 GCA_035514595.1 Burkholderiales bacterium
ATCTGCGAGTGGCCAGCTCCGAAGGTAGGCGCTTGTCGATCGCACGGCCTTGCTCCGGCACGGCCCTTGCCATCCGCTGAACATGCGGGGCGCGAGCAAGAACGAACCGCACGCCGGCGGTCAGGCCGCTGGTGCGGACGATGTTGGCGGCGGTGGAGATCCGCCTTTATTCGGCGGCGAGGACGCGGTTTCATGGCCGCATCGTGAGCACCAAGCGACGAGGGCCCCGCAGGGGCCCTCGTGCATTGAAGCGAGCGGTGTTCAGAAGGGGTCGTTCGGATCGAACTCGGGCGGCGGCAACTGCGGCGCGAGCTGATCACACCAGGCCTGCTGCACGGCGGAGCCATACATCAACCACAGCTGCTCGCGCAGCACGTGCAGGCACTCGAAGACCGCCAGCGCCTGCTCGGGCGTCCAGTGCACCGGCAGCGGCGCCGGTTCGTCGCGGCGGGCGGTCACGGCTTGCTCCTGCCGGTCTTGGTCGATGTCTGCTTGGCCGAGCGCCGCTTGGCGCGCGCGGCCAGCCGCTCCTGCGCTTCCTTGGCGCGGTAGGACTCGCCCTCGATGCGCACGACCTCGGCGCGGTGCATCAGGCGGTCCACGAGGGAGACGACGCATGCGGCATTGGGGAACACCTCGCCCCAGTCTGCGAAGGACTTGTTCGTTGTCACCACCGTACTCTTTTGCTGGTAGCGGCGGCTGACGAGCTCGAACAGCAGATCCGCATGCCGGTTCGAGTACGAGAGGTACCCCACCTCGTCGATGAGCAAGATATCTGGTGCTGCGTAGTGACGCAGCCGCCGCCGCAGCGTCGAGTCGCTGTCCAGGGCGGCGAGATCGCCCAGCAACTGCCCGGCGCTGACGAACAGCGCCGTGCGACCGGCGAGCACCGCCTGGTAGCCCAGGTTGCACGCGAACATGGTCTTGCCCAGGCCATTGCCGCCGACCAGCACCACGTTGGTCGCGTCGGCCATGAACTGCAGCGTCATGAGCTCCTCGATGGCCGCGCGATCGACCTGGGTGGGCCAGCGCCAGTCGAAGTCGGCGATCGGCTTGAACTGCCCGATGTGCGCCTCGCGCAGCCGCCGCTCCAGGCTGCGCCGGCCGCGCTCCTCGGCCTCCCAGCGCAGCCACTGCGTGACGCGCCGTGCAGCATCGGCGTCGGCCATCACCTCGGCCCAGTGGGCCAGCAGCCCATGCAGGCGCAGACCGGCGGCCTGCGTGCGCAGCTCGGCGGGGTTCATCGGCGTCTCACTCATCGGCGTCCTCCTCGTGGTCGTCCTCGTGGTGTTGGATGGCCTGCACGATCCGGTCGTACGAGGCCAGTTCGTGGGCGCGCACCGGCGCGTCGCGACGCGCGACGTCCTCGCTCAGGCACAACGCCGTAGGCGGCGGCAGGCCCTGCTCCTCGCGCGCGCGTTCGAGCGCCAGGCGCACCGCGTTGGGATGCGGCACGTCGCGCTTGAGCGCATCGCCGATGGCCGCCTGCAGCGCCGTCGCGCCATAGCGTTCGAGCAGCCGCAGCAGCGCCGCGGTGATGGTGCCCAGGTTGTGGCCGCGCGCGGCGGCCGCCTTGAGCAACTCCAACGCCGCCGGCGCGGCGTGGCCCAACCGATCGGTGCCGCGATGGGCGCTGGCCGCGCGCTTGTGCTCCACGAGCGCCTGGATGTGGGCGGGCTCCTCGATCTGCTGGCCGCTGTCATAGCTGCGCACATGCGAGGCCACCTCCTGGATGCCATCGAACACGCGCACGCGCCGATCATCGGCCAGCACGGACAGCGTGCGCCGCACATGCGTGTGCGGCACCGTGTAGTCGTTCAGATCGAAGCGCACGTAGGGTGTCTTGCCCACATCCACGGCCAGTCGTTCGCCCAGTGCGTACTCGCGCTCAGGCAGGGCGAGCAGACTGGCGCGCTCGGCCTCGAACGCTTCGCGCACGCTCAAGGCGCCGTCTTCGGGCCAGCGCCGATCCGACGCCTGGCCCTCGCACCAGACACGCGCCTGCGCGTTCAGATCATCGAGGTCGACGAACTCGCGTGCGGCGAAGAAGGCCTCGCGGATGTAGCGAATGCTGCGCTCCACGCGCCCCTTCTCGTTGCCCCGCGCGATGGCCACCGGGCGCGGCTCGTAGCAATGATGCGCGGCGAACCCCAGCAGCTCGGGATTGAAGCGCACGGCGTCTCCCACGCGCTCGAGCACGGCGCTCTTGAGGTTGTCGTACAGCAGGACCCTGGCAACTCCGCCATAGGCAATGAAGGCCTCGACATGGCCGCGCAGGAAGCTGTCCATGCGCGCGTCGAGGGTGAAGCGCAGGAAGATGCGCCGCGAGTAGCTCAGCACCATCACGAAGGCCATCAGCGGCCGGCGCGCGCGGCCGATCTGCAGATGGCCGAAGTGGCCCCAGTCGACCTGCGCCTGCTCGCCCGGCAGCGTGCGCAGCCGCAGGAAGGCTTCGGCGGCCGGGCGCGGGCGCATGCCGGCGATGACATGGCGGAAGTGCTCGGCGCTGCCGCGGTAGCCGCGCTCGTGGACCATGGCGAACAGCCGCGCGGCGGTGAGCGACGGGAACTTCGCCAAGGTCTGCAGGATGAAGTCCCGATAGGGATCGACTCGGCTGGGCCGCAGCGGCGACGCCGGTGCCGGGTCGCCCGCTTGGGCGAGCACGCGGCGCACGGTGTCGCGATGCACATGCAGCTGGCGGGCGATGGTGCCCACGCGCCAGCGCTCGGCCTTGTACAGGCGCAAGATCTTGGCGCTCAGATCGGCGGGGATGACCAATGCAGCTCCTTGAAGGTCTGGGTTGTGTTCAGGGGACGGGCTCGACCACGCGAGCCGGCCAGCGCCTCATGCCGTGCCGCAGGAAGCTCTGGCGAACCCACGGCGGCAGCAGCGCGGCACAGCGCCGGCACCGCACGGCGCTCGGCGACGCGAGGGCGCCGGGCACCGCGGCGGCGAGTTCGGTGGCGGGGGTCAGTGGAGCATCCGGCGCCGGCGTCGAGCTACCCTGATGCGTCACGAAGTTGATGACGCCGCCGTCCAGCGCGGCGGCGTCATGAGCGGCGCGTTCCTGACGTGCACGATCGTGACGGCGCTGGCGCCAACGGCGTGAACGCGCCGCGTGGGCCAGGCGGCCGGCGCGACTGCGCTGGTAACGGCGCCCGGCCGCCCGCCGCGACTCCAGGCGTGCCGCGCGCGAACACGCTCGGCCGCAGTAGCGCTGGCCGCGGTCGCAGCGACTGCACAGCAGTACCTGAGCGCGGCAACGCGCGCACACGAACAGGCGGGCAGGATGGTCGACCAGCTGCGCAGCTCCTCGGGAGGACTCCCGAGGCACGCCAGCGGCGGTGCAGTGCCGGTGTTACGCCGGCCCTCCGGCATACACTGCGACCGCACCCCCGCCGCATCGGCGCGGTGTAGGGCACGGCGTTCGGTTCTCAGCTGCCACGCGGAAGGCCGGCGCCGTGCCCGCCTACCACTCGGGCACGGCGCACGTTGTACCGCACTCACCGAGTAGCGCTGCCCACCAAAGTACGCGGCCCGTCAGGCCGGCCGCCCTGCAGGGCGGCCGGCCTGACGACTTCTCTCGCGCCAGAACGATCAGCCCAGAAACGCCGCCTCGCCGCCGCTCACCGGAAACGGCACCTCACCGCCGCTTGACCAAAGGCGCCGTCTCCCAGCCGAATAAGCGCGGTTCCCGATCGCCGTTCACACACGGTGAGTGGCTGACGACTCGGACTGCATTCTCGAAGAGCGCTCTAACGTTTGACGTGAGCGGCGCGCAACGGCGCCTGTGACCGTGACGGAGCGAGCAATCGCCACCCGCCGTTGCGCGTCCGCTCGACGGAATGGTTAGGGCGCTGGTTGGAGAACGCCACCGAACTCTTGCCAACCCGCCGCACGAAAGCACGAGGCGGACGACGACTTGCGGGATAGGTGGCCGAGAACTCTGTGCGCTGCCATTGCAACGAAGACACGAAGACAGGCCCGATGAGGGACGCTGGCATGAGGAAAGGCTCCCGT
>DATKAX010000313.1:0-8383 GCA_035514595.1 Burkholderiales bacterium
GTCTCGCGCTCCTCGGCGCTCGCCTCGAAGGCGACCGGCTTCCCGATCGCCAAGGTGGCGGCGAAGCTCGCGGTCGGCTACACCCTGGACGAGATCGCCAACGAGGTGACCGGCGGCGCGACGCCCGCGTCGTTCGAGCCTTCGATCGACTACGTCGTCACCAAGGTGCCGCGCTTCGCGTTCGAGAAGTTCCCGCAGGCGAACGACCGGCTCACCACGCAGATGAAGTCGGTCGGCGAGGTGATGGCGATCGGGCGCACCTTCCAGGAGTCGTTCCAGAAAGCCCTGCGCGGGCTGGAGATCGGCGTCGACGGCCTCAACCAGCGCACGCGCGACCGCGAGAAGATCGAGGTCGAGCTCGGCGAGCCCGGCCCCGAGCGCATCTGGTACGTGGGCGACGCCTTCGAGAACGGGTTCACGCTCGACGAGGTGCACCGGCTCACGCGCATCGATCCGTGGTTCCTCGACCAGATCCAGCAGATCGTCGAGCTGGAAATGGAGCTGGACGACAAGCGGCTCGAAGAGATTTCGAAAGAACGCCTGTTCGATCTGAAACGCAAGGGCTTCTCCGACCGGCGGCTCGCGTACCTTTTCAACACCGACGAGAAGACCGTGCGGGCGAGGCGCCACGCGCTCGGCATCCGGCCGGTCTACAAGCGCGTCGACACCTGCGCCGCCGAGTTCGCCGCCAAGACCGCGTACCTCTACTCGACCTACGAAGAGGAGTGCGAGGCCGAGCCCACCGGCCGCAGGAAGGTCATGGTGCTGGGCGGCGGGCCGAACCGCATCGGGCAGGGCATCGAGTTCGACTACTGCTGCGTGCACGCCGCGCTCGCGCTGCGCGCGGACGGCCTGGAGACCATCATGGTCAACTGCAACCCCGAGACGGTGTCGACCGACTACGACACCTCGGATCGCCTGTACTTCGAGCCGCTCACGCTCGAGGACGTGCTCGAGATCGTCGACAGGGAAAGGCCCTGGGGCGTGATCGTGCAGTACGGCGGGCAGACGCCGCTCAAGCTGGCGCGCGATCTCGAGGCGGCGGGGGTGCCGATCATCGGCACCAGCGCCGAGTCGATCGACGTCGCCGAGGACCGGGAGCGCTTTCAGCAGCTGCTGCAGGCGCTGAAGCTGGGCCAGCCGCCCAACCGCACCGCGCGCTCCGCCGAGGAGGCCGTGCGGCATGCGGAAGACATCGGCTATCCGGTGGTGGTGCGCCCGAGCTACGTCCTGGGCGGGCGAGCCATGGAGATCGTCCAGGACAAGGTGAGCCTGATGCAGTACATGGAAAAGGCCGTGCGCGTCTCCAACGACTCGCCGGTGCTGCTCGACCGCTACCTCTCGGACGCGATCGAGATCGACGTCGACTGCGTGTGCGACGGGAAGGACGTGCTGATCGGCGGCATCATGGAGCACGTCGAGCAGGCCGGCGTGCACTCGGGGGACTCGGCGTGCTGCCTGCCGCCGCACTCGCTCGCGAGCCACGTGGAGCGGGAGCTGCGTCGCCAGAGCGCGCTGCTCGCGCGCGCGCTCAAGGTGGTCGGGCTGATGAACGTGCAGTTCGCGATCCAGCGCGACGCCGTGTACGTGCTGGAGGTGAACCCGCGCGCCTCGCGCACCGTCCCGTTCGTCTCCAAGGCCACCGGCCAGCCGCTCGCCATGATCGCGGCGCGCTGCATGGCCGGCCGCACGCTGCGCGAGCAGGGCGCCGAGGAGATCACGCCGCCGTACTTCTCGGTGAAGGAGGCGGTATTCCCGTTCGCGCGCTTCCCCGGCGTCGACACCATCCTCGGGCCCGAGATGAAATCCACCGGCGAGGTGATGGGCGTGGGCGAAAGCTTCGGCGAGGCGTTCGTCAAGTCGCAGCTCGCCGCGGGCGTGAGGCTTCCCTCCGGCGGGCGGGCGTTCATCAGCGTGCGCGACGGCGACAAGCTCGCCGCGGTGCAGGTGGCGCGCGACCTCGTCGAGCTGGGATTCTCGCTGCTCGCCACCCGCGGCACCGCCGCGGTGCTGCGCTCGCACGGCATCCCGGTGACGCACGTGAACAAGGTCGCCGAGGGGCGCCCGCACATCGTCGACATGATCAAGAACGGCGAGGTGAGCTTCATCGCCAACACCGTCGAGGCGACCCGCACCGCGGTCTCCGACTCGCGCTCCATCCGCACGACTGCGCTGGCGCGCCGCGTCACCTACTACACCACGGTGGCCGGGGCCCGGGCGGCGTGCGCCGGCATGAAGCACATCGAGCAGCTCGAGCCCTACCGCCTGCAGGATTTGCATGCGAAACTGCGGCGCCCAGAGCCCGAAACCGTGGTGGCCACCCCGACATGAAAACTCCCATGACCCAGCGCGGCGCCGGGCTGCTGCGCGAAGAGCTGCAGCGGCTGAAGAGCGTCGAGCGCCCGGCCATCACCGCCGCCATCGCGGAAGCGCGCTCGCACGGCGACCTCTCCGAGAACGCCGAGTACGACGCCGCGCGCGAGCGCCAGGGCTTCATCGAGGCGCGCATCGCCGACATCGAGGCGAAGCTCGCCAACGCCCAGGTGATCGACCCGACCCTGCTGGACGCCGACGGCCGCTGCGTGTTCGGCGCCACCGTCGACGTCGAGGACGGGGCGGGCGAGAAGTCGACCTGGCAGATCGTCGGCGAGGACGAGGCCGACATCAAGGAAGGCCGCATCTCGGTGAGCTCGCCGATCGCGCGCGCGCTGATCGGCAAGGAGTCGGGCGAGTCGGTCGATGCCCAGACCCCCGGCGGCCTCAAGCGCTACGAGATCATCGACGTGCGCTACGAGTAGACCCGGAAATCGGGGTCAGAGCCCGATTTCCCGACCGCTCAGGCGTCCCGGCGCAGGAACTGCGCGATCCAGCGCCCGAGCGCCGGCGCGTCGGTCGCCCTGCGCAGGCTGCCGAGAGCGGCGTCGACTTTATCGGCGCCGATGCGATCGGCGCGCGCGCGGATCAGCGCCTCGGCGAACGGCGCGGTGAACTCCGGATGGCCCTCGATACCGAGCATCCACTCGCCGACCCGGAACATCTCCACCTCGCAGTGGCGGCTGCGCGCCAGCACCACGCTGCCCTGCGGCAGGCGCTCGACCTGGTCGGCGTGCATGTGGTGCAGGAGAAGCCGCGCCTGCGGCGGCGCCATCCAGGCTTCATGCCGCAGGACCTCGACCTCCTGCACGCCGACGCCCCAGCCGAGCGGCGAGCGCTCGACCTTGCCGCCCAGGGCCTGGGCGAGCATCTGGTGACCGAAGCAGATGCCGACAAAGGGCTTTTCTTCCCGATGGAGGTTCTGAAGGAATCGTGAAAGCGGTGCGATCCATTGGTGCGGCTCGTAGACCGAGTACTGCGAGCCGGTCGCCATATAGGCATCGCAAGTCTCGACTGCGGCAGGCAGCTCCCCGCGCACCACGTCGAAATAGCTGAAGCGAAGCTCCTGCAGGTACGGCGCGAGGAGCGCGGCGAACATCTCGCGATAACCGCCCTCGATGTGCGAGAAGCGTCCTGCCACGTTGTCGCATTCCAGCAATCCGATGTGCATTACAGGCTGAGGCGCAGGTGGAATGACTTGGGTCGGGTGAACGCTTCCAGGCCCAGGCGCGAGAGCGTGCAGCCGCGGCCCGAGTCCTTGACGCCGGTCCAGGCGAGCGCAGGGTCGAGGTAGTCGCAGCGGTTCATGAACCAGGTGCCGGTGTCGACTCGCTCGCCGATGCGCAGCGCCGCCTCGGCGTCGGCGGTCCAGATCGAGGCGGTCAGGCCGTAGCGGCTGTCGTTCATCAGCGCGATCGCTTGCGCGTCGCCCTGCACCGGCATGATCCCGATCGCCGGCCCGAAGGTCTCCTCGCGCATCAGCGCCATGCCGTGGTCGACATCGATCAGCACTTCCGGCGGCAGGTAGGAATCTCCTCTCTTGCTCGCCGTCCCTATCAGCGCCCTTGCGCCCCTGGCAACGGCCCCGTCGATTTGCGTGCGCACCTGGTCGGCGGCGGCGCCGCGCACCATCGGTCCGAGCGTCGTTTCGGGATCGAGCGGATTTCCCAGCCTGTATTGCTTCGTCAGGTCGACGAAGCCGTCGACGAAGCTCCGGTAAACCTCCTTGTGGACGTAGATGCGCTCCACCGCGCAGCACGACTGGCCCGCGTTGAAAAACGCGCCGTCGACCAGGTTCTCGAGCGTCGCCTGCAGGGGCGCATCGGCGCGCACGTACGCCGGGTCCTTGCCGCCGAGCTCGAGGCCGGTGCCGATGAAGCGCCCGGCGGCGGCGCGCTGCACGGCGTGGCCCCCGGCGACCGAGCCCGTGAACGCGACGAAGGCGACGCGATTGTCGCGAATGATTTTTTCAACCTGCGGATGGTCGAGGTGCAGGAACTGGAAAACGCCTTCGGGTAGTCCGGCGGCCTCGAAGGCCTGCGCATAGCGCTCGGCGACCAGCGGCGTCTGCGCCGCCATCTTGAGGATCACCGCGTTGCCGGCGAGCAGCGCCGGGACGACGGCGTTCACCGAGGTCAGCCAGGGATAGTTCCAGGGCGCGAGCGCGAGCACCACGCCGAGCGGCTCGCGGCGGATGAATCGCTTGAAATTGTCCTTGTGAGGCAGTTCCAGTGCAGAAAGCGCTTCCTGGGCGATGTCACACAGGTGCGTCACGCGTTCATGGAAGCCGCGCCGGATCTCGCCCGGGCTCTGCGCCACCGGCCGTCCCATCTGCCAGGCGAGCTCCTTTCCCAGCTCGTCGGCGCGCGTCACGCACCACTCGGCCATGCGGACGCAGATCCGGGCGCGCTCCGCAATCGGGACTTCCTTCCAGCTTCTCTGGGAAGCGATCGCCTGTGCGAGCGCGGCTTCGATTTCGCTTTCAGAGGCGAGGCTGCGCTCGACGTACACCGAGCCGTCCACCGGCGAGACGGTTTTGAGGGTCATCCCACCGCCTTCTGCGCGCGCAGCCGCGCGATGCGCGCCGCGTCGTAGCCCAGCTCGCCGAGCAGCGCGTCGGTATCGGCGCCGAGCGCCGGCGCGGCGCGCCGCGGCAGCTCCGTGTCCGCGCAGCGGATGGGATTTGCAATCAGCCGCGCTTTGCGGCCGTCCGAATATGCGAAGTCCACGATGCCGCCGCGCTCTTCAACGAACGGATTGTCGAGCGCCTGCGCGACGTCATGAACGGGTGCCACCGGGACCTTTCCAGAGAGCTTTTCCAACCAGCTCGCGGTGCCGTCCCGCTGGAATTCAGACTCGACCATGTCTGCAACCTCATCGCGCCGCGCGAGCCGCGCCTCGAACGTGGCGTAGCGCGGGTCGGTCGCCCATTCCGGACGTCCGAGCGCGGCGGCGAGCAGGCCCCAGAACTTCTCCTTGTTGCACATCACGAAGATCCAGCCGTCGCGGGTGCGGAACAGCTGGCTCGGCACGAGCGACGGGTGTCCCGAGCGCTTCTCGCGCCCCTGCACGGCTCCGGCATTCAGGTACCAGGTGCCCGGATAGTTGAGGTTGAAAAGCGCGAGATCGAACAGGCTGGTGTCGAGGTCGCGGCCGCGCCCGGTCTCGCGCGCTGCGGTGATCCCGGCGAGCAGCGCGAACGCGGCGACGAGGCCGGTCATCAGGTCGACGGCCGAGAGGCCGTAGCGCTGCGGCGGGCCGTCGGGCTCGCCGGTGAGCGACATGTGCCCGGCCTCGGCCTGCATCAGGTAATCGTAGCCGGGCCAGGCGGCGCGCGAGCCTTCGCGCCCGTAGGCCGAAAGATGCGCGCACACGATGCGCGGGTTCACCTCGCGCAGCGCGTCGTAGGTAATGCCGAGCTTGTGTGGCAGGTCGCCCCGCAGGTTGTCGAGCACGCCTTCGGCGGTGCGCGCGAGGTCGCGGAACACCGCGCGCGCCTCCGGCTGCTGCAGGTCGAGCGCGATCGAGCGCTTGTTGCGGTTGAAGGTCTGGTAGAACTGGCTGTCGCCCGGGCCGAAGAAATGCGGGCCGACGCGGCGCCCGACGTCGCCGCCTTCGCGCAGGTTCTCGACCTTGATCACTTCCGCGCCCAGGTCGGCGAGATAGATCGTGCCCGCCGGTCCCGCGCCGTACTGCTCGAGCGCGAGGATGCGCATGCCTTCGAGCGGCGGCTTCATGCCGCGCCCAGGGCGCGCTCGAGCTCGCGTGTGCTCGAGTTATCGGGGAGCCGCAGCACTGCTTCCTGGATTTCATAAGCGCGCTGCCGGGTAACCGCGCAGGCAGCGTTCTGCATGAACTTGTCCTCGATCTCCGCGTCGGCGAGCGGCCGGTCGGCGCTGCCGCGATTCACCTGCTCGCGATGGCGCCGCTCGCGCCCGTCCGCGGTACGCACCACGACTTCGCCTGAGTAGTGGCGCGGGAATCCCGAGCCAGGATCGATCTCGTAGCGCACCTTGGCGGCAAGCGCCAGGACCTGCGGATCGGCGAGCGCGGCCTCGTCGAGCTCGGCGAGCCCGAACTTGCCGCGCACCAGGCTCGCCGCGACGATGTACGGCAGGCTGAACTGGGCGTCGTAGTGGTTTGCCGGGCGGCGCTTGGCCGCCGCCGGCTCGCACACGATCGGCACGATCTCCTCCGGGACCAGCGCGGTGACGCCATCGACGTCGGCGGGATCGAGCCCGGCGCCGCGCAGGGCGATCGCGGCATCCGCGAAGGCATGCGCGAGGTGGCAGGCGGGGAAAGGCTTCAGCGCCACGTTCATCGTCTCCCACACCTCCCCGAGCCCTGCAGCAGCGCGCGAGTAGTCGCACTCGGCGCGCGGGCCGAGATGGCTCGCGTACAGGCCGAAGCGGCCCTCGTAGGCGGCTTGCGGGCCGACGAAGCCATGGCGCGCCATCGCCGCCGCGACGATGCCGCCGACGCCGGCCCAGCCCGGGTGGAAGCGCTTGGTCCAGGCGCCGTCCTCGAGGAACTCGAGGCTGCCCGATGCGGTCGAGAGCGCGATGCCCTGGGCGTGCGCAAGCTGCGCCGCGTCCAGCGCGTAGAGCCGCCCCGCGGCGAGCGCGCAGGCGAACGCGCCGACCAGGCCCGTCGGGTGGAAGCCCGCCTTATGGAAGCCCCCCCTCGCGACCGCGGCGATCCGCGCGCCGGCTTCCACCGCGACGATGTAGGCGGCAAGCAGGTCGCGGAGCGGCGCATCGCATTGCGCCGCGACGCCGAGCGCGGTCGGGAAAGCGCTCACCGTGAGGTGCACTACGCCCTCGCTATGCGTGTCGTCGTAGTCCAGGCCGTGCGCCAGGATGGCGTTCGCGAGCACCGCGTCGCGCAGCGGCAGCCTGAGCCCATGCCCGATCACCGCGCGCTCGCCCGGCCCGGCGAGCTCGGCAATGCCTTCGAGCGACCGCGTCGCGAAATCGAAGCGCTTCGCGGCGAGCGCGCAGCCCACGGCGTCGAGGATCAAGTAGCGCGCGCGGCTTCGCACCGTCCCCGGAACGTCCTCCCACCGCAGCCCGGCGGCAAACTGCCCGAGCTGCCGGGAAATGAGACCCGTCTCCGCCTTCATCGAACCGAGCTCATTCCGGCGTGACGTAGGCGGCGGTCAGGCCGCCGTCGACCAGGAACTCGGTGCCGGTGACGTAGGACGATTCGTCGGAAGCGAGGTACAGCGCGGCGCGGGCGATCTCGTCGGCCTCGCCGAAGCGGCCCATCGGCAGGTGCACCAGGCGACGTTGCTTCTTCGCCTCTGTATCCAGGAATTTCATCAACAATTCCGTTCGGAGCGGCCCCGGGCAAAGCGCGTTGACGCGGATGTTCTCGCGCGCGTGGATCACCGCGAGCTCGCGGCTCATCGCGAGCACCGCGCCCTTGCTCGCCGTATAGGCGATCTGCGGCGTCGCGGCGCCCATCCGGGCGACGAACGAGGCGGTATTGATCACCGAGCCGCCGCCCGCGCGGCGCAGCGCCGGGATGCCGTACTTGCAGCCCAGGAACACGCCCTTGGCGTTCACCTCGAGCGTCAGATCCCAGATCTCCTCGGCAGTGGCGACCGCGTCGTCGTCCTTGGCATGCATGATGCCGGCGTTGTTGAAGAGCACGTCAAGCTTCCCGAACGCCTTCTCCGCCGCGGCCACCATCTGCTCGCAGTCGCGCGCCTTCGACACGTCGGCCCGCACCGCGATCGCGTTGGAAAGAGAAGCGACCGTCTCGCGCGCCGCCTTCTCGTCGAGGTCGACCGCCACGATCGCCGCGCCCTCCTGGGCAAAGAGCAGCGCCGAGCGCCGCCCGATGCCGCTTCCCGCGCCGGTGATCAACGCGACCTTGTCTTTCAGTCTCATATGCGCTCGAAGTATCGCTTGCGTTCCCAGTCGGTGACCGCCTTGTCGTAGGCGGCTGCTTCGGTGCGGTAGAAGTGCGCGTAGTGCTCGACGACGTCCTCGCCGAAGGCGCGCTG
>DATKAX010000314.1:0-17624 GCA_035514595.1 Burkholderiales bacterium
GGGAGCAGGATATGGCGGCTGTACCGGAGAAGCTGCTCGTCGTTCAGTTAGGTTGGGTCTGGGCGACCGTGGGCGACTGGCTCTTCACCGGCTCGCCCTTGAGGAAGGCGATCGCCTGGGAGAGCTGGAAGTCGTCCTTCGAGCCGAGCTCGGTCGGCGGCTTCTGCTCTGCCGGCGCCGCGCCCGGGGCCGGCCTGACGCGCGGCGGCGCCTGCTCCTTCTCTTCCTTGATGCGGCCGTTCTCGAGATGGCGCTGCAGGTCTGCCTCGCGCACGCGCGTTATCGTGTCCGAGGGATCCTCGACCAGGATATCGGGCGTGACGCCGAGCGCCTGGATCGAGCGGCCGCCCGGCGTGTAGTAGCGCGCGGTGGTGAGCTTGATCGCAGTGTTGTTGCCGAGCGGCATGATGGTCTGCACCGAGCCCTTGCCGAAAGTCTGGGTGCCCATCACTTTCGCGCGCTTGTGGTCCTGCAGCGCGCCGGCGACGATCTCGGACGCGGAGGCGGAGCCGCCGTTCACCAGCACCACCATCGGAACGGTCTTGACCGCCGCGGGAAGATCCTTCAGCACGTCGTTGCCGCGACGCGCGTAGTCGTCGGGGCTCGCGTAGAACTTCTTGCGCGCGTCCTCGGCACGCCCGTCGGTGGAGACCACCAGCGACTTGGCCGGCAGGAACGCAGAAGAGATGGCTACCGCGCCGTGCAGCAGGCCGCCCGGGTCGTTGCGCAGGTCGAGCACCAGTCCCTTGACCGGCCCCTGCTTGAACAGGCCCTCGAGGTGCTTCACCATATGCTCCGCGGTCGCCTCCTGGAACTGCGACACGCGCACCCACGCGTAGCCGGGCTCGAGGATCTTGGATTTCACGCTCTGCACGCGGATCACGGCGCGCGTGAGGGTCACGACCAGCGGCGCGGTCTCGCCCTTGCGCGAGATGGTGAGGGTAATCTGGGTGTTCGGCTTGCCGCGCATGCGCTTCACGGCGTCGTTCAGCGTCATGCCCTTCACCGGCGTTTCGTCGATCTTCATGATCAGGTCGCCCGGCTTGATGCCGGCGCGGAACGCGGGCGTGTCCTCGATCGGCGAGATGACCTTGACGAAGCCGTCCTCCATCCCGACCTCGATGCCCAGGCCGCCGAACTGGCCCTGAGTGCCGACCTGCAGCTCGCGGAACGCGTCCTGGTCGAGGTAAGCCGAGTGCGGATCGAGGCCGGTGAGCATGCCGTTGATCGCCTCGGTGATGAGCTTCTTGTCCTCGACCGGCTCGACGTAGTTGGTCTTGATGGCGCCGAACACCTCCGTGAAGGCGCGCAGCTCCTCGAGCGGCAGCGGCGAGCGCATCGCCCGGTCGGCGATCGCCTGGAAGTTGAGGCTGATCAGTACGCCGGCGACCGCGCCGACGACGATGAGCCCGATGCTGCGAAGCCTGTTTTGCATGGTGTCGGTTATTTCAACTTGACCCACCGCAGCGGATCAAAGGCGCGGCCAAGGTGCCGCAGTTCAAAGTATAAACCCGTTTCCTCGTTGCCACCGCTCGCGCCGGTAATGGCGATCGGCTCTCCGACCGTGACATTTTCCCCCACCTGCTTGAGCAGCGCGTCGTTGTTCGCGTAGATCGACAGGTAGTTCTCGCCATGGTCCAGGATGATCAGGTTGCCGAAGCCGCGCATCCAGTCGGCGAAGACCACCCGTCCGCGCGCCACTGCCCTGACCGGCCGGCCTTCCGGGGCGCGGATGAACACGCCTTTCGATTCCGTCCCCGACGCTCCCCTTGGAGCGCCGAAGGCGCCGGTCAGTTCCCCGCGCACCGGAAGACGCAATTCTCCGCGCAGGCCCGAGAACGGCACGAGCGCCTGGCCCGGCGCGGGAACGGCCTCGACGCGCGCGATGATGCGGCCGATCGCCTCGACCAGCCGCGCCAGGCGCGCCTCGTCGGCGCGCAGCACCCGTATTTCCCTGCGATTGCTGCGGATTTCGACCGCCACGCGCTCCAGCACGCGGCGCCGCTCGCGCCGCTGCTCGAGAAGCTTATCGCGGTCGGCACGGCTCGCTTGCTCGACCGCACGCAGCCGCTCGCCGCGCTCGGCGGCGGCGCGCGCGAGGCGCTCGAGCCCGGCGAGGCTGTCGCGATACTCGGCGATCAGCGCGGCGGCGGCGCGTGATATATAGCCGAGGTAGTGCAGCGTGCGCCCGAACGCGGCGGGGTTGTCGCCGGAAAGCGCCACGCGCAGGGCGTCGGGGGCGCCGCCCGCCTGGCGCGCCGCGAGCAGGCGCTCGACCGCCGTTTCGCGCTCGGCCGTTGCGCGCTCGAGGTCGCGGCGCTCGGCCGCGAGGCGCGCCGCCTGGGCACGCAGGGCGCGCGCCTCGGCTTCCAGCGCGGCGAGGGCGCGGTTGATGTCCGAGATGGCGCGCTCCGAATCGCGCAGCGCGTCGCGCGCTTCCCGGCGCGCCGTTTCCCGGGACTCGAGCTCGCGGCCCAGGGAATCGATCCTCGAGCGCAGCTCGCGCAGCTCGTCTGCCCGCGACGCCGCCTGCGCGGCGCATGCCGCGAAGCTCAGCGCGAGGACGAGGATCCGCGTCAGACCTTGGTCTTCCCCTGCGCCGAGACCGCGGCGATGCGCTTCGCGACTTCGTCGGCATCTCCGAGGTAATAGCGCTTGAGCGGCTTGAGCATCTCGTCCAGCTCGTACACGAGGGGGATCCCGGTCGGGACGTTCTCCTTGACGATCGCCTCGTCCGAGGCCTCGTCCAAGTGCTTCACCAGCGCGCGCATGGAGTTCCCGTGCGCCGCGATCAGCACGCGCCGCCCGGCGCGCACCGCCGGCACGATCGCGCTCTGCCAGTAGGGGATCACGCGCGCCACCGTGTCCTTCAGGCACTCGCTGCGCGGAACCTCGATGCCGGCGTAGCGCGGATCGCCGGCCTCGCTTCGAGGATCGCCGGGCTCGAGCGGCGGCGGGCGCGTGTCGTAGCTGCGGCGCCAAACGAGAACCTGCTGCTCGCCGAACTTGGCGGCGGTCTGCGCCTTGTTGAGCCCCTGGAGCGCTCCGTAGTGGCGCTCGTTCAGGCGCCAGCTCTTCTCGACCGGGATCCACATCCGGTCCAGCTCGTCGAGCGCGATCCAGAGCGTGCGGATGGCGCGCTTGAGCACCGAGGTGAATGCGAGGTCGAACTGATAGCCGAGCGCCGCGAGGAGCTTTGCGCCGGCGCGAGCCTCCTCGACGCCCCTCGCGGAGAGGTCGACATCGGTCCACCCGGTGAAGCGGTTCTCGCGGTTCCAGTCCGACTCGCCGTGTCGCAAAAGCACGAGCTTGTGCATCGCGCTCAATTATAATGGGCGCCTTCCGAAGCCAATCCCGCGCGCCCTTGGAATTCGTCCGCAACAACCTGCTGCTGTTCGCCGTCGCCATCGTTTCCGGGGCGATGCTGCTCTGGCCGCTGGTGCGCCGCGGCACCGGGGGGCCCTGGATCAACCCCTCCGAGGCGACCCACCTCATCAACCGCGAGGAGGCGCTGGTGATCGACGTGCGCGACCCGGGCGAGTACGGCGCCGGGCACATCCTCGGAGCAAGGAACGTTCCGCTCGCGCGCATCGCCGAGGGCGCGGGCAGTGTCGTGAAGCGCAAGGACCGTCCCCTGATCCTCTACTGCGACAGCGGCAGCCGCTCGTCGAAGGCCGCCGCGGCGCTGAAGCAGCAGGGTTACTCGCGCGTGGCGAGCCTCTCCGGCGGCATCGGCGCCTGGCAGCAGGCCGGGCTCCCGATCGAGAGTTAGGAGAGGGCGACTTGGCCAAGGTGCTCATGTACGCCACGGCGGCTTGCCCGTACTGCCAGTCGGCCGAGCGGCTGCTGCGCGAGAAAGGCGCCCAACTCGAGACGGTGCGCGTCGATCTCGAGCCCGCGCGACGCGAAGAGATGATGCGCAGGAGCGGACGGCGCAGCGTTCCCCAGATCTGGATCGACGAGCGCCACATCGGCGGCTGCGACGATCTCTACGCCCTGGACCGCGAGGGCGAGCTCGACCCCCTACTCGAGGCATCCTGATGAGCAGCCAACCCCCGCAAGCCAGCTTCCAGATCGAGAAAATCTACGTCAAGGACCTGTCCTTGGAAATTCCGAATGCGCCACAGGTGTTCGTGGAGCAGTCGCAGCCGCAGGTCGAGGTGCAGATCGATACCGGCGCAGCGCAGTTCGCCGAGGCCTACTTCGAGGTCACTGTGACGGCGACCGTGACGGCGCGCTCGGGCGAGCGCACGCTGTTTCTCGCCGAGGCGGTGCAGGCGGGAATCTTCTCGGTGCGCAACGTGCCGCAGGACCAGATGAGCCCGCTGCTCGGCATCGCCTGCCCGTCGATCCTCTTCCCCTACCTGCGCGAGAGCATCTCGGATCTCGTCGGCAGGGGCGGCTTCCCTCCCGTGCTGCTCAGCCCGATCTCGTTCGAAGCGCTCTACGCCCAGCGCATGCAGCAGCAATCCGGCGACGGGCCGCAGATCGAGATCGCCCGGTAGCCCGATGAAGCGCCGCTTGCTGCTCGCTTCTCTCCTGCTGGCGGCGCACGCCGCCGCCGCCGCCGCGGAGTTCCGCGCGGTGGCCGAGGACGCCACGGTGCTCTACGATGGGCCTTCGCTCCAGGCGACGCCGCTATTCGTCGTGACACGGCTCTATCCGCTGGAGGTGCTGGTCGAGCTCGAGGCCTGGGTGAAGGTGCGCGATCATACCGGCGCGCTCACCTGGGTCGAGAAGCGCCGCCTGAGCGAGAGCCGCACCGTGCTGGTCACCGAGCCCTCCGCGCCGGCGCTGGTGCGGCCCGAGGAGAACGCGCCGGTGGCCTTCGTCGCGGCGCAGAACGTGGTGCTCGAGCTCATCGAGCCGGCACCGGAAGGATGGCTTCGCGTGCGCCACGCCGACGGCGTCACCGGCTTCATGCGCGCCGCATCCGCCTGGGGCAACTGAGGTTGCGATGACCCGCGTCGCGGTGCTCGGCGCAGGCGCCTGGGGCACTGCCATCGCCTGTGTGCTTGCGGCTCGGCTCGAGGTCGCGCTGTGGGCTCGCGACGCTGCGCAAGCGCGCTCGATCGCGCACGAGCGGCGCAACCAGCGCTACCTTCCCGGCATCGAGCTGCCGGCTTCGCTGCGTGTCAGCGCGGACTTCGACGAGGCGGTTGCAGGGGCCAAGCTCGCGCTCGCTGCCACGCCGGTCGCCGGGCTGCGGGAAGTCACCCGAAGGCTCGGCAGCTCTGCTCCGGTGGTCTGGCTGTGCAAGGGCTTCGAGGAAGGCACGGGCGCGCTGCCGCACCAGATCGTCGAGCAGACGCTCGGTGCGCGCGCGCGCTGCGGCGCGCTTTCGGGACCTTCGTTCGCGCAGGAGGTGGCGCTCAATCTGCCCTGCGCCCTCACGCTCGCGGCGCGCGAGGCCGCTTTCGCGCGCGAGGCCGCCTCACTCCTGCATGGTGGGCGGCTGCGCGTTTACTACAGCGCGGATCTGGTCGGCGTCGAGATCGGCGGCGCGGTAAAGAACGTGATGGCGATCGCGGCGGGCATCTCCGACGGCCTCGGCCTGGGCTTGAACGCGCGCGCCGCGCTCATCACGCGCGGGCTCGCCGAGGTCACGCGCCTGGGCGCCGCCCTGGGCGGGCTGCCGGAGACCCTGATGGGGCTCGCGGGCGCCGGCGACCTCATCCTCACCGCCACCGGCGACCTCTCGCGCAACCGCCGCGTCGGACTCGAGCTCGCGCGCGGCCGCAAGCTCGGCGAGATCCTGCAGACGCTCGGCCATGTCGCCGAGGGCGTGCGCTCGGCGGGAGAGGTCGCGCGCCTCGCCGCCGAGAGCGGCGTCGACATGCCCGTTACCGATGCCGTGAACGCCGTGCTCGAGGGGCGCATTACCCCGCAGGCGGCGGTCGAGCGCCTGCTGGCGCGCGACCCGAAGATGGAGCGCTAGCCGGCCCCGGGAAAGCCGAGCTGGCGCCAGGCCTCGAAGACCACGACCGCGACGGCGTTCGACAGATTCAGGCTACGGTTGCCGGGCCGCATCGGCAGCCGCAGTTGCATGTCGGCCGGAAACTCCTCCAGCAGCGCTGCGGGCAGGCCCCGCGTCTCGGCGCCGAAGACGAGCACATCTTTTTCCTTGTACCGGACATCGGTATAAGCGCGCGCGCCGCGCGTCGAGAGCGCGAACATGCGGCGCCCGGCGAGCGCGTCGCGGCAGTCGGCCCAGCAGCGGTGCAGCCGCAGCGTCGCGAGCTCGTGGTAGTCGAGGCCGGCGCGCTTGAGGCTGCGGTCGTCCATGGAGAAGCCGAGCGGCTCGACGAGGTGCAGCCTCGCCCCGGTATTCGCGGCAAGACGGATGACGTTGCCCGCGTTCGGCGGGATCTCGGGCTCGACCAGGACGACGTCAAGCATCCGGGGGGAAAGTGCGCGCCAGCACCCAGTTGACCACGCGCGCGGCACCGGCGCGCTTGAGGGTCGCGGCGATCTCGTCGAGCGTGGCGCCGGTGGTCATCACGTCGTCGACCACCGCCACGTGCGCATCGAGGAGCGCCCGGGTGCAGCGGAAGGCGCCCCGCACGTTGCGCCGCCGCTGCGCCCACGGCAGATCGCTCTGCGCAGCGGTATCTCTTTCCCGGACGCAGGCGCTGAATTCGAGCGGCGCGCGCAGCCTCTTCGCCACTGGCCGCGCAATCTCGAGCGCCTGGTTGTAGCCCCGCTCGCGCAGCCGCGCGGCCGAAAGCGGAACCGCGATCACGCGATCGACGCGCTCGCCCAGCGGGATCCTCTCCGCGATCAGGGCGCCGAGAAGCGGCGCCAGCGCGAGCTCGCCGCGGAACTTGAGCGCATGCACCAGCGCATCCGCGGGGAACACGTAGGCGAGCGCGGCGAGCGTCGCATCGTAGTGCGGCGGCTCGGCGAGGCAGCGCCCGCAAGTCTCGCCGCCCGGAGAAGGCAGCGCGCAGCGCGGGCACAACGGCTCGGCAAGCCGCGGCAGCTCCGCGTCGCAGCTCCCGCAGAGCACCGCGCGCGCCGCGCCGCGGCACAGGAAGCAACTGCCGCCGAAAAGAACGCCCGCGAGATTTGTGCGCATGCTATCTTTTTCCCATGTGGACTGTAGCGCAGCTCGCCGAGGATCTGGCGAAAGGAAGAACGACGAGTCGCGCGCTCGTCGAGCAGGCGCTCGAGCGCATCGGCGACCGGACCGGCGAGGGGGCGCGGGCGTTCCTGAAGGTGCACGCCGACGGCGCGCGCACGGAAGCGGACCACTGCGACCGGCTGCGGCGCGCCGGTGTGCGGCGCTCGCCGGTCGACGGGCTGCCGGTAGCGCTGAAAGATCTGTTCGACGTCGCAGGCGAGGTGACGGGCGCCGGCTCGAAGATCCGCGCGAGCATCCCGCCTGCGGCCGCGGATGCCCCGGCGGTGGCGCGGCTGCGCGCGGCCGGCGCGGTGTTCATCGGCCGCACCAACATGGTCGAGTTTGCCTTCGGCGGGGTCGGGCTCAACCCGCATTTCGGCACGCCGCGGAATCCCTACGACCGCGGCACCGGGAGGGTGCCCGGGGGCTCGACCTCCGGCGGCGCGGTGGCGCAGGCCGACGGCATGTGTGTCATGGCGCTCGGCTCGGACACGCGCGGCTCGGTCCGCATGCCGGCGGCGCTGTGCGGCGTGACGGGTTTCAAGCCGACCGCGCGGCGGGTGCCGCTCGAGGGTGCGTTCCCCCTGTCCTTTACGCTCGATTCGATCGGCCCGCTCGCCAACACGGTCGCCTGCTGCGCGGTCTACGACGCGATCCTCGCCGGAGAGCCGCCGACTGCGCTCGCCGGGCTTCCGGCACGGGGATTGAGGCTTCTGCTGCCGCGCTGTTCGGCGCTGGATGACCTCGACGCGCACGTCGGGAAGGCGTTCCAGGCTGCGATCGATCGCCTGGCGCGGGCCGGCGCACAGATCGCGGAGGTGGCGGTACCGGCGTTCGACCGGCAGAGCGAATACTTCAAGGGCGGCGGCTTTGCGGGCGCCGAGGCCTACCATATCCACCGGCCCTACCTCGAGCGCCTGCCGGAGTACGACCCGCGCGTCGGCAAGCGCATCATCCTCGGAAAGGATCTGTCCGGCGCGGACTACGTGGCGCTGGGCGAATTGCGCGCGACCTTCATGCGCGAAGTCGAGGCGCTCGCGGCGCCACACGACGCCATCGTCATGCCGACCACGCCCTGCATCGCGCCGACCATCGCCGAGGCGGACGCGTCCGACGAGGACTACTTTCGCTGGAACTTCCGCATCATGCGCAATACAGGGCTCGTCAACTTTCTCGACGGCTGCGCGGCCACGCTGCCCTGCCACGAGCCGGGCGCGGCGCCGGTCGGCTTCATGGTGTGCGGAGCCGCCGGCGCCGATCGCCGAACGCTCGCAGCGGCCGCCGCGATTGAACGGGTACTTTCCAGGCATTGACAGGCGGGCCGCCCGTCGCCGCTCCGAGCGCGCCGCGCGCAGCTACGCACGCGCCTCCCGCATGGAGGCCGAGGTCGGCAGCCGCATGCTGGAGCGCCTCGACTACTTCAGGATCGCGCCGCGGCGCATCCTGGATGCCGGCAGCGGACCGGTGCGCGAGGCGAAGGCGCTCGCCGCACGCTACCGCGGCGCACAGCTCGTCGCGCTCGACTTTTCGCTTCCGGTCCTGCGTGGCGCGCATGGCTGGTTCAGGTTCCTGAGCAGAAGGCAGGCGGTGTGCGCCGACCTGGCACGGCTTCCGCTCGTCGCGGAGAGCATCGATCTCGTGTGGTCGAACATGGCGCTGCACTGGAGCGACGATCCTGCGGCGGCGTTGAAGGAATTCCGGCGCGTGCTTGCTGCCGACGGGCTGCTCATGTTCAGCACGCTGGGGCCGGACACCCTCAAGGAGCTGCGCGCGGCGGCCGGACCGGAGCGCGTGCACGCTTTTATCGACATGCACGACATCGGAGACATGCTGGTGGCCGCCGGATTCGCCGCGCCGGTCATGGACATGGAGATGCTGACGCTTTCGTATCCGCGCGCCGGCGCCCTGCTCGCGGACCTGCGCGCGAGCGGACAGACGAGCGCGCGTGTCGACCGGCCGCGCGGACTCGCCGGCCGGGGATTTCGCGAGCGGCTGCTCGCCGCGCTTCCGCCGCGCGCAAGCTTCGAGGTGGTCTACGGCCATGCCTGGAAAGGGGCGCCGCGCGAGCACCGCGAAACAGTGAAAACGATCGGCCTATACAGGCGCCTTTCTTGAGGCAGCTTGTTGATTTGTGGTAATTTACGCGCCTCCGTGGGCACGCCGAGTTCCGAGGTTCCGCGGCGCGAGCTTGATTTCCGCGACGAGCGCGGTGGCTTCAGCCTGATCCTCAAGCGCAACTGCTCGATTTCTCCGGCAGGTCTGCTTTGCGTGTTCGCCACGCTTGCGTTCGTGGTTTTGACGATCGGCGCGGGCCTTGCCGCTGCGGGCGCGTGGCTGGTGCTGCCGTTCGCGGGGCTCGAAGTGCTGCTGCTCGGCGTTGCGTTCTTTTCTTTATGCGCGCCACGCCGGGGATTACGAGAGGATCGAATTGCATTCGGGAAAGCTCACCGTCGAGGTCGAGGCGCAGCGCACGGCGCGCTACGAGATCGACCGCGGCGCGTGACCGTATGCCTGGCCTGAAGCAAAAAGACCTGGAGCTCGGACGCCATCTCGATGCCGCGACGCGCGTGGCGTTCGCCGCCGAGTTGAAGAAGAGACTGCGGATCTGATTCGAGGAACGAGGAGCATGAGGAGCATGAGGGGAATGAGAGTCATTTCAGCGCTGGCGGGGCTCGCCGGACTTGCGGTATCGGGCGGCGCGCACGCGATCGCCTGGTACTTCCAGACGCCCGCCTCGCGCATGGCGCAGGACATCGACATGCTGCACCAGTACGTGATGTGGCTGATCATCGTCATCTTCATCGGCGTGTTCAGCTTCATGTTCTGGGCGTGCTACGCGCACCGCAAGTCGATCGGGCACAAGGCCGAGGAGTTCCACGAGAACACCACCGTCGAGATCCTCTGGACCCTGATCCCGGCGATCATCCTGGTAGTGATCGCCTGGCCGGTGACGAAGGTGGTGATCGCGCAGAAGGACACCTCGGCCGCGGACATCACGGTCAAGGTCACCGGCTACCAGTGGAAGTGGGGCTACGACTACCTCAAGGGCGAGGGCGAGGGCATCAGGTTCATGTCGACGATCAGCACGCCGCGCGATCAGATCGAGGGCTTGGCCCCGAAAGGCGAGAACTACCTGCTCGAGGTCGACAACGAGATGGTGGTCCCGATCGGCAAGAAGATCCGCGTCATCATCACCGCCGCCGACGTGGTGCACTCGTGGTGGATCCCGGCGTTCGGCGCCAAGCAGGACGCGATTCCGGGATTCCTGCGCGACACGTGGTTCCGCCCGGAGCAGGTCGGGACCTTTCGCGGCCAGTGCACCGAGCTCTGCGGCAAGGAGCACGGCTTCATGCCCATCGTGGTGCGCGTCGTGTCGCAGGACGACTACTCGAGGTGGGTAGGCCAGCAGAAGAAGGCTGCCGCCGCCGCTGCCGACGAGCCGGGCAAGCCCCGGGACGAGCTGGTGGCGCGCGGCGAGGCGAAGTAAGAGACATCCGGGGTAACGCAAGATGAGCGCAGTCATCGACAGCCACGCCCACGCGCACGGGCACCACGACCATCACGGTGGTTACGGCGGCATCATGCGCTGGATCACGACCACCAACCACAAGGACATCGGCACCCTGTACCTGTGGTTCAGCTTCGTCATGTTCTCGATCGGCGGCCTGATGGCGGTGGGCATCCGGCTGGAGCTGTTCTCGCCCGGGCTGCAGTTCGTCGACCCGGATTTCTTCAACCAGTTGACCACCATGCACGGGCTGATCATGGTGTTCGGCGCGATCATGCCGGTGTTCGTCGGCTTCGCGAACTGGCAGATCCCGATGATGATCGGCGCGCCCGACATGGCATTCGCGCGCCTCAACAACTGGTCGTTCTGGCTGCTGCCCTTCGCGGCGACGCTCCTCGTCCTGTCGTTCTTCATGCCCGGCGGCGCGCCGGGCGTGGGCTGGACGATGTATGCGCCCCTGACGGTGCAGATGGGCATCGGCATGGATCTCACGATCTTCGCCGTGCACATCCTCGGGATGAGCTCGATCCTCGGCTCGATCAACATCATCACCACCATCCTCAACATGCGCGCGCCGGGCATGACGCTGATGCGCATGCCGCTGTTCGTCTGGACCTGGCTCATCACCGCCTACCTGCTGGTGGCGGCGATGCCGGTGCTCGCCGGCGCGGTCACGATGACGCTCACCGACCGGCATTTCGGCACCACTTTCTTCAACGCCGCCGGCGGCGGCGACCCGGTGCTCTACCAGCACATCTTCTGGTTCTTCGGCCATCCCGAGGTCTACATCATCGCGCTGCCGGGTTTCGGCGTGATCTCGCAGGTCATCCCGGCGTTCTCGAGAAAGCCGCTGTTCGGCTACGCGTCGATGGTGTACGCGACTTCGGCGATCGCCATCATCTCCTTCATCGTATGGGCGCACCACATGTACACGGTCGGCATGCCGGTCACCGGCCAGCTGTTCTTCATGTACGCGACGATGCTGGTGGCGGTGCCGACCGGCGTCAAGGTGTTCAACTGGGTGGCGACGATGTGGAAGGGCTCGCTCAGCTTCGAGACGCCGATGCTGTTCGCCCTGGGGTTCCTCTTCATGTTCACGCTGGGGGGATTCACCGGCCTGGTGCTTTCGATCGTGCCGGTCGACATCCAGCTGCATGACACCTATTACGTCGTCGCGCACTTCCACTACGTGATGGTCGCAGGCGCGCTGTTCGCCGCCTTTTCCGGCATCTACTTCTGGATTCCGAAGTGGACCGGCCGCATGTACGACGAGAAGCTCGGGCAGATCCACTTCTGGCTGACGCTGGTCTTCTTCAACATGATCTTCTTCGTGCAGCATTTCCTCGGCCTCGCCGGCATGCCGCGGCGCATCCCGGACTACGCGCTGATGTTCGAGACCTGGAATGCGATCTCGTCGATCGGTGCTTTCGGCATGGGGCTCGCGCAGCTCCTGTTCCTGTACATCGTGGTGAAGTGCATCCGCAGCGGCGAGCCGGCGCCGCAGCAGCCGTGGGAGGGAGCGGACTCGCTCGAGTGGACCCACCTGCCGACCCCGGCCCCGTACCACAGCTTCGAGACGCCGCCGGTGCTGAAGTGACGCTGAGCAAGAACACGAAAACCGCCCTGATTCTCGCCTCGATCGCGCTGGCTTTCTTTCTCGGCATCGTCGCCAAGTATTGGCTGCTGGACGGATGACGCTCCGAGAAGAGAACCTCCGGCTTTCGAGGCGCCTCGCGATTGTTGCGCTGGGAATGTTCGGCTTCGGCTTCGCGCTGGTGCCGTTCTACGATCAGATCTGCGCGGCGCTCGGCGTCAATTCGATCGTCAAGAGAAGCGAGGCTCCGCGCAACACGCAGATCGACCTCTCGCGCACCATCACGATCGAGCTCGATGCCAACGCGCACGACCTGCCGTGGCGCTTCCGGCCGCTCGTCAATCATCTGACGGTGCATCCCGGCGAGCTCGCCACCGTCGAATACGAGATCGTGAACGTGCGCGGCGCGCCGGTCACGGGGCAGGCGGTGCCGAGCTACGGCCCGCAGCGCGCGGGCGAGTACTTTCAGAAGCTGGAGTGCTTCTGCTTCACGCAGCAGACGCTCGCCCCGGGCGAGACGCGCCGCATGCCGGTGGTCTTCGTCATCGACCCCGGATTGCCGAAGGACGTGAACACGATCGCCGTTTCCTACACGTTCTTCGAGGTGGCGGGACGCGGAGGAAAGTCGTGATGCAGACCATCAAGACCGTCCTGTGGGGCTTCCTCGGCATCCGGCGCAAGGCCGACCATGAGCGCGCGCCCCTCAAGCCGGTTCACCTGATCGTCGCGGCGCTGGCTCTCGTGGCGCTGTCCATCCTTACCCTGGTCACGATCGTGCGGATCGTGACCTCCTGAACCAGGGAAATAACCAAATGGCGCAAGGCGCATCCACTCCCGGCCGGCAGCAGCACTACGCGGTGCCTGCGCCGATGCCGTGGCCCATCATGGGCTCCACCGCGCTGTTCCTCATGGCGCTCGGCGCGGTGTTCGTGTTCAACGACAGCCGCGGCGGCTGGGTTTCCATCGCCGCCGGCGCGATGCTGCTGCTGTACGTGATGGTGCGCTGGTTCGGCGACGTGATCCGCGAGTCGGAGGGCGGCAAATACGGTGGCTGGGAGGACATGTCGTTCCGCTGGGGCATGAGCCTGTTCATTTTTTCCGAGGTGATGTTCTTCGCGGCGTTCTTCGGCGCCCTGTACTGGGCCCGCGTGTATTCGGTGCCCGACCTCGCCACCATCGAGAGCAATGCGCTGCTGTGGCCGCAGTTCAAGGGCACGTGGCCCTCGGCCGGCCCGGCCTTCGAGGAGCGGTTCTCGCCCATGGGCGCCTGGGGCCTGCCGGCGATCAACACGCTGCTGCTGCTCTCTTCGGGCGTCACGGTGACCATCGCGCACTGGGCGCTGAAGGAGGGGAACCGCGGCATGCTGAACCTGTTCCTGTTCCTCACCATCCTGCTCGGCGTCACCTTCCTCGGCGTGCAGGCCTACGAGTACTGGCACGCGTACAGCGAGCTCAACCTCAAGCTCTCCACCGGCGCCTACGGCTCCACCTTCTTCATGCTGACGGGCTTCCACGGCGTCCACGTGACGGTGGGCGCGATCATGCTGTCGGTGATCCTCGCGCGCTGCCTGAAGGGGCATTTCACGCCCGACTATCATTTCGCCTTCGAAGGCGTGGCCTGGTACTGGCACTTCGTGGACGTGGTGTGGCTGGGGCTGTTCATCTTCGTCTACTGGCTGTAGCAAGAAAGGAGGTCAGAGCAACATTTCGGCTCTGGCGCACGCGGCGCGTCCGCCGGCGAAATGTTGCCTGACCCGCTTTTTCATTTCTACAGTCTGCCGGGGATCAAGCCCAAGTAATAAGCGGCCATCAGGAACACGAACAGCGCCACCGACAGGCCGACGCGCACGGCAAGCGCCTTCACCGCGCGCATCGAGTCGCCGCGATCGTGGAACACGAAGAACAGCGCCGAGGCGAGGCTCGCCACGATTAGGATCAGCACGCCGATCACCAGGTAGCCCATGATTTCAGGATACTCCTTCCGGCCGCGCGGCTGGGCTCTCGCCCTCGCCGCGGCGGCCTGCGCCGCGGGCATACTGCTTGGCAACTGGCAGTCCGGCCGCGCGGAGCAGAAGCGCGCCGCCGCGGCGCACGAGCGGCGCCTGGCGCTGCGCGGCGAGTTCCTCCAGCGCTACACCGTGCTGCTCGACAACAAGGTGAACCGCGGGCGCCCCGGCTACCACGTGGTGCAGCCGCTGCGCCTGGCCGACGGCCGCCACGTGCTGGTGAACCGCGGCTGGGTGGCGGCGCCCGTGCACCGGGAGCAGCTGCCGCAGCTGCGCACGCCGCCCGGGCGGCACGACATCGAGGGGCGCGTGCTGGATCATTTCCCGCGCGCCTACGCCCCGTCGGGCGCGCAGCCCGAGGGCCGCGTCTGGCAGAACGTCGAGCTGACCACCTTCGCCGTCTGGTCGGGACTGCAGCTCGAGCCCTACGTCATCGAGCAGCATTCGCCGCTCGCCGACGGCCTGGCGCGCAATTGGCCGCAGCCCGACAGCGGCGCCGAGAGGCACGAGAGCTACGCGCTGCAGTGGTATGCGCTGGCCGCGCTGTCGGCGATGCTGTTCATCGGGCTGAGCTTGCGCCGTGAGCGTCCCGCCAGCTGACCCGGTGAAGCGCGGCCGCGCGCAGCTGGCGCTGCTCGCGCTCTTCTTCGCCGCGCCGTTCGCGCTCGCCTGGCTGGCGTACTGGCTCGACTGGGCGCCGGGCGCCACCTCCAACTACGGCGAGCTGATCACGCCGCCGCGGCCGATCCCGGGCGCGCCGCTCGGGGCGCTGCGCGGCAAGTGGGTGCTGGTGAGCTTCGACGCCGCCGGCTGCGACGCGTACTGCGAGAAGAAGCTCTATTTCATGCGCCAGATGCGCCGCGCGCAGGGCAAGGACCAATATCGGGTCGAGCGCCTGTGGGTGCTGACCGACGGCGCCGCGCCGCGCGCGGAGCTGCTGGCGGCGATCGAGGGCACGCGCATCGAGCGCGCAGGGGCGCTGCCCGCCCAGTTCCCCGCGGCGGGCGCGCTCACCGACCACATCTACGTCGTCGACCCGCTCGGCAACCTGATGATGCGCTTTCCGCGCGACCCGGATCCGAAACAGATGATCAGGGATCTGCAGCGCCTGCTAAAGACGTCGCGGATCGGCTGATCTCCGGCCACGGCGCTCGCTGCCAGGCAGTAGATTCCAACTGAGGTATGAGCCTGGACGAGAGGGTTTTCCGGGTACTTTCCAATAACACTATGCCTTGACTTCCGCTAGCAGCGGGGCAAGACTGGACGCGGTCGCGATTCAGCCCGGGAGGCAGGTCGCATGAGAAGGCGTCTGTACTTCGTGCTGCCGGACCTCGGCAGCGCCATCCGCACCGGCAACGATCTGCTGCTCGCGCGCGTCGAGGACCGGTATATGCATTTCCTCGCGAAGCGCGGCATGTCGCTCGGCCAGCTGCACGAAGCGGATGTCTTCCAGAAATCGGACCTGCGGCACAGCGTGCAACTCGGCTTCACGCTCGGCGGCTGCGCCGGTTTCCTGCTGGGCATCTACATCTACCTGACGCCGCCCGAGGGCACGAATCTGCAGCTCGTCACCATCCTGATCGCGACCGTGGTCGGCGCGCTGTTCGGCGCGTGGGCGGCGAGCATGATCGGCATTTCCACGCCGAATACCGCACTCAAGCGCTTCGAGGCCGCGATCGGGGAGGGGCGTGTGCTGCTGATGGTCGACGTGCCCAAGGACAGGGTCGAGGAAATCCAGGAATTGGTGCATCGCAGCCACCCGGAAGCCAGCGACCACGGCCTGGAACCGACGATACCGGCATTCCCCTAGCGCGTTCGCTGCGGCCGGCGCCGCGCAGGCATGCTAGTGTCCTGAGTTGCGCCGATGATAAAATTCGGGCCTGCTCCCCCCTGATCGCCGCGTCGGCGACCCATTCAACCATGTCGGTTGGGCTACACCCGAGTCATAGCGCCGCGCAACCCCGCCCCCTGATACGCAGGATGCGGGCGTTCTACGCGCTGACCAAGCCGCGGGTGGTGTCGTTGATCGTTTTCACTGCGGTGATCGGCATGTTCCTCGCCACGCCCGGCATGGTTCCAGTGCAGATCCTGCTCGCCGCAACGCTGGGAATCGCCCTGGTGGCGGGCGCCGCGGCTGCCGTGAATTGCCTGGTCGAGCAGAACATCGATGCGCTCATGCTGCGCACGCGCTGGCGGCCGCTGCCGAGCGGCGAGCTCTCCAGCGTGCAGACGCTCGCTTTCGCCGGCGTGGTCGGCGGCCTGGGGCTGTGGCTCCTGGTCCAGTACGTGAACGCGCTCACCATGTGGCTGACGTTCGCCACCTTCGTCGGCTACGCCGTCGTCTACACGGTGATCCTCAAGCCGCTCACGCCGCAGAACATCGTCATCGGCGGGGCCTCGGGCGCCATGCCGCCGGTGCTCGGCTGGGCGGCGGTTACCGGCGAAGTGACCACCGAGGCGATGCTGCTGTTCCTGATCATCTTCGCCTGGACGCCGCCGCACTTCTGGGCGCTCGCGCTGTACCGCACCGAGGACTACGCGCGGGCGGGCGTGCCGATGCTCCCGGTCACGCACGGCAAGGAGTACACGCGGCTGCAGGTGCTACTCTACACGATCATTCTGTTCGCGGTGTCGCTCCTGCCGTTCGCGGTGCGCATGAGCGGGTGGCTCTACCTCGCCGCGGCGCTCGCGCTCGGCGCGGTCTACCTCGGCTACGCGGTGCGCCTCTACGCCGCGTACAGCGATCGCCTCGCGCGGCGCTGCTTCCGCTATTCAATCGTATATCTCGCCGCGCTGTTCGCGGCGCTGCTCGTCGACCACTACCTGACGGTCTAGGCTCGCTGCGCTGTCCGCTCGGTCCAGGTTTCCAGAATGGCATTAATTTGATATCGTCACCGCTTTCGTAGGCTGCAGGTGGTAATCCGCGTGTAGGTTTGCACTTGGGAGTCGGACCCGCTTATGTCCATGGCAATCGTATTGGTGATACTGATCGTCGGCTCGGTCCTGTTTCACTTCCTGAGCCCGTGGTATTTCACGCCGATCGCCTCCAACTGGGTCGCGATGGACGACACCATCAGCCTCACGTTCTGGATCACGGGCTTCGTCTTCGTCGCCGTCAACCTGTTCATGGCGTATTGCCTGGTCCGCTACCGTCAGCGCAAGGGCAGCACGGCGGCGTACGAGCCCGAGAACAAGAAGCTGGAGACGTGGCTCGTGGGATTGAGCTCGCTGGGCATCGCCGCCATGCTGGCCCCCGGCTTGTTCGTATGGGCGAAGCTGGTCGACGTTCCGCCAGACGCGGCGGTGTTCGAGGCCGTGGGCCAGCAGTGGCACTGGAGCTATCGCTTCCCCGGGAAGGACGGCGTGCTCGGCACCGTCGATGCCCGGCACGTC
>DATKAX010000315.1:0-2326 GCA_035514595.1 Burkholderiales bacterium
CACGGTGACCTTCGCCGACGTCGCGGGCTGCGAGGAAGCGAAGGAAGAAGTCTCGGAGCTGGTGGACTTCCTGCGCGATCCGTCCAAGTTCCAGAAGCTGGGCGGGCGCATCCCGCGCGGCGTGCTGATGGTCGGCAATCCGGGCACCGGCAAGACGTTGCTGGCGCGCGCCATTGCGGGCGAGGCCAAAGTGCCGTTCTTCTCGATTTCCGGCTCCGACTTCGTCGAGATGTTCGTCGGCGTGGGCGCGGCACGGGTGCGCGACATGTTCGAGCAGGCGAAGAAGCACGCGCCGTGCATCGTGTTCATCGACGAAATCGACGCGGTCGGCCGCCAGCGCGGCGCGGGCCTCGGGGGCGGCAATGACGAGCGCGAGCAGACCCTGAACCAGCTGCTGGTGGAGATGGACGGCTTCGAGGCTTCCGTCGGCGTGATCGTGATCGCCGCCACCAACCGCCCGGACGTGCTCGACCCGGCGCTGCTCAGGCCCGGTCGCTTCGATCGGCAGGTGGTGGTGCCGCTGCCGGACATTCGCGGCCGCGAGGAGATCCTCAAGGTGCACATGCGCAAGGTGCCGCTGGCGCCCGACGTGAAGGCCGACATCATCGCGCGCGGCACGCCCGGGTTTTCCGGCGCGGACCTGGCGAACCTGGTCAATGAGGCGGCCCTGTTCGCCGCGCGCGGCAACAAGCGCCTGGTGGACATGGACGATTTCGAGCGCGCCAAGGACAAGATCATGATGGGCGCCGAGCGGCGCTCGATGGTGATGCCGGAGGAAGAACGGCGCAATACCGCGTACCACGAGTCCGGCCACACGGTGGTGGCGCGCCTGCTGCCGAAGACCGACCCGGTGCACAAGGTCACCATCATCCCGCGCGGACGGGCGCTGGGCGTGACCATGCAGCTGCCCGAGCAGGACCGCTACAGCCAGGACCGCAACCGCCTGCTCGACACGATCACGGTGCTGTTCGGCGGGCGCATCGCGGAAGAGATCTTCATGCACCAGATGACCACCGGCGCGTCGAACGATTTCGAGCGCGCGACGGAAATCGCGCGCCGCATGGTGACGCAATGGGGCATGTCGGACGAGCTCGGCACCATGGTGTACGGCGAGAACGAGGGCGAGGTGTTCCTCGGCCGCTCCATCACCACGCACAAGAACGTGTCGGAAGCCACGCTGCAGAAAGTGGACGCGGAGATCCGGCGCATCATCGACACGCAGTACAAGCTCGCGCGCAAGCTGATCGAGGAGAACCGCGACAAGGTCGAAGCGATGGCGCAGGCGCTGCTCGAGTGGGAGACGCTCGACGCCGAGCAGATCAACGACATCATGCAGGGCAGGCCGCCGCGGGCGCCCAAGCCGCCCGTGAGCACTCCCTCGCCCACGGGCGGGCCGGCCGGCGACGGCGCGGCCGGCGCCGCGGCGCCCGCGTCCCCGGCGGTGTGACGCTTCGCTGCGGCAGGTTCGCCCTGCCGCTCGATCGACCGCTGGTGATGGGCGTGGTGAACGTCACGCCCGATTCCTTTTCCGAGGGCGGCCGGTTTCTCGATGCGCGCGCGGCCGTCGCACATGCGCGCCGGTTGCTGCTGGAGGGCGCGGACCTGATCGATATCGGTGGCGAATCGACGCGCCCCGGCGCGGCGCCCGTTTCCGAGCACGAAGAACTCGAGCGCATCGTTCCGGTGGTGCAGGCGCTGCGGGACTCCCCGGTATCCGTGGATACGCGGCGCCCGGGCGTGATGCGGGCGGCGCTGGCCGCGGGCGCGTCCATGATCAACGACATCCAGGCGCTGCGCTCACCCGGCGCGATCGAGGCCGTGGCGGATACCGGCTGCGGCATCTGCCTCATGCACATGCAGGGCGAGCCACAGACCATGCAGCATGCCCCCCGCTACGGCGACGTGGCCGTGGAAGTGAGGGAATTCCTGGCCGCCCGCATCGCCGCCTGCGAGGCGGCGGGCATCTCCCGCGACCGCCTGGTGGCCGATCCGGGCTTCGGCTTCGGCAAGACCGTGGCGCACAATCTCACGCTGCTCAAGCGCCTGCCCGAGCTCGCGGCCTTGGGCGTGCCGCTGCTTGCCGGCTGGTCGAGGAAGTCCTCGATCGGGCGCATCACCGGGCGAGAACCCGGTGAGCGGCTGGCGGGCAGTCTGGCAGCCGCTTTGCTCGCACTCCTCGGAGGGGCGAGAATACTGCGCGTGCACGACGTGAGGGAAACCCGGGATGCCGTCCTGATGTTCGAGGCCTGGAGGCAAGCTTGAGCCGCAAGTACTTCGGTACCGATGGCGTGCGCGGCACCGTCGGGCGCGCACCGATGACGCCCGA
>DATKAX010000316.1:0-2309 GCA_035514595.1 Burkholderiales bacterium
CATCAACCGCGCGAAGAGCCGCGGCGCGACCGCGATCACGCAGCGCTCGCCGCTGCGCAGCGCGAAGGCGCAGACGTTCTCCTCGCGCCCGGCGTCGGCGTAGAGCGCGGCGTAGTCGCCGCCCTGGAACAGGCTCGGCCAGCGCTTGCGCAGCGCGAGGCCGGTGCGGATGACGTGCAGCTTGGCGCGCCCGTCCGCGAGGTTTTCGAGCAGCTTCCCCGGGGCAGGCATGCCTCGTTCGAGCTGATGGAGGAGCTTTTCCCGCACTGCGTAGTCGACCGGCCTGCGGTTGTCGGGGTCGACCAGGCTGAAATCCCAGAGCTCGGTGCCCTGGTAGTAGTCGGGAACGCCGGGCGAGGCGACTTTCAGCAGCGCCTGCGCGAGCCCCACCAGCAGGCCGAGGTGCGCGACGCGCGCCACGGTGTCTCCCGCGTCCTTCAGGAACAGCGGGTTCTTCAGCGACTCGGTGACGAAGCGCTCGAGCGCCGCCTCGTAGTCGGAGTCCGGGTTGATCCAGCTCGTGCGCAGCTTCGCCTCGCGCGCCGCCTTGAGCATATAGGCCTTCAGCCGCGCGGCGAGCTCCTGCGGGGAGCGGCCCGGCCAGATGCCGATCAGCGCCTGGTAGTAGTGGTATTCGTCCCCCGGCGAAGGCGCCGGCTCGCCGTTCACCTCGCCGCGGTAGCTGCGGTTGAGCTTCGCCCAGCGGCGCAGCGTCATGCGCCAGCCCGAAGCGAGCTCCGAGAGCACCGCCAGACGCGCGCGCACGTCCTCGGAGCGCTTGGTGTCATGCGTCGAGCTGCCGAGCATGGTGTGCGGCCAGCGCCGCGCGCGGTCCTCGCTCGCCGCGTGGAAGGCCTTCAGCGTGAAGCCGAAATGCTTGGGATGGCCGCCCACCTCGTTCAGCGCGATGAGCCGGTTGTAGCGGTAGAAGGCGGTGTCCTCCACGCCCTTGGCCACCACCGGCGCGGTGAACTGCTGAAAGCGCATCGCGAAGCCGAGCATTTCGCGCCGGCGCTCTCCCGAGGGCGGCGCGGCGTCGAGCGTCAGCACGCTGCGCACGAACTCGAACACGCCCGGGTCGGCGATGCGGCTCGCGCGCCGCGCGGCATGCACCGCCCAGTCGATCCAGCGCCGGTCGGTGTCCGCGACCCCGCGCGGGCTGACGTAGCTGCGGTAGACCGGGAAGCGCGCGGCGATCTCGGCGAGCGCCTTGCGCAGCCCGCTCTCGGTGTAGTCGCGCGTGCGGCGGTTGCCATTCGCGATGCGCCCGAGCCACCCCGCCAGCATGTGCAGCTCGGCGGCAAGCGTGGTGTTCATGATGAGCTGCCTCGCGTCGTAGGCCATCTGGTCGAAGCTCTCGCGCTCCCCGGTGAAGCGCTGCCAGATGCGGTCGAAGCGCGAGTGCGCGGCGCGGTCGACGAAAACGCCCGTGAGCACGTTCGCGAAGCGATAGCCGGTGGTGCCGTGCACCGGCCAGTCCTCCGGCAGCGCCTCGTAGTCGGCGAGAATCTTCTCGACCACGATCCAGGCGCGCTCGAACACGGCGTTCAGGCGCTCCAGGTACTGCCTGGGATCGGCGAGGCCGTCGGGATGGTCGATGCGCACCCCGTCGATGCCGCCGCGCGCCGCCAGCCGGCGAACCAGCGCATGCGTCGCCTCGAACACCTGCGGGTCCTCGACGCGCACCCCGGCGAGGTCGGTGATCTCGAAGAAGCGCCGGTAGTTGATCTCGTCGGAGGCGACGCGCCAGTAGGCGAGCCGGTAGTGCTGGCGCTCGAGCAGCCGGTGCAGCGCCAGCGGGTCCTTCGTCGCCTTCAGCCCCCTCGAGCTCGCCTGGTTGAGCGGAAAGCGGTGATCGAAATAGCACACGCTCCATCGTCCGTTCTTTTTCTCGAGCTTGAGCTCGCCCGACTCGAGCGCCTCGCCGTAGTGCCTGCCGAGCACCGGCAGCAGCAGCTTGCCGCGCCGCCAGTCGATGTCGAAGAACTTGGCGTAAGGCGAGGCCCGCCCCTTCTCCAGCACGTCGAGCCACCAGGCGTTGTCGGCATGCAGCACGCCCATGTGGTTCGGCACCAGGTCGATCACCATCCCCATACCGTGCTCCTTGAGGGCGCGCATCAGCCGGTCGAGCTCCGCCTCGCTCCCGATCTCGGGGTTGACCGCGTTGTGATCGACGACGTCGTAGCCGTGGGTGCTGCCCGGCCGCGCCTTGAGGAAAGGCGAGGCGTAGAGGTGGCTCACGCCGAGCCGCGCGAGGTAAGGCACCAGCGCGCGCGCGTCCCGGAAGCGGAAGCCGCGGTGGAACTGCA
>DATKAX010000317.1:0-3560 GCA_035514595.1 Burkholderiales bacterium
GCGAAGGTGCGCACGCCCGCCCTGGCGGCGGGACTACGCTCGCGCTCGAGGCCGATCAGCAGGCCGATGCCGAGGCTCGCGCCGTAGCGCAGCCAGGTCTCGTCCAACTCAGGACGATTTCTGCCAGCGGTCGCCGACGCCGACCGGGGCCGGGGCGAGGTTGACGATGCGGGTGAAGAGCGTCTCGAAGTCCTTCTCGCGGATGCCGGCGATCGGATCGCGGTTCGCCGCGAACTCGGCGTCCATCTCGCGCCAGTCCTCGGCCGTGAGGTGGCGCTCGCAGAGCGGAAGCAGCTGCTCCTCTTCCTTCTTCATGTGCTTCCAGTGGAAGTCGGCGTAGGCGTTTACCGTCCTCAGAAAATCGGCCCCGCCCGCGGGCCAGCCCTCCTCGAAGAACACCAGCGCGCGCTCCAGCTCGCGCACCAGGCGCGCGCTTTCGACGTGCTCGGCGCGCAGGTCCGCGACCAGGTCCTTCGCCTGCGGCGCGCGCAGCCCGAGCCGCGCGAAGAGCAGCGCGTCCTCCTTCGGGTGGTGCATCTGCTCGGGAAACTCGTCGATGTAGCGGATCATGGCGCGGAAGACGTCGAACCCGGGGCGCACGCGCGCGTCCTGCGCCTCGCGCGCGAGGCTCTGCAGGCCGTGCAGCACGGCGGCGATCGAGCGGTGCTCGTCGCGGATGATGCGGATGGTCTGGTTCATGGGAGTCCTCACTGGAAAGCGTGGGCGAGGCCGAAGGCCCCGAATGCGAGCACCGTGCCGCCGGCGGCGACACGCAGCGCGCGCCGTCCCATCCAGGCGCGCAGGCGCGCCGCGGCGAGGCCGGCGAGAAGCAGCCAAGGCAGCGTGCCCAGGCCGAAGGCGAGCATCGAGGCGGCGCCCTGCGAGGGGCCGCCCGCCACCGCCGCCACGGCGAGCGCCGCATACACCAGGCCGCAGGGCAGCCAGCCCCAGACGAGGCCCGCGCGGTACGGGCGCTCGCGCGGTGAAAGCCGCGCCGCGAGCGGCTGCAGCCGCCGCCACAGAGGCAGCCCGATGTTCTCGAATCTGGTAATCCATGAATTCAAGCCGGCGAGATGCAGCCCCACAAGTAAGAGCGCCACGTTGGCGAGGATGTATAGGGTGCCCTGCACCCCAGCCGCGCGCGAGGCGTAAAGGCCGAGCGTCCCGGCGAGCGCGCCGGCGAGGCCGTAGCTCGTAATGCGCCCGAGATTGAACGCGAGCTGCCTGCGCCACTCCGCGGTGGGCCGTTTCATCTCGTCGATCCTGATGGTCGAAAAGGCGCCGACGATGCCGCCGCACATCCCGAGGCAGTGAGCGCCGGAGGCGAGGCCGAGAAGCGCGGCGGCGAGGAGAAGGCCAGCGTCCACGTCAAATCCCCTTGCTCAGATTACCTTCGAGTAAGCGGCGCGCGCTTCGCGCTCGCGAAGATACCGGTCGAACACCATGCACAGCACGCGCACCAGCAGCCGGCCCTTGGAGGTCACGACGATCCAGTCCGGGCCGACCTCGACCAGGCCTTCGTCCTGCAGCCGCCTCAGGTCCTTCAGCTCCTGGGCGAAGTACTTGTTGAAGTCGACGAGGTAGGCGAGCTCGATCGACTCGATCGAGACGCGAAAATGGCAGGCGAGCGCCTGGATCACCGCGCGGCGCACCAGGTCGTCCTGGCTCAGCTCGACGCCGCGCGTCACCGGCAGCCGGCCGGCCTCGAGCTCGGCGTAGTAGTCCTCGAGGCGCTTCTGGTTCTGGTAGTAGACGGGCCCGATGCGCCCGATCGCCGAGACGCCCAGGCCGACGAGATCGCTTTCCGGGCGCGTGGAATAGCCCTGGAAGTTGCGCTGCAGCCGCCCCTGGTGCTGCGCGATCGCGAGCTCGTCGTCGGGCCGCGCAAAATGGTCCATGCCGATGTAGAGGTAGCCGGCGCGCGTCAGGCGCCCGATCGCGAGCGTCAGAATCTGCAGCTTCGACTCCGCCGAGGGCAGGTCGGCCTCGGCGATGCGCCGCTGCGGCATGAACAGCTTCGGCAGGTGCGCGTAGCTGTAGAGCGCGATGCGGTCGGGATCGAGCGCGATCACCTTGTCGAGGGTGCGGTTGAAGCTGTCGAGGGTCTGCTTCGGCAGGCCGTAGATGAGGTCGAGGTTCACCGAGCCGAAGCCGTTCGCGCGCGCCTCGCCGGTCACGCGGCGCGTCACCTCCTCGCTCTGGAGGCGGTGCACCGCCTTCTGCACCTCGGGATCGAAATCCTGCACGCCGATCGAGACGCGGTTGAAGCCAAGGCCGGCGAGGAATTCCATGGTGCCCGGCGCGACGCGCCGCGGATCGACCTCGATCGAGCATTCGCAGTCCGGGGCGCGCTCGAAGATGCGTCCGAGCGCCGCGGCGAGCGCGGCCATCTCCTCGCGCGAGAGGAAAGTCGGCGTGCCGCCGCCCCAGTGCATCTGGCAGATGCGGCGCTCGCTCCCGAGCAGCGGCTCGAGAAGCGCCAGCTCCATCTCCAAGTGCTTGATATACTTGGCCGAACGGCTATGGTCGCGGGTCACCACCTTGTTGCAGGCGCAGTAGTAGCAGACGGTGTCGCAAAATGGCAGGTGAACGTAGACCGACAGCGGCTGGCTGATGCCGCCGATGTTGCGCTTGGAAAGCCACTGGCGCAGCTCGGTCGCGCCGAACGCCTCGACGAAGCGGTCCGCCGTGGGATACGAGGTGTAGCGCGGCCCGCTCACATCGTACTTGCGGATGAGAACGGGATCGATGACCAGCTCTGAAGACGGATATAGCACCCGACCGACTATGCCAGCCAGCGCCGCCCCCGGCTTGACCGAGATCAAACCCGGCGCAGGCCGCCTGAGCAGCCCGGCGCGCGTTACCCTGCTCGCCGGCCTGATCGCGGCACCTGCGCTGCTCGCCTTCAACCTCATACAGATCGCATTCGGCATCAGCGCGCCCGGCAACCTGCTCGCCATCACGCTGTTCGATTACGTGCCGCTCGCCCTGGCGCTGCCGCTCACCTACTGGTACGTGGCGCGGCGCGAGGCCGCGCGCGAGGCCGCCGAGGCCGCGCGCGAGGGCGCGCTGCTCGAGCGCCTGGATGCGATCGTCGATTCGGCGATGGACGCCATCATCACGGTGGACGAGGCGCAGAAGGTAGTGCTCTTCAACCGCGCCGCGGAGCAGGTGTTCCGCGTGCGCCGCGACCAGGCGCTCGGCGAGCCGCTCGAGCGCTTCCTCCCGCAGCGCTTCCGCGCCGCGCACCGAGGCCACATCGAGCACTTCGGCAAGACCGGCGTCACCAGCCGGCGCATGGGCGACGTCACCACGCTGTGGGCGCTGCGCGCCGACGGCGAGGAGTTCCCGATCGAGGCTTCGATCTCGCAGGCCGGGGAGCCCGGCCAGCGCTACTTCACCGTGATCCTGCGCGACATCACCCTGCGCAAGCAGAACGAGGATGCGCTCAAGCGCCAGCAGCAGGAGCTGCGCGAGCTCTCGGCGCGCGTGCTCGAGGCGCGCGAGGACGAGAAGACGCGCATCGCGCGCGAGCTGCACGACGAGCTCGGGCAGCTGCT
>DATKAX010000318.1:0-30691 GCA_035514595.1 Burkholderiales bacterium
CCGAAGGCTCGGCGCCGTGGAACTGCAACCTCGACACGAAGAAGTTCGCCGACGGCACGCATACGCTCAAGGCGCTCGCGACCGACTCCAAGGGCGCGAGCGGCAGCTCGCAGATCAGCGTCAACATCCAGAACGGCACCACGAGCTCGCCCACCAGCCCGAGCAGCGGCAGCGGCCCGAGCGGCGTGAGCTTCAAGACGCCCTCGAGCGGCGCGACGCTCTCGGGCAGCCTCTACCAGTCGAGCGCCTGCGAGGTCACCGGCAGCGGCATCGCCAAGGTCGACTTCTTCCTCGACGCGACCAAGCTCAACACCGAGGGCCAGGCGCCCTGGAACTGCAACCTCGACACCACCAAGTTCGGCAACGGCGATCACACGCTGAAGGCGGTGGCGTTCAACTCGAGCGGCGCCTCCACCAGCGTGCAGATCCCGGTCAAGATCCAGAACGGCACCAGCACCGGGGGCGGCAGTGACGGCGGCGGCAGCACCGGCAGCCTGCCCTCGACCGGCACCAGCGCCATCGCGACCTTCGAGTCGCTCGGCCTGTACTGGAAGCCGGGCACGAACCCGGGAAGCGCAGGCTGCCCGGTGCGCTTCCGCAAGTCGGCCGAGACGAGCTGGAGGCAGGGCTACCCGATGTGGTACGACTCGCGCAACAGCGAGTGCCGCGGCAGCCTGGTGCACCTCGCCCCGGGAACCGAGTACGTGGTGCAGTTCGGCCTGCCGGGCAAGTCGTTCTCGCACGAGCGCAAGGTCAAGACCTGGGCCGAGAGCTTCCCGATCGCGAAGACCATCCAGGTGCCGAGCGGCTCGCAGACGCTGAAGATCACCCAGGGCGGCTCGCCCAGCGGCTACGTGCTCTATACGGGCCCGGCGACGATCGACGTCAAGAAAACGCAGGACTTCAACATCACCATCTCCGCGCCCTACGTCATCGTGCGCGGCCTGACGCTGAAGGGCGCCAAGGTCGACGGCATCCGTCTGCTCGAGGGTGCCCACGACGTGGTGATCGAGAACAACGACATCAGCGACTGGGGCACCTACAACTACACCAACAGCGAGGGCTGGAAGATCGGCGTCAACGCGCAGGCCGGCATCTCGGCGTGGTGCCGCAGCGGCCCGTGGCTCGAGCGCCTCATCGTCCAGCGCAACAAGATCCACCACCCGACCTACGGCTCGAACAGCTGGTCCGACGGCCACCCGGCCGGCCCGAACGGCATCCTGTTCCACGAGTGCGGCGGCGGCCACGTGTTCCGCTACAACGAGTTCTACAGCGACTGGGGCCGCTACTTCATGGACATCATCGGCGGCGAGGAGAATTTCTCCACCAAGGGCATGCCGAACGCCGACACCGACATCTACGGCAACATCATGAAGCACGCCTGGGACGACGCGATCGAGGCCGAGGGCGCCGGGCGCAACGTGCGCATCTGGGGCAACTACATGGACCAGACCACGACCGGCGTCGCCTCGACCGTGGTGCATTCGGGGCCGATGTACATCTTCCGCAACGTGTACAACCGCAGCCGCATGCTGTCGAAGAAGTCGCTCGACGACGATAGCCGCAACGTGTTCTTCAAGTCCGGGGACAAGGGCACCACCTGGGGCGGCGGCCGGCGCTACGTGTTCCACAACACGATGCTGCAGGCGCCCGCGCCGTCGGGCACGAGCTACTCGCTCGGGGGCGGCGGCGGCCTCGCCGGCCCGAACGGGAGCGACAAGCTCGTCAATACAGTGTCGCGCAACAACATCTACCACATCTGGAAGACGTGGTGGCCGTCGATCGACACCAAGGGCGGGTCGGGCAACGACCTCGACTACGATCTGTTCAACGGCAACGTCACCGCGTATTCCGGCGCGCAGAACAACGGCATCGTCGGCACGCCGATCTACCAGTCGGGGCACGGCTGGTCGAGCAACGAGGGCGGCCTGTACCAGCTCGCGCCGAACAGCCCGGGATACGGCAGGGGCGTCAAGCTGCCGAACTTCAACGAGGGCTACAGCGGCGCGGCGCCCGACATGGGCGCGCACGAGGCCGGCAAGCCGGCGATGAAGTTCGGGGTGAGGTAGCCATGAGAAGCAGGGGATTCACTCTGCTCGAGCTGCTGGTGGTCATCGTGATCATCGGCCTGCTCGCCGGCTACGTAGCCCCGCGCTACTTCTCGCAGGTGGGCAGGTCCGAGGTCCAGGTGGCGCGCGCGCAGCTCGACGCCCTCGAGAAAGCGCTCGACCAGTTCCGCCTCGACGCGCGGCGCTACCCGAGCCCCGAGGAAGGGCTCGAGGCGCTGCTCGTCAAGCCGGCGACGGTGGCGAGCTGGAACGGGACTTACCTCAGGAAGACCGTGCCCAACGATCCGTGGGGACGGCCCTTCGTCTACCGCACGCCTGGCGAGAAGGCCGAGTTCGCGCTGTTCTCCTACGGCCGCGACGGCAAGGCCGGCGGCAGCGGAGAGGACGCCGACATCGGGCTGAACTGAGCGCATCGCGTGCAAACCGGCGGCGGGCTTCGGCCCGCCGCTTTTTTTTGCCCGTCCAGTCGTGCCGTACCGACGCGCGAAGCATCGTAGAAACAAGCGCTTGGACAAAACCCCGGTGGCGCTGTCGTCGCCCTGCTACGGATTCGTAGCAAAACACCCTACGAGCATGACTCAAGCCGCTGATTCCAAAAGCAGTGCGCCCATGGCACGCCTTGTGCGATCGATATCGGGCTTGCCCCTAAGTCGAAACCAGGAAAGGGAGAGATGCAGTTCAGCATTCATGCACTCGATGCGCAGCGCCAGATCGTCGCGCTGCAGCTCGAGGCCGCGAGCGAAGCGGCGGCGCGCTCCAGCGCCCGCGGGCGCGGCCTCGACGTGTTCTCGATCGCGCCGGCGCGCGCCGGCCTGCGCGTGCGCCGCGCGGGCGCATTTCCGACGATGCTGTTCTCGGCGGAGCTGCGCTCGCTGCTCGAGGCCGGCCTGAATCTGGTCGAGGCGCTGCAGACGCTCGCCGAAAAGGAGCCGCACGGCGAGCGCCAGGTAGTGCTCTCGGGACTGGTGCGCGCGCTGCACCGCGGCGAGGCGTTCTCGCAGGCGCTCGGCGCCTTCCCGCGCCATTTCTCGCCGCTGTACGTCGCGACGATGAAGGCATCGGAGCGCACCGGCAGCCTGCGCGAGGCGCTCGGGCGCTTCATCGACTACCAGGAGGAGCTCGAGCGCGTGCGCAAGAAGGTCGTCTCGGCCTGCATCTACCCGGCGATCCTCGTGGTGGTGGGCAGCCTGGTGCTCGCCTTCCTGATGCTCTACGTCGTGCCGCGCTTCGCGCGGGTCTACGAGGAGACGGCCGGCACGCTGCCCTTCTTCTCGCGGCTGCTGCTCGGCTTCGGCAGCTTCGTGGGCGAGCACGGATGGCTGATCGCGCTTTGTCTCGTTTCGGGAATCGCGGGCGCGATCCTGGCGCTCTCGCGCCCCGCGGCGCGCGCCTGGCTCAACGCGCGCCTGTGGCGGCTGCCCGCGCTGGGCAGCCGCCTCAAGACCTACCAGCTTGCGCGCCTGTACCGAAGCGCCGGCATGCTGCTGCGCGCGGGCATCCCGGCGCTGCGCGCGCTCGAGATGGCGCAGGACCTGCTCGCCGCGCAGCTGCGCTCGCGGCTCGTCGAGGCGAGGCGCTCGATCGAGCAGGGGCGGCCGATGTCCGCGGCGCTCGGCTCGGCCGGCCTCGCGACGCCGGTGGCCGCGCGCATGATGGCGGTGGGCGAGCGCAGCGGCGACATGGGCCGCATGTTCAGCGAGATCGCGCGCTTTCACGAGGACCAGGTGGCGCGCGAGCTCGACTGGTTCACGCGCGCCTTCGAGCCGGTGCTGATGGCGGTCCTCGGCCTCGCCATCGGCATGGTGGTGGTCCTGATGTACATGCCGATCTTCGAGCTCGCCGGGAGCATCCGATGATTCCAGAGGAAATCGCCGTGCTCTGCGGGACGCTGCGCATGCCGGCCGCGAGCCTGGAGGACCTGCGCGCCGAGCAGCCGGCGTTCGACCTGGTTCCCTACGCCGAGGCGCTGCGGCGCGGCTGCCTCGCGCTGCGCGCGCCCGACGGCGCGGTCTCGGTGGTGCTGGGCGCGCCCTACGACCTCGACACCCAGGACTGGCTCGAGGAGCAGCTGCGGCTGCCTTTTCGCTACCGCCTCGCGAGCCCGCTCGATGTCGCCGCGTATCTCGGCGAGCAGGAGGCGCAGCTGCGCGCCCTCGACGGATTCTCGGCGATCGCGCTTTCCGAGGACGGCAAGGCCGACGGCGCGCAGGAGATCTCGTTCGCAAGCGCCTCCGAAGCCGACAGCACCGTGGTGCGCCTGGTGACTTCCACCCTGTACGACGCGCTCAAGGCGGGCGCGAGCGACGTGCACCTGGAATCGACCGGCACCGGGCTCGCCATCAAGTACCGCATCGACGGCGTGCTGACGGGCGCCGAGCGGGTGCCGGGCAGCGAGCTCGCCGAGCAGGTCATCTCGCGCATCAAGGTGATGTCCGAGCTCGACATCGCGGAGCGCCGCGTGCCGCAGGACGGGCGCTTCCAGGCGCGCCGCGACGGCCGCGACATCGACTTCCGGGTCTCGGTGATGCCGAGCGTCTACGGCGAGGACGCGGTGCTGCGCATCCTCGACCGCAAGGCGCTGTCCGACCAGCTCCAGGGCCTGACGCTGGACGCGCTCGGCTTTTCCCCGGAGATGAAGCAATCCCTGAGAAGCCTTTCGGCCCAGCCGCACGGCATGCTGCTGGCGACCGGACCCACCGGCAGCGGCAAGACCACCACCCTGTACGCGCTCATCAGCGAAACCAACAACGGCCGCGACAAGTTCATCACCATCGAGGACCCGGTCGAGTACCACCTCCCCGGCGTGCTGCAGATCCCGGTGAACGAGCAGAAGGGGCTCAGCTTCGCGCGCGGCCTGCGCTCGATCCTGCGCCACGATCCGGACCGCATCATGGTGGGCGAGATCCGCGACCCCGAGACCGCCGAGATCGCGGTGCAGTCGGCGCTCACCGGGCACCTGGTCTACACCACGGTGCACGCGAACAACGCGCTCGACGTGCTCGCGCGCTTCATGCACATGGGCCTGGACACCTACAACGTGGTGTCGGCGATGAACGCGGTGCTGGCGCAGCGGCTGGTTCGCGTCCTGTGCAAGAGCTGCTCCGGCAAAGGATGCCAGTCCTGCAGAAACACCGGCTACCGCGGCCGCAAGGCGCTCGGCGAGCTGCTGGTGCTGAACGACGAGCTGCGCGAGCTGATCGTCAGCCGCGCCCCGGCTCGCAAGCTCAAGGAGGCGGCGCGAGCCGCCGGCAGCGTGCCCCTGCGCGAGGCCGCGCTGCGGCTCGCCGAGAGCGGGGAAACCACCCTAGAGGAGATCGACCGTGTCACTTTTGTGGCGTAAGAAGCCGCTTCGCATCGGGCTCGGCCCGAACAAGCTGATTGTTTCCGAAGGCAAGCCCGTAGTGCTGCAGCTCGTGGACAGCGACGCCGAGTGGCGCGCCGCAGTGGATGCCCTTCCCTCGATTCTTTCTTCCCGCAAATCCCGGGAAGCGAGCGTGGTGCTCGCCGACCAGCTGGTGCGCTACGCGCTGCTGCCCTGGAGCGCCTCCCTCAAGCGCGACGAGCAATGGCTCGCCCTGGCCCGCCACCGCTTCGGCGCCGTGCACGGGGCGCGGGCCGCCGAGTGGGAGGTGACGCTCACCGAGACCGCGCCCGCCGGAGCGCGCCTCGCCTGCGCGATCGACCGGGACCTCCTCAAGGCGCTCGCCACGACCTTCGCGGCCGCCGGCGTGCGCCTGATTTCCGCGCAGCCCTTTCTCGCCGTCGCCTACAACCGGGTGCGCGAGACCATCGGCAGCGGCTCGTGCTGGCTGCTGGTCGAGGAGCCGGGGCGCCTCACGCTGGCGCTCATCCAGCGCGGCGCCTGGACCGCGATCCGCACCCGGCGCGTGGACGAGCGCTGGCGCCGCGTGCTGCCCGAGATCCTGGCGCGCGAAGCCGCCTTCCTCGGGCTCGACGCTCCCTGCACGCGGGTGATCGTGTGCGCGCAGAGCGCCTTCGACACCGAGGGCTACGAGTCCTTCCGCCTGCAGGCGCTGAGCTACCCGGAGCTGGCGCTCGCATGAGGGTGAAGACGCAGCGCCTCGAGCTCGACTTCGTCCGCAGGCGCCCGGCCGCGCCCTGGGCCGGGGCCCTGCTGCTCGCCCTTGCGGCGGCTTTCGCCGCCGACCTCGGCTACTCGCACCTCGCGCTCAGCCGCTCGATCGAAAAAGCCGAGCTGCGCCTCGCCCGGCTCCCGGCTCAGGAGCGCGCGGGCGCAAAGCCGGCCTCGCCGGAGGAGATCGCCGCCGCCCGCGACAGCGTCGAGCGGCTGTCGATGCCCTGGGGCGAGCTGTTCGCCGCGCTCGAATCGGCCACCAGCGACAAGGTGGCGTTGCTCGCGATCGAGCCCGACCCCAAGAGCGGCACGGTGCGCATCTCCGGCGACGGCAAGGACTACCTCGCCGCGCTCAGCTACGTCCTCGATCTGAGCCGCGCCGATGCGCTCGCGCGCGTCGAGCTGGTGCGCCACGAGGCGAAGCCCGGCGCGGTCGCCTTCACCGTGTCGGCCGCCTGGCGGGGAGGCCGGCATGACTAGGCTGCTGTGGCGCGTGCGCCACGAGCTGGGCCCGGCCGGCATCGGCGCGCTCGTGCTGCTGGCGCTCGGCGCCGCGTTCTCGCTGCTGGTGCTGCAGCCGCTGCAGGAGCGCGGCCGCGCCGTGGAGTCCGCGCTCGCGCGCGCGCAGCCGGGCGGCGCCGCGAGCGCCGCCGGCAGGCTCGGCGAGTTCTACCGCTTCCTCGACAAGCCGGAGCAGACCACCGACTGGCTCGCCAGGCTGCACGGCGCGGCGCGCGCGACCGGCATCGAGCTCGGCTCGGCGAGCTATCGCAGCCACAGCCCGGGCGGGCGGCTCGAGCGCTACGAGATCGTGCTGCCGGTCAGCGCGAGCTACGCGCAGATCCGCGCGTTCCTGTCGCGCGCGCTGGCCGAGATTCCCGTGCTCTCGATCGACCAGGTTTCGCTCAAGCGCGAGAGCCGCAACCAGGGCGCGGTGCAGGCCGAGCTGCGCCTCACGCTGCACCGCCTCAAGCCATGAAACGACTCGCCGGAAAAGACTTCCTGATGGTGCTCGCCGCGCTCGCGCTCGCCGCCTCGGTGGTCGCGGGCCGCGAGAAGCCGACGCTCGAGCTCGACGCGCCGCGGCCGGCGCCGCCGAAGAGCGCCGCCGCGGCCCCGGCGCTCGATCTCGCCGGCCTTGAGCGCCGCCTCGCCGAAGGCGCCGGGGCGGACCTGTTCGCGCCCCGCAGCTTCGCGCCGCCGGCCGCGCCGGCGAAGCCCAAGCCGCGCGTCGCCGCCGAGCGGCCGGGCGCGCCGCCGCTGCCCTTCGCCTACGTGGGCAAGATGCTGGAGGACGGCAAGCTGACGGTGTTCCTGGCGCGCGGCGAGGAAAGCCTCAGCGTAGCGGCCGGCGAGCGCATCGGCGACGAGTACCGCGTCGAGAGCGTGAGCGAGCACGAGATCACCTTCGTCTACCTGCCCTTGAAGACCCGACAGAGCCTCCCCCTATGAGAAAACCCCTCGCCGTCTTCGCCGCCCTCGCCCTCGCGAGCTGCGCCACCAGCGAATCGTTCAAGCAGGCGCGCTCGCTCGTCGAGTCCGGCAACGAGGAGGAAGGCCTCGCGCGCATGGAGCGGCAGCTCAGGGAGAGCCCGGAGGACGCGGAGCTGCGCAATTACTACCTGCGCCACCGCGCCGTCGCGGTGCAGCGCTACCTCGCCGCGGGCGACCAGGCGCGCGCCGCCGGCGCGCTCGAGCGCGCCGCGGAGGAATACCAGCGCGCGCTGCGCCTCGAGCCCGACAACGCCAGGGCGAAGGCGGGGCTGGAGGCCCTGGAGGCGGACCGGATGAACGCGAAGCGTCTCGCCGAGGCGAAAGCCGCGCTCGAGCGCGGCGACGAGACCGCCGCCTACGCCATGGCGAGAGAGGTGCTCGCCGCCGACCGGCGAAACCGAGACGCGCGCGCGCTGGTGCGCGCCATCGAGGAGAAGAACGCCAGGGCGGAGGCCGCGCCGCCCAAGCTCAGCGCGGCGCTGAACAAGCCGATCACGCTGGAGTTCCGCGACGCGCCGCTGCGCTCGGTGTTCGAGCTGATCTCCCAGCACACCGGGCTCAACTTCATCTTCGACAAGGACGTGGCGCAGGACCTCAGGGCGACGGTGTTCGTGCGCGATACCGGCATCGACGACGTGATCCGCTTCGTGCTGGTGACCAACCAGCTCGAGCGCAAGGTGCTGAACGAGAACACCGTGCTCATCTACCCCGCCACGCCGGCGAAGCAGCAGGCCTACCGGGACCTGGTGGTGAAGAGCTTCTATCTCGCCAACGCCGACGCCCGGCAGACGGCCAACATGGTGCGCCAGCTCGTCAAGACGCGGGACCTGTTCGTCGACGAGAAGCTGAACCTGCTGGTGATCCGCGACACGCCGGAGGCGGTGCGCATGGCGGAGAAGCTGGTCGCCTCGCAGGACCTGGGCGAGCCCGAGGTGATGCTGGAAGTCGAGGTGCTCGAGGTCAGCCACAACGTGCTCGAGCAGATCGGCATCCAGTGGCCGGGCTCGGTCGGGCTTTCGCTGATCGGCGCCGCCGGCGTGCCCGGGCAGATCACCGGGCGCGAGCTGCAGAACTTCAACGGCAACAACGCGCGCGTCACGGTGAGCGACCCGTTCATCGCGCTCAACCTGCGCAAGCAGGTCGGGCGCAGCAACGTGCTCGCCAATCCGCGCATCCGCGTGAAGAACAAGGAGAAGGCGCGCATCCACATCGGCGACAAGGTGCCGGTGGTGACGACCACCGCGGGCGCCACCGGCTTCGTGTCCGAGTCGATCAACTACCTCGACGTCGGCCTGAAGCTCGAGGTCGAGCCGATCGTGTACCTGGAGGACGACGTCGGCATCAAGATCGGCCTCGAGGTGAGCAACGTCTCCGGCCAGGTGAGGAACCCCTCGGGCACCGTGGCCTACCAGGTCGGCACGCGCACCGCCGCCACCACGCTGCGCCTGAAGGACGGCGAGACGCAGGTGCTCGCGGGGCTGATCAGCGACGAGGACCGGCGCAACGCGAACAAGGTGCCGGGGCTCTCCGGGTTGCCGCTCGTGGGGCGCCTGTTCTCCAACCACGACGACAGCGCGGTGAAGACCGAGATCGTGCTGCTCATCACGCCGCGCGTGCTGAGCAACCTGGAGCGCCCATCCGCGCGCATCGAGCAGTTCAACTCCGGCACCGAGGCCGAGGTCGGGGGCGCGAGCCTCGCGCTGCCGCCGCTCGCCGTGCCCGGGCCGGGCGAGTCCCCGGCGAGCCCTGCCCCGTACGTGCCCGCGCCGCCGCCGCCGCCGGGGCCCGGGGCGCCGTTGCCGCCCGCCGCCGGGCCGCAGCCGCGATGAAGTGCGCCGGCTTCACGCTGATCGAGCTCATGATCACGGTGGCGATCGTGGCGCTGCTCGCCTCGGTCGCGGCGCCGCTCGCCGAGCTCACCGTGCAGCGCGGCAAGGAGCAGGCGCTCAGGGAATCGCTGCGGGAGATCCGCGCCGCGATCGACGCCTACAAGCGGGCCGGCGACGAGGGCCTGATCGAGCGCGCCGCCGACGGCTCGGGCTATCCGCCGAGCCTCGCGACGCTGGTCGAGGGCGTTGCCGACAAGACCGATCCGGACAAGGGAAAGATCCATTTCCTGCGGCGCGTGCCGCGCGACCCGGTCAGCGGCGGGGACTGGGGGCTGCGCAGCTACGCCAGCCCGCACGACGCGCCGCAGGCAGGCAAGGACATCTACGACGTGTACTCGGTCAGCCCGGACACCGGGCTGAACGGCATCGCCTACCGGGAATGGTGAACATGAAGAGACTTCGCGGTTTCACGCTGATCGAGCTGATGGTGGTGCTCACCATCATCGCGCTGCTGCTCGCGGTGGTGGCCCCCGACTATGTCGGCCGCAGCAAGCGCGCCGAGGAGGCGGCGCTGCTCGAGAACCTGAGCGTGATGCGCGATGCGCTCGACAAGCACTACGCCGACGCCGGCGCCTACCCGCGCACGCTCGAGGAGCTCGTCGCCAAGCGCTACCTGCGCGGCATCCCGAGCGACCCGATCACCCAGTCGAGCTCGACCTGGGTCGCCGTGCCGCCCCCCAACCCGAAGAAAGGCGGCATCTACGACGTCAAGAGCGGCGCCAAGGGCTACGAGCAGTGGTGAAATCGGGGTCCGTTAATCGGGCTCTGACCCCGAATTCGCAGGCGGGCTTCACTTATCTCGCGCTTCTTCTGGTCATCGCGGTGATGGGCGCGGGCTTCGCGGCGTACGGCGAGCTCGCCTCGCACGCGGCGCAGCGCGAGAAGGAGCGCGAGCTGCTGTTCGCGGGCGGCCAGTACCGGCAGGCGATCGCCTCGTACTACGAGCGCGCCCCCGGAAACAAGCGCTATCCGAAGAGCCTCGACGAGCTGCTGGAGGACAAGCGCTTTCCGATGCCCCAGCGCCACCTGCGCAAGCCCTATCGCGACCCGATCAGCGGCGCGGCCGAGTGGGGCCTGGTCGAGGCGCCCGAAGGCGGGGTCATGGGGGTGTTCAGCCGCTCCGAGGAAGCGCCCGTCAAGACCCGGGGATTCGCGAAGGCCGACCGGGCTTTCGAGGACGCCGAGCGCTACGCCGACTGGCAGTTCGTTTACACGCCTGCGGCGGCCCTGCCCGCCGCCCGCTAAGGGCGGCTCGTCAGCGGCCGTGGTGCAGGGGCACGACCCCGGTCGGCGCCTTGGCGTGCGCCGCTTCCTTCGCCGGATTGCCGTAGACCACCGCGCCGGCGGCGACGTCCTTCACCACCACCGCGCCGATGCCGACCGTGGCGCCCTCGCCGATCGAGAGCTTCTGGCGGATCGAGGCGTTGGGCGCGATCCAGCAGTTGGCGCCGATCTTCAGGCTGCCGCACAGGTCGGCGCAGGCGCCGATGATCGTGCCCTCGCCGATGTGGCAGTTGTGCGCGACGTGCACCAGGTTGTTGATCTTCACGTAGTCCTCGAGCACCGTATCCTCCAGCGCGCCGCGCGCCACGGCCGTCAGCGCCCCGACCTGGACATGGTCGCCGATGCGCACCCCGCCGAGGTGGATCATGCGCAGCGGCCGGTTGCGCGCGTCGCGCTCGAAGCCGAAGCCCGCGTCGCCGATCACCGCGCCCGACTGGATCTCGCAGAACCGGCCGATGCGCACGCCGCTGCGCAACACGGCGTTCGGCCCGATCGTGGTGCCCTCGCCGATGCTCACCGCGTCCTCGATGACGGCGCCGGGACCGATCTCGACCGACGGATGGATCTGCGGCGGCCCCGCCGGACGCTCGAAGCCCGGGCTGTTCTGCAGGAGATACTGCGCGCGGATGAAGTCGAAGCGCGGGTCGCGCGAGCCGATCACCGAGGCGCCGTTGGCCCCCAGCTCGTCGAGTCCGAACACGGTGCCGCGGTGAACGTGATCGAAACGCCGGCCCGGCAGCGCGAACGACAGCCCGTCCTCGTCGAGCTCGTCCAGCGCGCAGACGGCCGCGATGCTGCGGTCCGGGCCGAGCAGGCGCAGCCCCAGCTCCCGGCACAGCCAGCCGGCGGTCACCGCCTGCTTGAGTCGCGTGGTCGTGGCATCACCTCGAATCAGGAGCTCCCCGCGCTCAGGGCTTCCCAGCCGCCCCGCAGGCGGATTTCCTGCGGGCGCGGCGCGCCCGAGCCGAGCAGCCTCGTGTCCAGCCGTCCGTGCAGCGCGCGGTGCACGCAGAGCTCGAGCGGTCCTTCGCGCGCGCCTCGCGCGCGCTCGTATTCCACCCACAGGCCGCGGCTGCCCCAGGGCGCTAGGACGCGCGCCATGGCGCGCTGCAGGTCCGCATACTCCGCGTCGCCCAGGTAGATGGTGGCGATCGAATTGAAGACCAGCAGCCCTTCGCCGTGCCGCGGCGGGCGGTTGGCTGCCAGCCAGTCGGGCGCCTCGGAGAACGCGCAGCGCTCCAGCCTGGGGCCGGAGGGCTCGCGCGCGAGCTGCAAAAACACCTGCGTGGCGCGCTCCAGGCGCTCCAGCCGCGCGAGGTCGTCGGCCCACACGCAGGCCTTGAGCCACAGCCGGTCGGCCGGATCCTCCAGCCGGCGCGGGCGCAGGTCGAGCCCGGCGCGCGTCAGGATGCGATGCGGCGCGCCGTTCCAGTCGGCGGGCGCCGGGGCGCTCCCGCCCGTCTCGCTCGCGAAGCGGCACTCGTGGGGCAGGTGATCGCCGACGAGGTTCAGGCCGGCGGAAGTCCCGAGCTCGACGAGGTGGAACGCCATGCCGGGCGTGCGGAAGGCCGCCCCGGCGGCGAGCATCCAGGCGATGCTGCGGTCGATCTCGTTGGTCTGCACCAGCCCGAGGCGCAGCTTTTCCCAGAACCCGGAAGGCGCGCGCCGCAGGAATCCTTTCGCCGCGCCGCGCGGCGCGCCGCCGGGGCCGCCGCAGCTCGGATAGATCTCCGCGAGCTCCGCGGCATCGCCCTTGAGCGCCCAGTAGTGCATCGCCGCGAGCAGCAGGTGCGCGGCTTCCCAGCCGACGGCGAAAGTGCGGTCTCTCCAGGCGGCTTCGATGCGCTCGAGCCAGGGGGGCGAGCCGGCGGCGGCATCGGCCTCGAGCTCGCGCAGCACGGCGGCATAAAGCGGCGAGCGGCACTCGCAGTAGGCGCGCTGCCTGGCGAGCTCCGCGATCAGGCGGACCCGGTCCATACGGGCAAGTTAATCCGCGCCGGCCCGGCTGGCGATACGCCGCATGGGCGAGTCGCCGCCGCCCGACGAAAAATCGGGGTCAGAGCCCGATTTTCCTTTCGTGGATCAGCTGAGCAGCATGCGCGCCACGTCGAGGCCCTCGGCGTACTGCACGCCGACCATGCGCCCGTTCATGCGCGCGATGTCGCGGTAGATGTCGACCGGGATGCCGCGCGAGGCGAACTGGCTCTCGTGCGCGGCGATCGCCTGCATCTTGATGTCGATGGCGTCGCTGATGTCGACGTAGGCGCGCGGGTGGAACTGGATCGGCACCGGGCGGCAGAAGTTGGGGTGGTAGGAGAAGAAGTCGAAGTGCTCCAGCCGCTGGGTGGCGACCGCGGCGTTGTAGACGAGCACGTGGTCGCGGTGGAACTCCGACGGGCCGTGGGTCAGCACCGCCGCCGGGCTGAGCTCGCGCACCAGTGCGTCGAGAATCGCGACCAGCTCGTAGGTCTTCGTGTCCTCGATGCGGCGGCAGCCGCCGTCGAGCAGGATGCGCAGCTCGGCGCCGAGGATCGCCGCGGCGCGCTCGGCCTCGGCGCGGCGCATGGCGTAGTTGGCCGGCACGGAGACGACCGCCGTGACCACGCGCGCGCCGGCGCTCCTCAGCCGGGCGAGCGTGCCGCCCACGGCGAGCTCGACGTCGTCGGGGTGCGCGCCGATCGCGAGCACCGTGCGCTCCGCATAGCGTGCGCCGAGCTTCACGAGGCCTCCTGCCACGGCGGCGTGCGGTACAGGCACAGCGTGAAGTCGTTGGGCATGTAGGTGTGATCCAGGCGCACCGCGGGGGTCAGCGTCAGCGCGAACTGCAGCACGTCGTAGGGATGCAGGTAGAGCCGGCCCGGGCTGCGCGCGGGCGCGCAGCGGCTCAGGAAGTTCACCGCCAGGCCGATGCCGCAGAGCGCGAACAGATGCTCGAGCGTAGGCTGCACGCGCGCGCGCATGCCTTTCGCGGCGTAGCCGAACAGCCCGCTCGCGACCACGTAATCGTAGGACGCGTCGGGCTCGTAGGTGAGCGCGTCGCCGATCACGAAGCGCGCGTCGCGCTCACCGAAGCGCCTGCGGCAGCGCTCGATCATCGGCTTGCAGATGTCCAGGCCGGTATAGCGGGGCTGCACGCCGCGCGCGCGCAGCCAGGCGAGGAGATCGCCGAAGCCACAGCCCACGTCGAGCAGCCGCGCGCCGTGGAACGCGCCGAGCGCCGCCGCGGCGCTGAAGCGCTTCTCCTGGGAGGAGCGCCGCCCGAAGCCGAGCGCGCGATAGCCGTAGCCGAACCGCCTGACATGGTCCTCATAGAAGCGCGTGAGCTCCCAGTCAGGCCGCGGCGCACGACTCATGCAGCCCGGCTTGCCGGAATAGCAGGTCGCGGCTGCGCGGGCCGCAGTTGAGCAGCAGATCGAGCGAGGACAGCCCCGGCAGGAACGGCGCGTCGCCGCATTGCGGGTACTGCGGATGCCTGAACTGCTGGTACACCACGCGCACGCCGCAGCGTGCGAAGGCCTCCAGATCGAGATAGCCGCGCGAGCCGCCGAGGCCGGCGAGCAGCGTATCGGCGCCGACCGCCCGGCACAGGTTGAGGATCAGCCCGCCCTTGGCCCCCTCGACCGCGAGCTCGGAGCTGCGCACCAGGGGCGTATGGATGCCGAAGGCCTCGCGCAGCAGGTCGAGGCCGGCCTGGTTGAGCTCCACCAGGCGCTCCCATCGCGCCTCGAGGAGCCGCTGCAGCGCCGGGGCGTAGCGGCCCAGATAGGGCGCCTGGCGGTAGGCGTGGCGCAGGGTCGCGGCGTGGCACGCTCCCCAGGCGCGCGCGCCGGTGTCCCGGTTGTCGACCTGCTTGTCCACGATGCGCTCCTTCTGCGAGTGCTGGATCACCGGCACGGTGAGCCAGCGCGCCTCGCCGTTGATCCGGATCCGGGTGCGGTTCTGGTAGTTGCGCCGCTCGAACTGCACGTGATCCAGCAGGACGAACAGGTCGGCCTCGGCCATGCGCTGCAAGTAGCCGAGCCAGGGCAGGAAATGGGGTTGGTGTATCGCGACGATCATCCGGCCTCCGCAGAATCCAGAGCCTAACGAGGCCAGTTTCCGGCTCTCCGGGCGCTGCCTGAGCCGGTCGGACCACGCGGCGCGGCGCGGCGCTTAGCGCCGCACCGCTAGGCTTTCGCATGGCCTTGGGCTTCGAGTTCGACCCGCGGCGCTTGCGCCGCGAGCGCCCTCCGGTGGTGCTGATCGGCGGCCTGAACCTGGTGCGCGCGCTCGGACTGGCGCGCATTCCGGTGATCGTGGCCTGGCCGGAAGCTGACGCGCCCGCGCTCGCCTCGCGCTACTGCGGCGCTCATCTGCGGCTGCCTGACTTCGAGCGCCCCGAGGCCGCCGCGCTCGCCCTGGCGCGAGCCGGCGAGCGCCTGGCCGATGCGCTCGGCGCGCCGGTGCCGCTCTTTTACGGCAACGACGACGGCCTCGACCTGGTGCTGCGCCATCGCGCGCTGCTCGAGCCGCGCTTCAGGCTGGCGCTCAACGATCCGCAGCTCGCCGACGCGCTGCTCGACAAGGACCGGTTCCAGGACCTGGCCCGGCGCCGCGACCTGCCGGTGCCTCGCAGCCTCGACTGGCGCGGCGCCCTCGCCCATGCCGGCCCGCTGCTCGCCAAGCCCAGGTCGAAGCTCGCCTGGGAGCGCTCGCCGGTGCACCTGCGCCTGTTCGGCAGCCGCGGCAAGGCGTGCATCTTCGGCAGCGGTGCCGAGCTCGCCGCGCATCCGCTCGCGGCCCAGCTGAAGGACGAGCTGCTGCTGCAGGAATACGTCGCCGGAGACGACCGCGGGCTGTGGTCCTTCCACGGCTTCGCCGACGGCGAGGGCGCGCTTCTCGCCTGGTTCGTCGGGCGCAAGATCCGCACCTTCCCGGCGCTCACCGGCGTGAGCACCTATCTCGAGCTCGCCCACGACGCGGAGCTCGCGGCCCTCGGGAGCCGCATCGCCGCGGCGCTGCCGCTCAAGGGCGTGTTCAAGATGGACTTCAAGCGCGACGCGTCCACGGGGAGCTGGCGGCTGCTCGAGGTCAACGCGCGCTACAACCTGTGGCACTACCTAGGCGCCCGCAACGGCATCAACGTGCCCGCCGTCGCCTACGACTTCCTGGTGCGCGGGGAGCGCCCCGCCGCGCCGCGTTCGGGCTATCGCACGCGCCATCGCTGGCTCTCGCTGCGGCTCGACTGGCGCGCCTTCCGTTCGCTTGCGGCGCGCGGCGAGCTGAGCGCCTGGGACTGGCTCGCCTCGCTTGCGCGCGGGCCCAAGGTGTACGAGCTCTTCGCCTGGAGCGACCCGGCGCCGTTCCTGCGCAACGCGCTGCGCCGCCTGAAGCGCGTGCCGCGGCTCAGCCTGAGGCTGTGGAGATGGCTCTCTACGGCGTCATAGCGGACCTCCACGGCAACCTCGAGGCGCTCGCCGCGGCGCTCGCCGTCCTCGATGCGCGGGGCGTGCGGCGCCTTGCGTGCCTGGGCGACGTCGTAGGCTACAACGCCGACCCCGACGAGTGCGCCCAGGCGCTGCGCGAGCGCGGCGCAGTCGCCATCGCCGGCAACCACGACCTGATCGGGCTCGGGCGGCTCGACTTGCGCCGCTGCTCGAACAAGGCGCGCTACTCGCTCGAGCGTACGCGTCGCGCGCTCTCGCGCGAGACGCGCGATTACCTCGGCGCCCTGCCTCCGCATCGCGTGCTCGAGGACGGCGTGGTGCTGGTCCACGGCGGCGTGCGCGACGTGCAGCAGTACATGACCACGCCCGGCCTGGTCGCGCAGAACGCCGCCTTCCTGCGCGAGGACTTCCCCGGCGCGCGGCTGTGCTTCTTCGGCCACAGCCACGAGCAGAGGGTTTACCAAGTCGACGGCGAAAGCGTCCTGGAAATTCCGCTTCAGGAAAAAATCGTCCTGAGAAGGGAGCGGCTGTACTTCGTCAATCCCGGATCGGTCGACGCCGCGCGCAAGCGCGAGCACAAGCTCGCCGAGTGCGCGATCCTCGACACCGGCGCCTGGTCGATCGAGTTCCTGCGCGTGCGCTACGACGCCGCGTCGGCCGAGGTGAAGGCCGTGGTGTTCGGCTACCGCATCGGCCCCTGGCGGGACCGGCTCTACCGCTTCCAGCGGCGGCTTCGGCAGGCAGCCTCGCGGCTGCGCCTGTCGCCCCCCTAGGCCGCCGCCGTCGCGGGGGGCACGGGCCGCAGCGCTTCCTCGGGCTTGAACGGCGCGCGCTCCGGCGCCGCGTACTCGTTCCAGCTCTTGATCTGCAGCTCGGCGAGCCCCTTGCGGGAGATCGCCTCCACGAAGCGCTGCGCGAGCTGGATGTTGGTGATCAGCGGGATGCCCAGGTCGGCGGCCGCGCGCCGGATGCGGTAGTCGTTGGCGAGCTCGTCGCGGCGGGTGTTCTTCGGGATGTTGATCACGAGATCGACGCTCTTGCGCGCGAGATATTCCAGCGTGTTGGGCGAGCGCGCCTCGCTCGGCCAGTGCAGCCGCGTGGCCTCGACGCCGTTCGCCGCCAGGAACGCCGCGCTGCCCTCGGTGGCGTACAGGCTCACGCCCATGTCGCGCAGCGTGCGCGCGCTCTCGAGGAAAGCCGCCTTGTCGACGATCGGCCCGGTGGAGAGCAGCACGCTGCGCACCGGCAGGCGAAAGCCCACCGAGAGCAGCGCCTTGAGGAACGCCTCCTCGAAGTCCTCTCCCAGGCAGCCCACCTCGCCGGTCGAGGCCATCTCCACGCCGAGCACCGGGTCTGCGCCTTCCAGGCGCGTGAAGGAGAACTGCGGCGCCTTGACCCCGACATACTCCAGGTCCATCACCGAGCCGTTGTACACCGGCACCGGGCGTCCCAGCATCACGTCGAGCGCCACCTCGATCAGGTTCACGCGCAGCACCTTGGAGACGAACGGGAAGCTGCGCGAAGCGCGCAGGTTGCACTCGATGACGCTCACCTCGTTGCCCTTCGCCAGGAACTGGATGTTGAACGGGCCGTGGATCTCGAGCGCGGCAGCGATGCGCGCCGCGATGCGCCGGATGCGGCGCACGGTCTCGAGGTAGGTGCGCTGCGGCGGCAGCACCAGCGTCGCGTCTCCGGAGTGCACGCCGGCGTTCTCGACGTGCTCCGAGACCGCCGAGACGACCAGCTTGCCGCGGCAGGCGACGGCGTCCATCTCCAGCTCGCGCGCGTTCTCCAGGAACTTGCTGATCACCACCGGGTGCCGCGGCGACACCCGGGTGGCGCGCGCGAGGAAGTCGGCGAGCTCGGCGTCGGTCGAGGCCACGCCCATCGCCGCGCCCGAGAGCACGTACGAGGGCCGCACCAGCACCGGGTAGCCGACGCCGCGGGCGAACGCGAGCGCATCGGCTTCGCTCAGCAGCTCCTGCCACGCCGGCTGGGCCACGCCGAGCTCGTCGAGCAGGCGCGAGAACTTGTGCCGGTCCTCGGCGCGGTCGATGCTCTGCGCGCTGGTGCCGAGCAGGCGCACCCCGTGCTCGGCGAGCCGCGCGGCGAGGTTGTTCGCCACCTGCCCGCCGACCGACACCACGACGCCGAGCGGCCGCTCGCGCCGGCAGATCTCGAGCACGCTCTCCAGGCTGATCTCGTCGAAGTACAGCCGGTCGCACTCGTTGTAGTCGGTGCTCACGGTCTCCGGGTTGTGGTTCAGCATGATGGTGCGATAGCCCCGGCGGCGCAGCGCCTGCACCGCGTTCACCGCGCACCAGTCGAACTCCACCGAGGCCCCGATGCGGTAGGCGCCCGAGCCGAGCACCAGCACGGCGTTGTCCAGGGCGCCCGCGGGCACGTCGTCCTCTGTGCCGTGGTAGCTGAGATAGAGGTAATTGGTCTGCGCCGGGTACTCGCCCGCCAGGGTGTCGATCTGCTTCACGCGCGGCACGATGCCGGCCGCTTCGCGCTTTGCTCTGATGTCCTGCGGGGTGCTGTCCTGGAGAAAAGCGATCCGGGCATCCGAGAACCCGGCTTGCTTCGCCTCGGCGAGCAGCGCGCCGCCGGCGTCGGCGCGCAGGCGCCGCTCGAGCGCGACGATACGCCGGATGCGCTGCAGGAACCACGGGTCGATGCCCGACAGGCGATGCACCTCCTCGAGCGTGATGCCGCGCCGAAAGGCCTCCATCGCCACCGCGATGCGCTCGGGGGTCGGCTCGCGCAGCAGGCGTCGAAGCTCTTGCGGGTCGACGATCGCGACCCCGGCGCCCACCATGCGCAACGCCTTCTGCAGGGCTTCCTCGAAGCTGCGGCCGATCGCCATCACCTCGCCGACCGACTTCATCGAGGAGCCGATGCGCTGCGAGGCGTGGCGGAACTTCTGCAGGTCCCAGCGCGGCGCCTTGACCACCACGTAGTCGAGCGCCGGCTCGAAGCAGGCGGTGGTGGCGCGCGTGACGGCGTTGCGCAGGCGCGCGAGGTCGTGCCCGAGGGCGAGCTTCGCGGCGATGAAGGCGAGCGGATAGCCGGTCGCCTTGGAGGCGAGCGCCGAGCTGCGCGAGAGCCGGGCGTTCACCTCGATCGCGCGGTAGGCGCCCGAGCGCGGGTCGAGGGCGAACTGGATGTTGCATTCCCCCACCACCCCGAGGTGGCGCACCACGCGGATCGCGATCTCGCGCAGCTCGTGGTACTCGCGGTTGGTGAGGGTCTGGCTCGGCGCCACCACCACGCTCTCGCCGGTGTGGATGCCCATCGGGTCGAGGTTCTCCATGTTGCAGACCACGATGCAGTTGTCGAAGCGGTCGCGCACCACCTCGTACTCGAGCTCCTTCCAGCCGGCGAGGTATTCCTCGATCAGCACCTGCGGGCTGTGCGCGAGCGCCTGCGACACGCGCAGCCGCAGCTCGCGCTCGTCGGCGCACAGCCCCGAGCCGAGCCCGCCGAGCGCGTAGGCGACGCGCGCCATCACCGGGTAGCCGATGCGCTGCGCGAGCGATGCCGCCTCCTCCACGCCGCGCGCGGCGCCGCTGCGCGGCACCTCGACCCCGATCTCGGCAAGCCGCGCCGCGAAGCGCTCCCGATCCTCCGTGTCCTGGATGGCGCGGATCGGACTTCCTAATACCGAAACACCGAATTTCTCCAGAACACCAAGACGAAACAGCTCCAGGCCGCAATTCAACGCCGTCTGCCCGCCGAAGCCGAGCAGGATCCCCTCGGGCCGCTCGCGCTCGATGACCTGGGCGACGAACTCCGGCGTCACGGGCAGGAAGTAGACCCGCTCGGCGAGCTCCGCCGAGGTCTGGATGGTGGCGATGTTCGGGTTCACCAGCACGGTGGCGATGCCCTCCTCCTTCAGGGCCTTGATCGCCTGGCTGCCGGAGTAGTCGAACTCGCCGGCCTCGCCGATCTTCAGGGCGCCGCTGCCGAGGATCAGCACCTTGCGGGGCATGGCGATCATCGCAGCAGGCCGAGGAAGCGGTCGAAGAGCGGCTCGCAGTCCACCGGACCGGGCGCCGCCTCGGGATGGAACTGCACGCTCATGAAGGGGCGCGAGCGGTGGCGCATGCCTTCGTTCGAGCCGTCGTTGGCGTTGGTGAACCACGGCTCCCAGCCGCGCGGCAGCGACGCCGGGTCGACCGCGAAGCCGTGGTTCTGCGAGGTGATGAAGCAGCGCCCGCTGCCCTGCTCGATGCAGGGCTGGTTGTGGCCGCGGTGGCCGAACTTGAGCTTGTAGGTCTTCGCGCCCGCGGCGAGCGCCATCAGCTGGTGGCCGAGGCAGATTCCCATCAGCGGGCGCCCGAGGCGCATCGCGCGCTCGACGTTGCGCACCGTCTCGCGGCACGCGCCGGGGTCTCCCGGCCCGTTGGAGATCACCACGGCGTCGAACGCCTCGGCGAGAAAATCGTGATCCCAGGGCACGCGGATGACGGTGAGCCCGCGCGCGCGCAGCCGCTCGATGATGCTCGCCTTCGCGCCGCAGTCGAGCACCACCACGGTCTTGCCGTTGCCGGGGTACACCATGCGTTCCTTCGTGCTGACGGCGGCGACCAGATTTCGCCGGTTCGGGTCGTCGAAGGCGACCTCCCGGGCGCCGAACACGATCTTGCCGAGCATGCAGCCCTTCTCGCGCAGGCGCTTGGCGAGCGCGCGCGTGTCGACGCCCGCGAGGCAGGGAATGCGCTCCTCGCACAGCCAGCGGGGCAGGCTCTTCTGCGCGGCGGCGTGGCTGTACTCGCCGGCGAGCTCCGAGACCACCAGCGCCTCGGCCTGAATGCGCCCGGACTCGAACGCCGGGGGCACCCCGTAGTTGCCGATCAGCGGATAGGTGAGCGCGAGGATCTGCCCGCTGTAGGAGGGATCGGTGAGCGCCTCGGTGTAGCCCACCATGCCGGTGTTGAACACCACCTCGCCCGAGGCCGGCCGCGGGTAGCCCAGCAGGCGGCCGCCGAAGACACTGCCGTCCTCGAGCACCAGCCGGGCGTCGCGGGGCGCGCTTTGCATGCTACGCGTCGGGCCGCCCGAAGCGCATCGGCGGCGTGCCCGACTGGTGCGCGCCGACATCGGGGCGCGGGTGGCGATCGTTGAAGTTCGGGATCGGCTCGGCGCCGCCGTGTCCCGGCGTGCCCGGCGCGAGCGAGAAGTCCCCGGGCTGCGATGCGGCGAACACCGGGATCGCCTTCCAGCCGCGGCGCTCGGCGCCGCGGCCGGCGTTCCACAGCGGCCCGTTGTACAGGTCGAAATCCGCGTCGACCGGGCCGCGGTCGGCGTGGGCGCTGATCGAGGCGAACTTGCGCTCGCCGTGGATCTGCACCGGCTTATGGATATGCCAGATGTTGTTGCGGCTGACGAAGTTGTAGAGCGTCCCGCCCGAGCCGAGGATGCCCCAGCCCGCGCCCATGGCGTACTTGCTGCCCGGCGCGCCCGGCTGCAGCACCGTGTTGTGGAAGTAATAGGCGCGGCCGCCGCGCACCGAAGCGTTCCTGCTGCCGGCCTTGACGAACGGGCCGCGCTCCTCCAGGTCGGGCGGCCCCTGCGGGTGATACATGCCGCCCATGCGGTAGCTCACGTTGCGCCACACGTAGAGCGGGCCGGCCGCGGTGGTGGCGTTGGCGATCGCCACGAACACGCGGTCGAGGTAGTTGCCCCAGATGCGCACGTTGCGATTGGCGCCCTCGGCCTCGATGCCGTCGTCGTAGGCCTCCGAGATGCGGTTGCCGTGGATGTCGGAGTCGGCCCACGGGAAGCCGGCGTGGCTGAAGTTCTCCGCGCCGCCGATGCCGTCCATGAAGTAGTTGCCGTTGCGCGAATAGATGCTGTTGTGGCGGATGACGTGGTTGCGGCCGCAGCGGTCGAACACCACGCCCTGCGGGCCCATCGGGTGCTCGCGCTCGCCGGCGCCGCTGCGCCAGGGGTTCGAGCCGTGGCGCGGGTCGCGCATCGTGTTGCGCTGGATCACGATCCGGTCGGGGCGCTTCGCGTCGTCCTTCCCGCGCCAGTAGTTGCAGTGCACCGCGCCGTCGTTGTCGACGCGCCCCGGCCGCAGGCTGCCGCTGCCGCCCCAGCCGGCGATATCGTTGTCCTCGATCACGATGTCGCGGGTCTGCGCATCGAGCACCGGCTCGTACTGGCGCTCGATGTAGATGCCGTAACGGCGGCAGTGGCGCAGCACCAGGCCGCGGATCACGACGTGGTGCACGCCCTGCTTCACCACCACGCAGCTGTCGTGCGGGCCGTTGCCCGAGAGGCTGCTCTGGTCGATCACGTTACGCCCGGGCGGAGCGGTGAACACCACATAGCCCTCGCGCTCGCTGCCGGAGTCGGCAGCCTCGATCACCAGGCGCTTCGTGCCCGGGGGTACCTGGATGGTTTTTTTCACCGGAAAATCATCCCGCCAGGTCCTGGCTCGCAAAGACGCCTTGAAACCCGTTGTCAACGTCAGGCGAATCTCGTACGAAGTACCCGCTTCGAGCTCGACCAGGCTGCCGCGGTACTCGGCGTTGCGGCTGTCGAACCACAGGTCGAGCCCGCGCCGCCAGCTCGAGGCGCCCTGCTCGCGGAACTCGACGCGCGCGGGATTTCCCGCATCGGCGCCGGGCGGGCTCCAGTACAGCCCGATCGACTGGAACGTCGCGACGTAGCTGGGTTCTGCCAAAGCCGTCGCTCCCCAGAGGAACAGAGAGAGAAGCAAGAAGCGGTTCATGGCGCCTCGCTGCACAGGCGCCGCGCGATCAGCTCGGCGGCGACGTGGTGACCCTGGGCGTTCCAGTGGCCGCGGCCCATCCCGGAGCGCTCGAAGCCGTGAAAGTAGGCCCCGGTCTGCTCGGCGAGGCGCTGCATCTCGGGGGCGAGCGCGATGGCGCGGATGCCCGCGCGCGCGGCGAAGCGCTCGAGGCGCCGGTCGGGATAGAGGAGGTCGGGCACGCCGAGCTCGGCCTGCAGGGCCTCGCGCTGCCTGCGCTCGGGGTGCACCTGGATCGCGTAGGGAACCGTCACCAGCACGAAGCCGGCGCCGTTGCGCGCGGCGAGATCCCGGGTCTTGCTGATCAGCGCCTCGGTGATGCGCCAGGCCTGCTCCCAGGGCGCATCGCGCGGCGGCGCGAGCACGAACGGCTCCATCCCCTGCTCGACGCCCGCGCCGGCCGGGGCGGCCTGCGCGCTCGAAAGCAGCCGCGAGGGCCGCGCCTCGCGCACGAGCTGCACCACGCGCGAGTAGTCGGCGGCAGCGCGCAGCGCCGTGAAGGCGGGCGAGATCCGCTGCTGAAAGCGCGGCGAGGCGGCGAACGAGGCGTCCAGGCGCAAGCCGTCCTGGCGCAGCACGAAGAACGGGCGCGCCTTCTCGTCCTCCAGCGCGCGCGAGTTGTTCCGCACGTCGTTGCCGTTGGTGAACTGCAGCAGCACCAGGTCGGGGCGGTAGCCGAGCGCGGTGGACTCGAGCGCGAGGACCTCCTGCGCGGTGCCGTAGCCCGAGACGCCGAAGTTCAGCACCTCGACCGGTCTTGCGTCCCGGAAGCCGCAGGCCGCGAGCCGCCCCGGCAGCAGCGCCCAGTACGTCTGGCTGCGCGGCACCTGCATCGCCTCGGAATAGGAGTCGCCCAGCACCGCGATGCGGTAGACGCCCGCCGGCTTCGCGCGCGCATACTCGCGGTCGTCGCGGCTGCCGGCGGCGTTGACGTGCACGAAGGCGCGGCCTTCCTGGGTGTACCACGCGGCGAGGCCGGGCCGCAGGCGCCAGCCGAGCTCGGGATCGGGCCGGTACCACAGCGGCGCGCTGTAACCGAGCACGCGCAGCAGGAGCTCGAAGCCGGCGAGCGCGAACAGGAGGCTGCCGGCGACCAGCGCAGCCGCAACGAGGACGCGCCGCATCAATCGAGCTCGAAGGCGTGCTCGTAGTTGCGGCGCAAGGCGGGGCTCTGCCGATCCTTCCTCAGGAAGCAGTTGCCGATCGCGAGCGCCTCGATCTCGGTGCCCATGAAGCAGCGGAACGCGTCCTGCGGCGAGCCCACGATCGGCTCGCCGCGCACGTTGAAGCTGGTGTTCACGATCACCGGGCAGCCGGTCCTGCGCTTGAAGCGCTCGATCAGGGCGTGGTAGCGCGGGTTGGTCTCGCGGTGCACCGTCTGCACGCGCGCCGAGTAGTCGACGTGGGTCACCGCGGGGATCGAGGAGCGCGGCACGTTCAGCTTGTCGATGCCGAACAGCCTGCGCTGCCGCTCGCTCATCGCGATGCGCTCGGCCGGCGCGACGTCGGCGACCAGCAGCATGTACGGGCTCTCGCAGTCGAGCTCGAACCAGCGCGCGGCGTCCTCGGCCAGCACCGAAGGCGCGAACGGGCGGAACGACTCGCGGTACTTGACCTTCAGGTTGAGCGTCTTCTGCATGGTGGGGGAGCGCGCGTCGCCGAGGATCGAGCGGCCGCCGAGGGCGCGCGGGCCGAACTCCATGCGGCCCTGGAACCAGCCCAGCGCCTTGCTTTCCGCGAGCGAGCCGGCGCAGGCCTCGAGCAGCGCCTCGTCGTCGAGCGTATCGAACACCGCGCCGGCGCTCGAGAGCTGGTTCTGGATCTGCTCGAGCGAGTATTCCGGCCCGAGATAGCCGCCCTGCATGCCGTCCAGGCCGCCGGGCGCGCAGCGCGGCTGGCCCTTGAAGAGGTGGCAGGCGACGAGCGCCGCGCCGAGCGCCCCGCCGGCGTCGCCGGCGGCGGGCTGCAGCCAGAGCCGCTCGAAGGCGCGGCTCCGCGCGAGCTTGCCGTTGGCGACGCAGTTGAGCGCGACGCCGCCGGCAAGGCACAGGTTCTTGTCGCCGGTCTCTCTTGCGATGCCGCGGGCGAGCTTGAGCACGACTTCCTCGGTGACCGCCTGGATCGAGGCCGCGAGGTCCATCTCGCGCTGCGTCAGGCGCTCCTCGGGCTTGCGCGGCGGCCCGCCGAAGAGGCGATGAAACTTGTCGTTGGTCATGGTGAGGCCGGTGCAGTACTCGAAGTACTCGAGGTCGAGGCGGAAGCTGCCGTCGTCCTTGACGTCGATCAGGTGGCTGCGGATCAGCTCGGCGTACTTCGGCTCGCCGTAGGGCGCGAGCCCCATCACCTTGTACTCGCCGGAGTTGACCTTGAAGCCGGTGTAGTAGGTGAACGCCGAGTACAGCAGCCCGAGCGAGTGCGGGAAGTGGATCTCCTTCACCACCTTGAGGTCGTGCCCGCGCCCGAGCGCCACCGAGGTGGTGGTCCATTCGCCCACGCCGTCCATGGTGAGCACCGCCGCGGCGCGGAACGGCGAAGGGTAGTAGGCGCTCGCCGCGTGGCTCAGGTGGTGCTCCGAGAACAGGAGCTTCGCCTCCCAGTCGGCCTTGCGCTCGAGGCTTCTCAGCTCCTTGAGCAGCGTGTTCCTCTGGAACAGCTTGTCCTTGACCCACACCGGCAGCGCCTGGCGAAACGAGCCGAAGCCGCGCGGCGCGAACGCGAGATAGGTCTCGAGCAGGCGCTCGAACTTGAGGAACGGCTTGTCGTAGAAGGCGACGCAGTCGAGCTCGGCCGGGCGCACCCGGGCGGTCTCGAGGCAGGCGCGGATGGCGTGGTGCGGGAAGCGCGCGTCGTGCTTCTTGCGCGTGAAGCGCTCCTCCTGCGCGGCCGCCACCACGCGCCCGTCGATCACCAGCGCCGCGGCGCTGTCGTGGTAATAGGCGGAGATGCCGAGGATGCGCATGTCAGAACAGGGTGTAGATGAACGGCGCGATGGCCGAGCCCTGCGCGAGCACCAGCAGCCCGCCGAGGAGCACGCTCACCACGATGATCGGCAGCAGCCAGAACTTGCGGCGCACCGCGAGGAAGCGCCACATCTGAACCACGAAATCCATCGGTCCTCCTGGTTCTAGTACATGTTGCGGTAGCTGTCGTCGGCCGGGCCCGGCGGATCGCGCTCGATCCAGTAGCTCCGCGCCTGCGGCTCGAAGCGCCGCTGCATCGCGTCGCGCCCCGCGAGGCGCATCGCGATGCCGACCGGGGCGAACATCCCGAAGAAGATCAGCCCCAGCACCAGCGGGCTCACCACGTGGTGCAGCGCCGCGCCGAACTTCATCCAGGCCCGCTTCGCCGGCGCGAGCCAGTGCGCGCGCGTGAGCGTGACCAGGGCGGTCGCGGCGGCGAGCGCGAGCGCCCAGGGATAGAGCAGCCCGAGCAGCGCGAACACGACCGTGAAGGTCCAGCCGAAGGAGCGGTCCGAGGGGAGGCGGAGGGTGTCGTCCATAGCAGCCGAAGAATGCGGCATGGAGTTGACGGTGCGGCGCGACGGCGACGGTCCGAACGGATTACGTGGCGTGCCGCGGGCGCGGCGCGGTGCGTGCCCGCAGCGCCTCGTAGGCGGCCAGCAGCTTCGGCGCCTCGTGGCGCCACTCGAGCTCCTCGAGCACCCGGCGCCTGCCGAACTCGCCCATGGCGCGCCGCTTCTCGGGGTTTTCCAGAAGAAAGATGATTTTTGAAGCAAGATCGAGAGCGTTGTTCCGGCGCGCGTAGAGCGACGCTTCGCGCGCCGAGAAGCGGCCCTCGGCGAGGTCGAACTGCACCATCGGCTTGCCGAGCGCCATGTACTCCATCACCTTGTTCATGGTCGAGATGTCGTTCATCTCGTTGGCCACGTCGGGGTTCACGCACACGTCCGCGGTGTTGAGCATCGCCAGCATCTCGGCGTCCGGGACGCGGCCGGTGAAGGTGACGTAATCGGCGATGCCGAGGCGCAGCGCGAGGCCGCGCATCTCCTCGAGCGAGGTGCCGCCGCCGACCAGGCCGAAGTGCACATCGGCGCGCCCGAGGTCGCGCACGATGTGCGCCGCCGCGCGCAGCAGGTAGTCGATTCCCTCCTGCCTGCCCATCACGCCGACGTAGCCGACCAGGTGTTTTCTGCCGTGCTTCAACCTTTCGTCCGGGGGAAGGATTTTCAGGCGCTCCAGGCTCGGGCCGCTGCGCACCACGAACACCCGCTCGGGCGCCATGGCGCCGCGCTCGAGCGCGATGCGGCGGTAGGACTCGTTGGTGGCGATCGAGACATCCGCGGTGCGAAAGGTGAGCTTTTCCAGCCACAGCATCGCCTTCCACAGGAAGCCCTTGCGGCCGAACTTGGCTTCGTAGAGCTCGGGGTTGGCGTCGTGGTGGTCGAACACGAAGCGTTTGCCGAACAGCTTGTAAAAGCCCCCGACGAGGAACAAGAGGTCGGGCGGGTTGCAGGCGTGAATCACGTCGAAGCCCCGCGTCGCGAGCACCCGCAGGCTTAGAAGGAACGTAAGCGACAAGGCAACCCCATACTCGAGCACGTACCCGAGAGCGCCGCTACCCTCGAAAGGCAACGCATAGCGCCAGATGTGGATCCCCTCCAGCACCTCGAACTTGCGCTCGCAGCCCTTTCCGGTCGGGCAGATGATCGACACCTCGTAGCCGGCGTCGCGCAGCGTCGTCGCTTCCTGCCATACCCGGCGGTCGAACGGGCTCGGCAGGTTCTCCACCAGGATGAGGACCCGTCGCTTCACCCGCCTGCCCCCGGTTCCCGCTGCTCGGCGCCGAGCGCGCGATACATCGCCTCGAGCCGCGGCATGAGCTGCTCGACGCTGTAGCGGCGCTCGGCGCGCGCCCGCGCCGCCGCTGCCATGCGCTCACGCCGCTCGCGATCGCTCAGGATCGCCTCGATGGCGAGCGCCAGCGCCCCCGCGTCCCGAGGCGGCACCAGGAGGCCGGTCGCGCCGTGCTCCACCAGCTCCGGGACCGCTCCGACGGTCGTGGCGATCGCCGGCAACCCGGCCGCCATCGCTTCCAGCACGCTGACCGGCATGTTCTCGACATGGGAAGGCAGCACGAATACGCTCGCCCGCGCGAGCAGGGCTAGCTTCTGCTCGCCCTCCACCCACCCTGGAAATTCGACACCGTCGGCGATTCCCAGGGCGGCGGCGCGCCGCGCCAGATCCTGCGCATCGCCTGCACCCGCCATGACCAGGCGCAGCCCCGGGAAGCGCCGGTGCAGCTGCGCCGCGGCCTCCAGCAGCTCGTAGACGCCTTTCGTCGCATCGAGGCGTCCCAGGAACAGCAGCGCCGGCTGCTCCGGATCGCGTCGCGCCACGCTGCGAAAGGCGTGCATGTCGACCATGTTCGGGATCACGCTCACGCGCGGGTTGTCCGTGATGGCGGCGATGCGGCTCGCGCCCTCCTTGCTCAGGGTGACGATGCGTGCGACGCGGTTCAGCACCAACCGCACCGCGAGCCTTCGCAGCGGCCCGCAGCGCTCGCGATAGAAGTCGAAGAAGCCGCCTCCGTGCAGGTGGAAGATCACCGGCCGGCGCGCCGCCAGGGCGATCGCCATGAACGCGGCCTTGCGGAAAAAGCTCGCGTCCGAGGCCGAATGCACGTGCACCAGTCGCACCTGGCCCGAGAGCACCAGGCCGACGAACCGGGCGAGCGCCGTCGCGGCGAGCCGCAGCTTGGTCCATCTGCCGCCATCGCCGTGAGTCTCGAGGTGCATGACCGGCCAGCGCTCCGCCAGGCCTGCGGCGAAATGGCTCGCGATCACGGCGGCGATGCCGCCGCGCGTGCGGCACGACGTGCCGAGAAGCACGATGTGGCCTGCTTTCCGGGCCACCGCCTCTGAGGACAGCGTCAACTGTGGCCGTGTCGTGTGCATTACGGCGACAGCCAGCCACCCTGGCCGAAGGTGGATGCGGCAGCCAGGGGCTCGCGTCGCGTCCATTCGTTGATCACCCACTGGTACTTTCCAGCCGCGGTGCGCGGGATGTCTTGCACCTCGACCACGCTCACGCGGATATTCGGATCGACCAGCTTGCGCACGTTCTCCAGCAGCCGGCGCTTCTGCTCCTCGCCGTAGCCGGCCGTGGGCACGAGCCGTACTTCCCAATCGCCAGGGCCGGTCTGCGCGACCTGCGCGCGCTGAATGTGCGCCAGGCCCTTGAACGCGAAGGTGAGCACAGAGGGGCTCACGCGTCTGCCGTCGCTGCCGAGAAGCGCATCTTCCACCTTGCCGGTCACCGCTTCGATCGTCGGATAGCTGCGCCCGCAGGCGCAGGCGCCGCGGCGCAAGCGGGTCTGGTCCTGCAGGCGGTAGCGCACCAGCGGCATGGCGCCGTTGTGGAAGGTGGTTCCCACGATATAGCCTTCGCCGTCGGTGGGCCGGCCGTGCTCGTCGACCAGCTCGACCCACGAGTAGTCAGTGACGAGGTGCAGCGCGCCGTGCTCGCATTCGGCGGCGAACGCGACCCGCTCTGCCATGCCGTAGAAATCCATCACCCGGCCGCCGAGGCGCTCCTCGATGAGCGTGCGCTGGAACGGATACAACGGCTCGGAGCCGGTGTACACGTACGGGATCGCGAGACGGCGATCCTGCTCCCGCAGCCAGCACGCCAGGTCGTAGGCGCTCGACGGATAGGCCTGCAGCAGGTGCGGCGCGAACTCGCCGAGCTTGTCGGCGATCGCCCGGTAGCACTCGCCGCGCAGGTGCCGCGACGAGACCAACAGCTGGTTCTCGTAGCGGTTGTGGAACCAGAACGGCGGCGCCGAGCGCTCGAGCGGCACCACCAGGTCGCCGCGCAGCGTGGCGCGCGGCATCCCCGCGCGGTACCCCGACCAGTGCCAGTGCCGGCGGATGAAGGCGTTCTCCCACACCACGGAGTCGAGGCTGCGGTACACCGTGAGCGGTGTGCCGGTCGTGCCGCTGGTGCGCCCCGGTATGCGCCACGGCGCGCCCCGGGCGCGCCGCGGATAGAACGCCTCGGGAGACTTCAGGAGCTCGGCCTTGGAGACGACCGGGAATTCGTCCGCCAGGACGCGCTCCACGTCGCGCCGCTCGGCCGGCAGCCTGATGTTCCTGTACAAGGGAATGCGGCGGATGGCCGCCGCCAGGGTCCGCTGCAGCAGCGTGCGGCGCAGCTCCAGCAAATCTCTCTCCGGCCAGCGCTCCTGGGCCAGCAGGCGCCGCACTCGCGCGCTGCAGAGCGTGTTGTCGCGCGCCACCGCGCGAAAGCCGAAGAAAAGTTCCTGCCTCAACTGCTGGAAAGCACCGTTGCGCATCATGTCGAGCTTCCTGCTGCTATTTCAGCGCCGCGACGCGCAGGCCGAGCAGCGCGCGCGCCGGGGGCGTGTCGGCGAGGCGCCGGCGCAGGCGGGGCGCGAGCCGCTCGAGCAGCGCCTCGATTGCGGCGACCAGGGCGAAGGGGATGCGCGCGAAGACGCCGCGCGCGCCGGCATGCAGCAGCACCCGCGAGAAGCCCGCCTCGAGCAGCAGCGCGCGCAGCTCGCGCGCCGAGTACTCGCGCAGGTGCAGGCCGGTGGCCACCTCGTCGAAGTGCGCCGAGACGTCGCGCGGGCCGTACAGGCGGTTGGGCGTGATGAAAACGTAGACGCCG
>DATKAX010000319.1:0-2301 GCA_035514595.1 Burkholderiales bacterium
CCCGCCCCGCCGGCGCGGCGCATACTCTCTCCTCGATGCAGGCTCCTGCCGTCCTCGCGGGCGACGCCCATCCGGCGCTCGCACGCCGCGTCGCCGAGCTCGCCCGCGCAAGACTGGTGCCGGCGGCGGTGTCGGCGTTCGCCGACGGCGAAACGCGCCTGCGCATCGAAGGCGACGTGCGCGACGCCGATCTCTACATCGTGCAGCCCACCTCGCCGCCGGTGAACGAGCGCCTGGTGGCGCTCGCGCTCCTCGCCGACGCGGCGCGCGCCGCGGGCGCGGCGCGCGTCACCGCAGTCGTGCCTTACTTCGGCTATGCGCGACAGGACGTGCGCAAGGTCGCGGGCGAGCCGCGCTCGGCGCAGGTCGCGGCGCGCATCCTGGAGTGCGCCGGCATCGACCGGCTGGTGGCGCTCGAGCTGCATTCGCCCGCGCTGGAAGCGGCTTTCCGCATCCCGCTCGTGCACCTCGCGGCGGACGAGGTAGTGCTTCCCGTCATCAGGGCGTGGCGTCTGCCAGGCCTCACGGTGGTCTCGCCCGATGCTGGCGGCATGAAGCGCGCCCAGCGCTACGCCGGCGCCCTCGGCGCGCCGCTCGCGGTGATCGCCAAGATGCGACCGCAGCCGGATGCCGCGACCGCGGCCGCGGTGCTCGGCGAGGTGCGCGGCAGGCAATGCCTGATCGTCGACGATATGGCGAGCACCGGGCGCACCCTCGCCGCGGCCGCCGAGGCGCTGCGTGCCGCCGGCGCCGCCGCGGTGCACGCCTTCTTCGTGCACGCGGTCATGGCGCCGGGCGCGCTCGAGCGCATCCACGCCGCCGGCGTGCAGCGCATCGCCGCCACCGACAGCGTCGCGCCGCAGGGCGAGAGCCTCGAGCGCGTCGAGGTGGCGCCGCTCCTCGCGCGCGCGATAGGCGAGCTCGCCGGGCGTTAGCGCCGCACCGGCTAGATACGCTTTTCCGAGAACGCGAGCTTTCCTTCCCGCGGTTCTTTGAAGGCGTCCGCCTGCGTAAACGACGCCTTGGCAGCTTCGTAACTCGAGTACTCCATGCTCGCCGTGAAGGCCTGCGCGCGCTCAAACATCCGTATCACCGGCCCCGTCTCGCGGTTCTGACTGAAGGCCTTCAAGGCGGTGATGTAGTCATCACGGTACACCGTGGGGATGACGATCCGGCACTCATTCGCCTTTGTCAGCTCTGCGTTCATCATCACCCGCGACAGTCGGCCATTACCATCAGCGAATGGGTGCACTTCGGAAACGGCAATCTGGATGAAGATGGCGCGGCCAAGCGCATAGGGCAGCGCCCTGTAAAGCTCATAGGCCTGGACGAGCGTGCCCTCGACGAGGTGCGGCTCCACGAATCTTGTGTTGCCTGCCACGTTGGGCAATTCCTTCCATACACCCGGATTCTTATCCTTTCGATGCTCGAGGATTGCGATATGGCGCGATTTGACGAGCTCGAGAAGCCGGCTGGACGAGTCGGGCACGCGTGACATCTCGTACGTATCGACCAGCAGCCGGTACGTATTGAGGATGTCGTGGGTATCGTCCTGGCGGCGCGGTATTTTGAGTCCCTCGAAAACCACCCTTCTCGCCTCGTCCACCTCGAACCTCGTGCCCTCTATGTAGTTCGAGAAGTACGCCTCCATGAAGGCGAAGGTATGAAGCACGTCGACGTTGCCGCGAATATCCGGCGCCGGACGGAACTCCGGCGTCTGGAGCTCGCGCAGCGCAAGCGCAAGCGCCTCGAGCAGCTTCACACGGTCCGTGTCATAGGGCTTTGCCTGGGCGCGGGCGATATTGGCCTTGTCGGATAGCGCGGATTCCGGCCGGGTGCCAAGGAGCGCACCAATGATGGCGTCGAGCTCGGCCGCCTGCTTCTCAAGACCGAGCCCCGGTGCGATGGCCTTCGCCTCGTCGCGCAGACGATTGAGCTGCCCCTCTCCCCGGCTCACCCTGATCTCGGCAAGCCGGCGCTCGATGTCTGGCCGCGGCAGGGTTTTTCGCCGGTCGGCAGGGCCCCGCGATGGCGACACGTTTTCGAGGAAATAGCGGGCCTGCCCGGCTATATGAAAGCTCCTGAAGGGGATATCCCCCCTGACCGGTCCCTTTCCCGGCAGCAGGTGAATGACAAGCCCGGGAAGCATCACCGCTCGTTCCTTGGCAACCTTCGAGGTGAGCCAGATGTGCGGCTGCACGGCCGCGCCGATTTCTATTGCGCTCCTGTGCGAGACCACCGCGCCGGGATACAGGGCGTCCAGCAGATCGTGGCGGTTACGCTGGATGATGATGTCCGGCG
>DATKAX010000320.1:0-12556 GCA_035514595.1 Burkholderiales bacterium
TCCGGACGTTCGGAATCGAGCATTTCCTCCACGCCGGAATAGCTTTTCCCTTCCCTAAAATCCTGCAGCTTCGAAATGTCCTTGTCGCACCAGCCGACGAGCTCCACCTCCGGAAGCGCGCGCCAGCCGTGCAGGTGGAACTGGCTGAAGTAGCCGGCCCCGATACCGGCGACGCGCAAGCGCTTGGCGGCAGCGGCAGGGCGCTTCACAGGTTGGAGAGCACCGCGTCGCGGATCTCGCGCGTGCCGTCCCTGCCGCCGAACTCGAAAGGCACCACTTTCTTCGAGGAGAAAGTGGCGTCCACCGCGCGCTCGATGCGGCGCGCCGCCTGCTCCAGCGCCCCGTTGCCCGAGCGCCCGGCGAGCCAGTCGAGCATCATCGCCGCCGAGAGGAAGGTCGCGGCGGGGTTCGCCCTTCCCTGCCCGGCGATGTCGGGCGCCGAGCCGTGGCAGGGCTGGAACATGCCGTGCGCGTCGCCGATGTCGCCCGAGGGCGCCATCCCCATGCCGCCGACCAGCGCCGCGGTAAGGTCCGAGACGATATCGCCGAACATGTTCTCGGTGACCATCACGTCGAACTCCCAGGGCTTGCGCACCAGGTCGAGCGCGGTGGCGTCGATGTAGTGATGGCGCGCCTGGATGCCGGGATGGCGCGCCGCGACCTCGTCGAAGATCCTCCGGAAGAAGGCCATGGACTTGAACACGTTGGCCTTGTCGACGCAGGTGACAAGCTTTCTCCTTTTCGCGGCCAGGCGAAACGCGAACTCGTGAACCCGCTCCGACCCCTTGCGCGTGATCACCATGGTGTCGCGCGCTTCGCGGTCGTCCTCGATCACGCCCTTGCCGCGCGAGGCGAACAGGCCCTCGGTCGACTCGCGCACCACGACCAGATCGATCTCCCTCGCGCGCGGATCGCCGAGGGGCAGCGGGATGCCCGGAATGGCGCGCGCCGGGCGCACCCCGGCGTAGAGCTCCAGGCGCAGGCGCAGGTCGAGCTGCGGCGCGATCTCGGTGCCGTCGGGATAGCGGATCTCGGGCCAGCCCATCGCGCCGAACAGGATCGCATCGGCGCTTTTCGCCGCCTCGAAGCTGGCCTCGGGCAGCGCTTCGCCGGTGCTCTTGTAGTGCTGCGCGCCTGCGGGGAAGGAATCGAAGCTCAGGGAATATCCCTGCTGGACCTTCTGCAGCACCGGCAGCGTGGCGTCGATCACCTCGGGGCCGATGCCGTCGCCGGGCAGCACGCAGACGCGGAACTCGCGCTTCATACCTGGCTCAGCCGGTAGCGGCTCAGGATCTCGGTGAGCTCGCGGCTGCCGCGCTCCCGGTGCGCGCGGTGCAGCTCGCGCGCCGCGACCGCGTCGCCGCGGCGGATCGCCTCCACCACCGCGAGGTGCTCGCGGGTCGAATCCACCGGCTTGGGCCGCAGCCGCAGCGTGAACATGCGCGCGCGGTGCGCCCGGTCCCAGTAGTTGTAGACGATGGCGGCGAGCTTGCGGTTGCCGCACAGCTCGACGAGATGGCGGTGGTAGCGCTCGTCGGCCTCGGCCCAGGCGTCGAGGTCGTCCTTCTTCAGGGCCTTGTCCATGTCGCGCGAGGCTTTCTCGAGGGGCGCAAGCTCCGCCGCGGCGGGCGCGCGGCGCGCAACTAGCTCGGCCGCCATCGCCTCGAGGCTGGTGAGGATCTCGTAGATCTCCTGCATGTCGGAGGGCGAAACCGGCAGCACGCGCATGCCGTGGCGCGGCACCACTTCCACCAGCCCCTCGTTCGCCAGGCGAATCAGCGCCTCGCGCACCGGAGTGCGGCTCATGCCGAGCTCCAGCGCCAGCGCCTGCTCGAGCGCCTGGTGGCCGGGCGCCCACCGGTTGTCCAGGATGCGCCGGCGAATCCCGGCGTAGGCGGCGTCGACGAGCGAGCCGGCAGCCCTTTCGGTCTTGGCATTCATTGTTGTGGCCGTTAATGTATACGTTGAGGCAGCCAAGTCAACCCCTCATAATCGCCGCCATGTGCCGCGCGCTTCTCTACCTCGGCGAGCCGGTGCTGCTCGACAGCCTGCTCTACCAGCCCGACTCGGCGCTGGTGAAGCAGAGCACCATGCCGAAGATGCTGCACCTCCTGAACCTGGCCGGCTTCGGCCTGCGCGCCTGGGACCGCGACTCGCACGACCCGCGGCTGCCCTTCGCCTATGCCTCGGAGTCGATCGCGGTGTTCGACCGCAACCTGAAGAGCCTGGCCGCGAAGGTGGTCGCCTCCTGCGTGCTCGCCCACGTGCGCGGCGTGCCCTACAACAACAAGGTCGAGATCTCGGCGCAGAACGCGCACCCGTTCCAGTTTCCCGGCGTGGCGCTCGCGCTCGCGCACAACGGCGACCTGTGGCGCTTCGCGGAGATGAAGCCCCTGCTGGTGCCGCACCTGAAGCCGGAATTCTTCATGCGCATCCGCGGCACCACCGACAGCGAGTGGATCTACGCGCTGCTCGTCTCGCGGCTCCGGGACCCGTATTCGCGCCCCTCGGGCGAAGAGCTGCTCGAGGCGGTAGCGGGTACCCTCGCCGTGCTACGCGAGGTGCGCCGCGCGCTCGGCATCGCGGTCACCTCGCCCGTCAACCTGTTCATCGCCGACGGCACCCAGATCGTCGCGGTGCGCTACTGCTTCGATTTCGGCTGCTATCCGGCCGACGATCCGGCGGAGGTGATCACGGCGTACTTCAACTACTACACGCTGTGGTACACGCTCGGCCGCGACTACCGCCTGCATGAAGGCGAGTGGAGGATGGTCGGCGGCGCCGAGAACGCGGCCTCGCTGATCGCCGCCTCCGAGCCGCTCACCAGCGACACCGCCTCCTGGGTCGAGGTCCCCGAGTACAGCGCGCTGCACGCCGAGCTGCGCGAGGCGCGACCGCAGATCCGCATCAGGGCTCTGGACTAGGCTCGGCGGCGACGATCTGGCTGGCGTGCGCCGCCTCGAGCGCGTCGCCCTCGCCCTGCGCGCCGCGCAGCCGGGCGGCGGCGATGAGCCGCGCAAACTGCGTATTGCTGCGATTCATCGAGCCGAGCAGGGCGCCGAGGATGGCGCGGTGCAGCTTCACCGAGGCCGAGTGCGTGCCGCGGTACAACGCGTCGAACCTGGCGCGGTCGAGCTCGATCAGCACCGAGTCCTCGCGCGCGAACGCCGAGGAGCCGTGATCGCCGCCGGCCACCAGGCTCATGAAGCCGACCAGGTTTCCCGGCCCGGTGACGGCAAGGCGGCGCTCCTTGCCGGCGGCGGCCGCCCACACCTCCAGCGCGCCCCGCACCACCAGGTAGCAGGCGCCCGAGGGCTGGCCGGCGTAGAACAGGGCCTGCCCGCGCGCGAGCTCGAGGAGCGGCGCGCCGGCCACCGCCTCGTCGATCTCCTCGGCGTCGAACTCCGCGAACAGCTGCAGCAGCGGCAGGAAGCGGCGATGCTCGAACCAGGTGTGCGCGCGCCGCTCGATCGCGGCGAGCGGGTCGGCGCCCTGAAGGTGTCGCAGGGGGCGATCGTCCGGCGACGGGCAGGCGAGCACGCGTGCGTTCAGCTCGCGCAGCTTGGCGACCAGAAGCAGCGTCACCGCGTGCTGCAGCTGCAGCGCGGCCGGCGTGCGGCTCGCCACCAGCGCGCGGAAGCTGTCACGCTCGACCAGCCAGCCCTCGACGGCGGAAGCGGCGCGCACCGTAGCCGAGGCGCTCGCGCGCTCGATGAGGGCCGCTTCGCCGAACATCTGGCCTGGGCCGAAGCGCGCCAGGCGGATGCGCTCGCCCCCGGGCAGCACCACGCTCGCCTCCGCCGCGCCGCTCTTCAGCACGTGCGCGCCGCGCACCGCCGTGCCGTAGCGCACCAGCGTTTCGCCCTCGCGGAACGACACCGGCCGCGCGGTCGCGAGCAGCAGCTCGCGCGCCGCGGGATCAAGACGCTCGAGGAACGGCGCCTGCGGGTTCATGGCGGCTCGGGCGCGGCTGCGCCAGCACGTAAAGCGAAGGGATCAGGAGCAGGCTCACGAACATCGAGAACAGCAGGCCCGAGACCATGCAGACCGCGAGGGGCTGCAGCATCTCGGAGCCCTCGCCCACGCCGAGCGCGAGCGGCGCCATGCCGGCCACCGTGGTGAGGGTGGTCATCATGATCGGCCGCAGGCGCAGCCGCGCCGCCTCGATCACGGCGGCGAAGAGCTGCGCGCCGCGTTCGCGCAGCAGCTCGATGTACTCCACCAGCACGATGGCGTTGTTCACCACCACCCCGATCAGCATGATGATCCCCAGCCACACCGGCATGGAGAGCGGCAGTCCGGTGACGAGCAGCCCGATCACCACCCCCACCAGCGCGAAAGGCACGCCCAGCATGATGACCGCCGGGTTGCGCAGCGACTCGTACTGCACCGCCATGACGACGAACACCAGGAACAGCGCCAGCCCCGCGAGGGTCGCCACCAGGACGTTGCCCTGGCGCAGGCTCTCGTAGGCGCCGCCGAAGTACAGCGAGTAGCCCGGCGGCAGCTCGAAGCCCTCCAGATCGGCACGCAGCGCGCCCAGCACCTCGCCGAGCGAGCGCTCGCCGGTGAGCGCGGCGTTCGCCTCCACGATGCGCAGCTGGTTCTCGCGCCGGATCTCGGTCGGCGCGGCGGCGAGCTCCACCTGTGCGACGTCGCCCAGGTAGACCGCCGCACGCCCGGGCTCGCCGCCGAACAGCAGCACCCGGTCGAGGTCCGCGGGTCCGCGCACCGCCGCGTCGGGCAGGCGCACGCGGATGTCGTAGGCGCGGTCGCCCTCGATGAAGTCGCTCACCACCAGGCCCTCGAGCGCGATGCGCAGCGCGCGGCCGATCTGCATCGTGTCCACGCCGAGCTCGGCGGCGCGCATGCGGTCGATCTTCACCGCGAACTCCTGGCGCGTCTCCTGCAGCGAATGCTCGGCGTTGCGCACGCCCGGCTGGGCGCGCAGGCGCTGCACCAGCCGCTCGCCGATCGCGGCGAGCACCGCGAGGTCGGGTCCCTGCACGCGCACGCTGACGTCCTCGTCGGCGCGCGAGGTGCGCACGCCGCGCACGCCCGCCGGCCGCGAGAGCACCTGCACCCCGGCGAGCTGCTCCGCCGCCACGGCGCGCGAGAACTGCGCCACCCACGCCTCGACGCTGCGGCTGCGGCGCGCCGCGGGGACGAGCTGGATGCCGAGCGTGCTGCGGTTCGCCTGCTCGCGCTGCGAGCGTCCGAAGACGAAGCCGCCCGCGGTTACCGAGATGCCGTCGACGTCCCCGGTCTCGCGCGCGATGCGCTCGAGCCGCCGCACGATGCGGTCCATCGACTCGAGCGAGGTCCCGGTGTCGGTCACGACGCGGACGAAGGCCCGCCCGTCGTCCATGGTCGGCAGGAAGGCCTGCTTGCCCGCCAGGCCGTAGAACAGCGCGACGGCCCCTGCCAGCAGCACGGCCGCGCCGAGCGCCACCGTGCCCGGCGCGCGCAGCAGGCGGGAGACCAGCGGTACGTAGAGCCCCTGCGCGCGCGCGACGGCGCGCTGCACCAGCCGCGTGGCGCGCGAGGCGCGCGGCGGCGCGCCGCGCGCGGCGAGGGTCGGCACCAGGGTGAGCGCCACCGCGAGCGAGGCCACGATCGAGGCCGCAATGGTGAAGATCAGCTCCCGGAACAGCAGCCCGATCAGCCCGCTGATGAACAGGAACGGCAGCACCGCGGCGAGGTTGGTGGAGGTGGCGGCGACGATCGGGCTGTTGACTTCCGCGGCGGCGTTCTCCGCGGCGCGCGCGCCGTCCTCGCCCTCGCGCCGGTGGCGCTCGATGTTCTCGAGCATCACGATGGTGTTGTCCACCAGCATGCCGACGCCCAGGGCAAGGCCCCCGAGGGTCATCAGGTTGAGCGACAGGCCGCCCAGCGCCATCAGCGCGAAGGTGATCAGGATCGAGATCGGGATGGCGCTGCCGATGATGAGCGTGCCGCGCACGCTGCCGAGGAACAGATACACCACGGTCATCGCGAGCACGGCGCCCGCGGCGGCCGCCATGGTGGCGTTGCCGAGCGACTGGCGCACGTACACCGCCTGGTCGGAGATCACGTCGACGCGCACGTCCGGCGGAACCAGCCGCCGCTCGTGCAGCGATGCGAGCCGCGCGGCCACCCCGTCGGCGACTTCCACGGTGTTCGCACTCGGCTGCTTCTGGATCGACAGGCGAACGCCCGGCACCCCGTTGTAGCGCACGCGGATGCGCTCCTCGGCATGGGTGTCGATCACCTCCGCGATCTCGGCGAGCGGCACCGCCTCGCCGTCGGGCAGGCGCACCGGCAGCGCGGCGATCGCCGCCACGCTCGCGAGGCGACCGGCGGTGCGGCTCGAGTATTCCTGCGCGCCGGCGCGCAGCCGGCCGGCGGGCTGCTCGGCGTTGCCGCGCTCGATGGTGCTGATCAGGTCCTCGATGGAAAGCCCGAGGCCGGAGAGCCGCTTCTGGTCGGGCAGCACGTGCACCTCGCGCACCAGGCCGCCGCCGACCTCCACCGCGGCCACCCCGGGAACGTTGAGAAAGTACTTCGCGAACACATCGTCGGTCCAGGTGCGCAGCTGCGTCATGTCGCGCAGCGGTGAGCTCACCACGAACTCGAGCACCGGGATCTGCGCCGGGTCGCGCTTGAAGATGATCGGCGGGTCGATGGTCGTGGGCAGGATGCGCTTGGCGCGGTCCAGGCGCGTGGACGCGTCGCGCAGCGCGATGTCGATGTCCTTGCCGTAGTCGAAGTACAGCTCGATCTCCGAGATGCCCTCCGAGGTCTCGGACTCGATCCCGGTCGCATCCTCGGTGATCGCGAGCTGCTCCTCGATCTGGCGCGTGATGCGGTCCTCCATGATGTTCGCCGGCACCGCGGGGTCGATGATGCGCACGCCGATCTGGGGGTAGATGAGCTGCGGCAGCAGGTCGACCGGCAGGCGCCCGAGCGAGAACAGCCCGAGCACCACCGCGGTGAGCATCAGCATCACCGTGCTCACCGGGTGGCGGATGCACCACAGCGCGAGCCCGCCGCGTCTCATGCGCCCGGCGCCTCCACCGGCTTCACGCGCTGGCCGGCGGCGAGCCCGATGAAGCCCTTGGTGACCACGCGCGCCCCCGGGGCCAGCCCTTCGCGGATCTCGACCCGGTCGTCGAGCCGCAGGCCGCTCGAGACCGCGGCGCGGCGCACCGTGCCGTCCTCCTGGAAGACGAACACGTGCTCGCCCTGGGCGTCGCGGCGCAGCGCGGCGAGCGGCACCAGCAGCCGCTCGCGGCCGCCGCTCGAGAGCACCACGCGGCAGAACTGCCCGGGCCGCGCGCCGCGCGGCACCGGGTCGAGCACCACTTCGACTCGACCGGTGCGCGTCAGCGGGTCGATCGACGGATGGATGCGCACGATGCTGCCCGGGTGCAGCGTCTCGCCGAGCGCGTCGATGCGCACCGAGGCCGGGTCGCCCACGCGCACGTAAGGCAGGGCGAGCTCCGACACCGTCACGTCGGTGATGAGCTGCGACGGATCGATCACCGTCATGAGGTGGGTATGCACCGGCGTCACGTTGCCCGGCTCGACCAGGCGCTGCGACACGACCCCCGCGAACGGCGCCGCGATCGTCAGGTTGCGCAGGCGCTCGCGCAGCAGCCGCTCCTCCGCGCGCGCGATCTCGAGCACGGTGGCGGCGCGCGACACTGCGTCTTCGCTCACGAAGCCCCGCGACTCGAGCTGGCGGTTGCGGCGCTGGTCGAGCTCGGCCTGCTTGAGGGTCGCGCTTGCCTTGTCGAGCTGCGCGCGCAGGAGGCGCTCGTCGTAGCGCACCAGCACCCGGCCGGCGGCGACGCGCTCGCCCACGCGCGCGCGCACCTCGATGATCTCGCCCGGCTCCTGGTTGACGATCTTCACCTCCCGCAGCGCGCGCAGGCTGCCGGCGCGGTCCGCGGTGTAGGCAAGCGCGCCGAGCTCGGCGCTGGCGAGCTCGACGAGATGCGCGCGCGGCGCCGGCTCGCCGTTCTTGCCGCTCGATTCGGAGCCGCAGCCGGCGGCGAGCGCGAGCAGCACGATCGCGGCGCAGCGCGCGGCGAGGACCATCCTAGCCGCGGTTCACCGCATAGCGCCCCGGCCCGATCAGCGCGAGCGCCACCGCGGTAAAAAGAAACATGCCCTGCAGCTCGAGCGCCCAGCCGCCGCCCCTGCCCAGGAGGAAGATCTCGGCCGAGTGCGCAAGCCAGATCGCGAACAGCATGTTGAGCGCGATCAGCCAGGCGCCGATGCGCGCGTAGAAGCCGATGATCACGAGCAGCGGCGCGATCACCTCGCCGACGTACGCGCCGTAGGCGAGCATCGCGGGCAGCCCCGCGCCCTCCAGCATCCCGGCGATGCCGGTCACGCCCGAGGAGATCTTGGCGAGGCCGTGCAGCAGGATGAGCACGCCCAGGGCGAGGCGCAGAACCAGCTTTCCGGCATCTTCGGTCACGGTTCGCGTGAAAAATGGCGCATCCGCCGAGTGTACACTCGGCCCGCTGTGAATCCCTCGATCGATCCCAACAAGCTGCTCGCGGTGGTTTCCGAGGTGGCGCGCGAGGCGCGCCCGCACGTCGACGCCTACGTGGCGCTCGACAGCTCGCTCGAGCGCGACCTCGGCCTGGACAGCCTGGCGCGCGTCGAGCTGGTGCTGCGCCTGGAGCGGCGCTTCGCGGCGAGCCTTCCCGAGCAGGCGCTCGTCTCGAGCGAGACGCCGCGCGACCTGCTGCGCTTCCTGCTCGCCGCCGCGGGCCAGGCGCCGCAGGCGGCCGAGCGCAGCCTGGCGAGCCTCGCGCAGTCCGGGGGGCTGCGCGCCCCCGACGACGCGCAAACGCTCACCGAGGCGCTCGAGTACCACGTCGAGCGCCAGCCCGAGCGGCTGACGGTGTTCCTCTACGAGGACCGCAGCGAAACGCGGCTCAGCTACCGCGCGCTGTGGGAAGGCTCGCTCGCGTACGCCGCGCGCCTTGCCGACGCCGGGGTCGCGCCCGGCCAGACGGTGGCGATCATGCTGCCGACCTGCAAGGAGTACCTGTTCTGCCTCTACGGCACGCTGCTCGCCGGCGCGATCCCGGTGCCGCTGTACCCGCCGGCGCGGCTCACCACGATCGAGGACCACCTCACGCGGCACGTCGGCGTCCTGAAGAACGCCGGCGCCTCGATCATGGTCACCGTGCCCGAGGCGAAGCCGCTCGCCTGGCTGCTGCGCGCGCAGGTCGAGCCGCTGCGCGCGGTGATGGTGCCGGCGGATTTTCCCGCCTCGGGGGAGGGCTATACGCCGGTGCGCAGCTCGGGCGGCCAGATCGCCTTCCTGCAGTACACCTCGGGCAGCACCGGCCAGCCCAAGGGCGTGGTGCTCACGCATGCCAACCTGCTCGCGAACGTGCGCGCCATGGGAAGGGCGGCGCGCGCCACCACCGAGGACGTCTTCGTGAGCTGGCTGCCGCTGTACCACGACATGGGGCTGATCGGCGGCTGCTTCGCCACCATGTTCCTCGGCTTCCCGGTGGTGCTGATGTCGCCGCTCGCGTTCCTGTCGCGCCCGGCGAGCTGGCTGCGCGCGATCCACCGCCACCGCGGCACCATCTCGGGCGGCCCCAACTTCGCCTACGAGCTTTGCCTGCGCCGCATCCCGGAGCAGGAGCTCGAGGGGCTGGATCTCTCGTCGTGGCGCTTCGCGTTCAACGGCGCCGAGCCGGTGAGCCCGGACACCATGGGCGCGTTCCAGGACAAGCTCGCGCCGTGCGGCTTCAACCGCAACGCGATGGCGCCGGTCTACGGGCTCGCCGAGTGCTCGGTAGGCCTCGCCTTCACGCCGCCGGGGGAGCCCTGGCGCTATGACCGGCTCGACCGCGAGCACTTCGCGGCGACCGGCGAGGCGCGCCTTGCCCGCGACGACGACCCCGCGCCGCTCAAGGTGGTGGCCTGCGGCTGCCCGATTCCCGGCCACGAGATGCGCGTGGTGGACGCGGCCGGGCTCGAGCTTCCCGACCGCGCCGAGGGCCAGCTCCAGTTCCGCGGCCCGTCGGCGACCTCGGGCTACTACCGCAATCCCGAGGCGACGCGCAAGCTCATCTCCGGGAACTGGCTGAACACCGGCGATCGCGCCTATCTTTCCGAGGGCCGGCTCTACCTCACCGGGCGCGAGAAGGACATCATCATCCGCGGCGGGCGCAACATCAGTCCCTACGAGCTCGAAGAGGCGGTCGGCGACCTCGCCGGCATCCGGCGCGGCTGCGTGGCGGTGTTCGGCGCCGAGGACCGCGCGAGCGGCACCGAGCGCGTGGTGGTGCTGGCCGAGTCGCGCGAAGCGGACGCCTCGGCCCACGAGTCGCTGAAAAGAAAAATCAACGACCTCGCGATCGAGCTGATCGGCGCGCCGGTCGACGACATCGTGATCGCCCCGCCGCATACCGTGCCCAAGACTTCCAGCGGCAAGATCCGCCGCGTCGCGGCGCGCGAATACTACGAGCGCGGCCCGTCCGCGGTGCGGTCCCACGCGGTGTGGCGGCAGATCGCGCGGCTCGCGCTCGCCGGTGCCGGGCCGCAGCTGCGCCGCGGCCTGCGCGTGGTGCGAGGCATGCTCTTCGCCGCCTGGGCCTGGACGCTGTTCGCGCTGCTGTTTCCGCTCATCGTGGCGCTCGGCGTCATCGCCCCGGGCAGGACCACCTGGCGCTTCGGCGGCGCCTGCGCGCGCCTTTTCTTCCGCCTGTGCCGCATCCCACTCGCGGTGCGCGGCCTGGAAAACCTTCCCGACGCCGGCCCTTACGTGGTGGCGGCGAACCACACCAGCTACCTCGACGGCGCGGTGCTGCTCGCGGTCCTGCCCTGGCGCGACAACGCCTTCGTCGCCAAGCGCGAGCTCGCCGCCAACCCGGTCACGCGCGTGTTCCTCAAGGGGCTGGGGGTGCAGTTCGTCGAGCGCTTCGACGTGCAAAGGAGCGCCGAGCACGCCGACGAGCTGGTCGAGGCGGCGCGCCTGGGCACCTCGCTCATCGTGTTCCCCGAGGGCACGCTGCAGCGGCACACCGGGCTGATGCCGTTTCGCACCGGGGCGTTCCAGGTCGCGGCGCAGGCCGGCATCCCGGTGGCGCCGGTGTCGCTGCGCGGCGTGCGCTCGGTGCTGCGCGACGGCACCTGGTACCCGCGGCGCGCGCCGATAGCGGTAACGCTGGGAAAGCCGGTCGCGCCCGAGGGCAAGGACTGGAACGCGGCGGTGCGACTGCGAGACGAGGTGCGCGCCGAGATCCTGAAGTACTGCGGCGAGCCCGACCTCGAGGGCGGCCTCAGGGCGGCGTGAGCGTACCCTCGACGCAGGTGACGGCGTGGCCGCCGATGCGGATGCCGTCGGGATCGATGCGCACCGAAACGCGCCCGTCGCGCCCGAGCGCCATGCCCTGGCGGGCCAGATAGCTCTTTCCCAGAGAATCTATCTTCTTCGTAAAGGCGAGAAAGGCTGCAACGCTCAGGTTCCCGCTGCCGCAGACCGGATCCTCGGGGATGCCGTGCGCGGGCGCGAACGAGCGCACGTGGATGGCGCTCTCGCCGTCGTTCGATCTCGAATAGAGCGTCGCGCCGGCGGCGTCGAGCGCCTGCGACAGGGCGGCGAGGTGCGCCATGTCCGGCTTCAGCGTCGCGACCTCGGCGACCTCGGCCACCAGCCACACCGGGCCGACGTCGACGCGCATCGCCTCGGCGAGCTTCTCGCCCAGGCCGTGCGCGAGCGCCTCGCGGTGCGCATGCTCGAGCGGCGCAAGCTTCGCCTCGGGCCCCTTGAGGAAGATGCGCTCGTCCTCGAACGCGAGCTCGATGAGGCCGGCGCCGCATTCCTGCTTCAAGACGGATTTCCTCGCTACGAGCCCCGCCTCGAGCGCAGCGTGCGCGCTGCCAATGGTGGGATGCCCGGCAAACGGCAGCTCCTGGCGCGGCGTGAAGATGCGCAGCCGGTAATCGGCGACTTCGCTTTTCAATACGAAAGTCGTTTCGGAGAGGTTCGTCCAGCAGGCGATGCGCTGCATCGCCGCCGTGTCGAGCCCCTCGGCATCGAGCACTACCGCGACCGGGTTGCCGAGGAACGGTTTGCGGGTGAAAACGTCGACCTGCTTGAAGCGCATGCGAATTCGGGGTCAGAGCCCGATTTATCTTCCTATTTGAGAACCGACTTGAGCAGCTTGCCCATCTCCGCCGGGTTGCGGGTCACCTTGATGCCGCACTCCTCCATCACCGCGAGCTTTTCCTGCGCCGTGCCCTTGCCGCCGGAGATGATGGCGCCGGCGTGGCCCATGCGCTTGCCGGGCGGCGCGGTGACTCCGGCGATGAAGCCGACCACCGGCTTTCGCATGTTGGCCTTGACCCAGCGCGCCGCGTCTTCCTCGTCGGAGCCGCCGATCTCGCCGACCATGATCACCGCCTCGGTCTGCGGGTCGTCGTTGAACAGCTTCAGCACATCGAGGTGCTTCAGGCCGTTCACCGGATCGCCGCCGATGCCGACGCAGCTCGACTGGCCGATGCCGAGCTCGGAAAGCTGCCCCACCGCCTCGTA
>DATKAX010000321.1:0-11966 GCA_035514595.1 Burkholderiales bacterium
GAATTCCAGGTCTACAAGGTGTTTTACGAGCCGGCGGAGCTGGGCGAGAGGCTGCGCGGCCTGGGGTGGGATGCCGAGGTGCGTTCGACGAGCCGCTACTTCATCTACGGCTTTTCCCGCTAGAGGAAGGTCTTCACCCAGAGGAGCGCGCAGACCGACTTGCTGTCGGTAATGCGGCCGTCGCGCACCATGGCGAGCGCCTCGTCGTAGGGCACCGACAGCGTCTCCAGGAACTCGCCGGCGTCGAGCTTGCGGCTGCGCTTCTCCAGCTTGCGCGCGAGGTAGAGCTCGATCGCCTCGTCGGTGTAGGCGATGGAGGTGTGGATCAGGCCCAGGCGTTGCCACTCGGCGGCGGCGTAGCCGGTCTCCTCGAGCAGCTCGCGCTTCGCGGTGTCGAGGTGCGGCTCGTTCGGCTCGAGCTTGCCGGCCGGGACCTCGATGAACTCGCGCGCATGCGGGTAGCGGAACTGGCGCTCGAGCAGCACCGAGCCGTCGTCGAACAGCGGCACGATCGCCACCGCGCCGGGGTGGCGGATGTACTCGCGCACCCCCTGGCTGCCGTCGGGCAGGCGAGCGAGATCGCGGTGCACCTTGAGCAGCGTGCCGTCGTAGACCAGCGCGCCGGAGAGGCGCGTCTCGGTGAGGTCCTTCAAAGCCCGGTGATCGCCGCGAAGCACACCGCCATCAGCGGCTGGGGCAGGATGCCGACGGCGAGCAGCGCGAGGCCGTTCGCCGAGAGCAGCAGGCGCATTCCGGGCGGGCCGTCGACCGCGACGGTCTCCCTGGGCTCGTCGAAGTACATGAGCTTCACCACGCGCAGGTAGTAGAACGCGCCCACCAGCGAGAACATCACCGCGGCGACCGCGAGCCAGACGTGGCCCGCGGAGACCACGGCCGAGAGCACCGCCAGCTTGGCGTAGAACCCCGCGGTGGGCGGGATCCCGGTGAGCGAGAACATGATGATCAGCATGACGAAGGCCCACCACGGGCTGCGCCGGTTCAAGCCGCGCATGTCCTCCAGGTTCTCGCACTCGAAGCCGGCGCGCGAGAGGTACAGCAGCACGCCGAAGGCGCCCACCGACATGACGGCGTACACGATGATGTAGAAAAGGGCCGCGCTGTACGCGTCGGCGGCGTTGGCGCCGTCGCCGGCGCTCCAGCCCGAGAGCAGCCCGAGCAGCATGAAGCCCATGTGCGCGATCGCCGAATAGGCGAGCATGCGCTTGAGGTTGGATTGCGCGATGGCGGCGATATTGCCGAGCGCCATCGACAGCAGCGCGAGCAGCACCAGCATCGGCTGCCAGTCGGCGGCGAGCGCGGGCGTGCCGTTCACGAGCAGGCGCACCGCCATGGCGAAGGCGGCGATCTTCGGGCCCGAGCTGATCACCAGCGTCACCGGCGTCGGCGCGCCGTGGTAGACGTCGGGGATCCACATGTGGAAGGGCACCACGCCGATCTTGAAGGCGAGCCCCGCCACCAGGAACACCAGCCCGAACACCAGGAAGCTTCTCTCGACCTCGCTCGAGGCGAGCTTCGCCACGGCCGCGGCCACCTCGCTTATGTCGAGCGTGCCGGTGGCGCCGTAGATCATCGACATGCCGTAGAGCAGCAGCCCGGAGGACAGCGCGCCGAGCACGAAGTACTTCATCGCCGCCTCGGTCGCGACCGGCGAGTCGCGGTCGAGCGCCACCATGGCGTACAGGCAAAGCGACATCAGCTCCAGCCCCAGGTACAGGGTGAGGAAGCTCCCGGCGCTGATCAGGACCATCATGCCGAGCAGCGCGAACAGCAGCAGCGTGATGAACTCGCCGCGCAGCAGGCCGCGCTCGAGCAGGTACTGCCGCGAGTACACCAGCGCGGCCGACACCGCGAGGTAGGACGCGAGCTTCAGCAGGTGCGACATCCGGTCGGAGACGAACAGCCCGTTCAAGACCTCGTAGCGCACTCCGCCCGACTCGTAGACGACGGCAAGCGTCGCCAGGAAGGCCAGCAGCAGCGTGGCGTGCGCGACGGCGTAGGCGGCCCGGCGGCGCTCGTCCTTCGCGTAGACGTCGACGATCATCACCACGCAGGCGCCCGCGAGCAGCAGGATCTCGGGCAGCACCCTCACGGTGGTGAAGAACGCGTCCGCGCTCATGTCCCGAAGGCCTCGCTCACAGCTTGGGCAGCGCCACGTGGCGCAGCAAGTCGTTGACCGAGGCGTGCATCACCTCGGTGAAGGGCAGCGGGTAGACGCCCATCGCGAGGACCGCGACCGCGAGCGCGCCCAGCACGACGGTTTCGCGCGCGTTCAGGTCGGCGAGCGCCGCGACCCGCGCGTTGGCGACCGGGCCGAAGATCACGCGCTTGTACATCCAGAGGGTATATGCGGCACCGAAGACCAGCGTGGTCGCGGCGACGAAGGCGAGCCAGAAGTTCGCCTTCATCGCCCCCATGATCACCATGAACTCGCCGACGAAGCCGCTGGTGGCGGGAAGCCCGGCATTCGCCATGGCGAACAGCATCATCAGCGCCGCGAACCTCGGCATGGTGTTCACCACGCCGCCGTAGTCCGCGATCATGCGGCTGTGCGTGCGGTCGTACATCACGCCGACGCACAGGAACAGGGCGGCCGAGACGAAGCCGTGCGAGATCATCTGCACCAGCGCCCCCTCGACGCCGTAGGCGTTGAAGATGAAGAAGCCCAGCGTGACGAAGCCCATGTGGGAGACCGACGAGTAGGCGATCAGCTTCTTCATGTCGGTCTGCGCCAGCGCCACCAGGCCGATGTAGGCCACCGCGATCAGCGATGCCGCGATCATCAGCCAGGCGAGGTCGCGCGAGGCGTCGGGAAGGATCGGCAGCGTGAAGCGCACGAAGCCGTAAGCGCCGAGCTTCAGCAGGATCGCCGCCAGCACCACCGAGCCCCCGGTGGGCGCCTCGGTATGCGCATCCGGCAGCCAGGTGTGCACCGGCCACATCGGCACCTTCACCGCGAAGGCGAACAGGAAACCGAAGAAGAGCAGCACCTGCGTACCCAGGGCGATCGGCAGCTTGTGCCAGTCGAGGATCGCGAAGCTGCCCGAGGCGAAGTAGAGATACAGCAGAGCCACCAGCATCAGCACCGAGCCGGCGAAGGTGTAGAGGAAGAACTTGAGCGCCGCGTACACCCGGTTCGGCCCGCCCCACACCCCGATGATGATGAACATCGGGATCAGCGTCGCCTCGAAGAAGACGTAGAACAGCACCGCGTCGAGCGCCGAGAACACGCCGCTCAGCAGCCCGGAGAGCACCAGGAAGGACGCGAAGTACTGGCTCAGGCGGGTCTCCACCGCGGTCCACCCCGCCACCACCACCAGCAGCGTAATGAAGCTGTTGAGCAGCACGAACAGCACGCTGATGCCGTCGACGCCGAGGTGGTAGTTGACGTTGAAGCGCTCGATCCAGGGCGCGCTCTCGATGAACTGCATGCCAGGGTTGCCGATCTCGAACTGCAGGTACAGCGGGAGCGTCACCAGGAAGCCCAGCGCCGCCCCGGCGAGCGCGAGCGAGCGCTGCAGCTTCGCATGGCGCTCGCCGCCGGCGGCGAGCACCGCCAGCCCGGCGGCGATCGGCACCCATATCGCGAGCGAGAGCAGCGGCGCGTCCATCTAGCCGCCCGCCCAGAAGCGCCACATCATCCAGCTCAGGCCGAGCAGGACGCCGAACAGCATCAGGAAGGCGTAGGTGTTCACCAGGCCGGTCTGCGCCTGCCGCACGATCCCGGCGAACCAGCCGACCAGGCGCGCCGAGCCGTTCACCATCAGGCCGTCGATGACGGTCTGGTCGCCGCCCTTCCAGAACCCGCTGCCGATACGGCGCGCGCCGCCCGCGAACAGCCAGGCATACAGCTCGTCGAAGCCGTACTTGCGCTCGACCAGCGCGTAGAGCGGTCCGAGCGCGATGGCGATGCGCTTCGGAAGGTCGGTGCGCTTCAGGTACAGGAAGTACGCGCTGCCGATGCCCGCGAGCGCGAGCCAGAAGGCAGGCGACACCAAGCCGTGGGCGAAGAACGCCCAGGCGCTTTCGACCTCGAGGAACCAGCCGATCAGCCAGCCGGCGAGCACCGAGGGGATCGCGAGCAGCACCAGCGGCACGGTGACCACGGCGGGCGACTCGTGCGGCGGATGGGCGGCGTCGAAGCGGCCCGGCCCGTGGAACGCCATGAACACCAGCCGGAAAGTGTAGAGCGCGGTCACGAACACCGTGGCGAGCACGCAGAAATAGCCGAACACGGCGCCCGGCGTCGCGCTGTGGCGCACCGCCTCGATGATCGCGTCCTTGGAGAAGAATCCGGCGAAGCCGGGGATGCCCGCCGAGGAGATGGCGCCGAGGAGCAGCGTCCAGTAGGTCCACGGCATGTACTTTCTGAGGCCGCCCATGCGCCGCATGTCCTGCTCGTGGTGCAGCGCGATGATCACCGAGCCGGCGGCGAGGAACAGCACCGCCTTGAAGAAGGCGTGCGTCATGAGATGGAAGATCGCCGCCGAGTAGGCCGAGGCGCCGAGCGCCGCGGTCATGTAGCCGAGCTGCGAAAGCGTCGAGTACGCCACCACGCGCTTGATGTCGAACTGGGTGAGGGCGACCAGCGCCATCGACAAGGCCGTAACGGATCCTGTCATTAAAACCACGCTCCGCGCCGTTTCGGAGAGCTCGTAGAGCGGCGCCATGCGCGCCACCATGAAGATGCCCGCGGTCACCATGGTGGCGGCGTGGATCAGCGCCGAGATGGGCGTGGGGCCCTCCATCGAGTCGGGCAGCCACACGTGCAGCGGGAACTGCGCGCTCTTGCCCATCGCGCCGACGAACAACAGGATGCAAATCAGCGTGAGCGGCGCGCCGGCGCCCGCCGCCTGGGCGAACACCGGCTCGTAGTGCAGCGTGCCGAAGTGCGCGAGCACCAGGGCGATGCCCAGCAGGAATCCGAAGTCGCCGACCCGGTTCACCAGGAACGCCTTGAGGCCCGCGTAGATGGCGCTCTCGCGCGTGTACCAGAAGCCGATCAGCAGGTACGACACCAGCCCCACCGCCTCCCAGCCGAAGAAAAGCTGCACGAAGTTGTTCGCCATCACCAGCATCAGCATCGAGAAGGTGAACAGCGAGATGTACGCGAAGAAGCGCTGGTAGCCCGGATCCCCGGCCATGTAGCCGATGGTGTAGATGTGCACCATCAGCGACACGAAGGTCACGACCACCATCATCAGCGCGCTCAAGGGGTCGATCAGGAAGCCGATCTCGAAGCGCGTCCCGCCGCTCGTGAGCCAGGTGTAGACGGCGCCGTTGAAGGTGTTGCCGTTCAGCACGTCGGCGAACACCACCACCGAGCACACGAAGGACACGAGAACCGAAAGGACGGTGGCCCAGTGCGCGCCGGCGCGCCCGATGGCGCGCCCGAACAGGCCGGCGACGACGGCCCCGGCGAGCGGCGCCAGCGGAATCACCAGGTAAAGGGTCTTCATCATCCCTTCAGCGACCTGAGGTCCTCGACGTCGATGGTGTTCAGGTTCCGGAACAGCACCACCAGGATCGCCAGCCCGATCGCCGACTCGGACGCCGCCACGGTGAGGATGAAGAACACGAACACCTGCCCGGCGATGTCGCCCAGGTAGTGCGAGAAGGCGATGAAATTGAGGTTCACCGCGAGCAGCATCAGCTCGATCGCCATCAGCAGCACGATCAGGTTGCGCCGGTTGAGGAAGATGCCGACCACGCTGAGCGCGAACAGGACCGCGCCCAGCACCAGGTAGTGCGCAAGGCCCAGGCTCGCCACGCTAGTCCTTCTCCGCCGGCATGGAGACTAGCCTTACCCGCTCCTCGCGGCGCGCGCGCACCTGGCGCGACGGGTCCTGGTGGCGGCTGTCCTTGCGTCCGCGCAGCGTGAGCGAGATGGCGGCGATGATCGCCACCAGCAGCACCACCGCCGCGATCTCGAAGGCGTAGGCGTAGTCGGTGTACAGGATGCGCCCGAGCTCCTTGGTGTTGCTGTAGCCCGCAGGGAACTCGCGCGGCGCCGAGCCGTAGATGCGGCTGGCGAGCACCGCGCCCATCTCGAGCACCATGATGCCGCCCACTACCAGCGCGAGCGGCAGGTTGCGCCAGAATCCCTGGCGCACGCGCTCCACGTTGACGTCGAGCATCATCACCACGAAGAGGAACAGCACCATCACCGCGCCCACGTAGACCACCACCAGCACGATCGCCAGGAACTCGGCGTACAGCAGCAGCCAGAGCGCGGCGGCGGTGAAGAACGCGAGCACCAGGTGCAGCGCCCCGTGCACCGGGTTGCGCCCCGTGATCACGCGCACGCCGGAATACAGCAGCAGCGCCGCGAAGGCGTAGAAGATCCAGGTTTCGAGCATTTGTTGTTGGTGGTGGTCCGGTTCAGCGGTAGGGCGCGTCCTTGGCCCGGTCGCGGGCGATGCTCTCCTCGTAGCGGTCGCCGACGGCCAGCAGCATCGGCTTGGTGTAGTAAAGGTCGCCCCGCTTTTCCCCGTGATATTCGAGGATGCTGGTCTCGACGATGGCATCCACCGGGCAGGCCTCCTCGCAGAAGCCGCAGAAGATGCACTTCACGAGGTCGATGTCGTAGCGCGTGGTGCGGCGCGTCCCGTCTCCCCTTTCCTCGGATTCGATGTGAATCGCCAGCGCCGGGCACACCGCCTCGCACAGCTTGCACGCGATGCAGCGCTCCTCGCCGTTGGGATAGCGGCGCAGCGCGTGCAGGCCGCGAAAGCGCGGGCTGAGCGGCGTCTTTTCCTCCGGGAACTGCACCGTGATCTTGCGCGCGAAGAGATGCCGCCCGGTGAGCATCATTCCCCGCAGAAGTTCAATCAGAAGAAACGACTTGAAAAACTCGATCACCCGGCTCATTTCCAGAGACTCCAGGGCGTCTGCATCCACAGGCCGATGACCGCGATCCACACCAGCGTCAGCGGGATGAACACCTTCCAGCCCAGGCGCATGATCTGGTCGTAGCGGTAGCGCGGGAAGGTGGCCCGGATCCACAGGAACATCGAGACGATCACGAACACCTTCGCGAGCAGCCAGGCGAAGGGCGGCACCCAGGTGAACGGCGCCGAGTCGATCGGCGGCAGCCAGCCGCCGAAGAACAGCACCGCGGTCAGCGTGCTGATCAGGATCATGTTCATGTACTCGGCGAGGAAGAACAGCGCGAAGGTCATCCCCGAGTATTCGACCATGTGGCCCGCGACGATCTCGGACTCGCCCTCCACGACGTCGAAGGGCGCGCGGTTGGTCTCGGCGACGCCCGACACGAAGTACACCACCAGCATCGGCAGCAGCGGCAGCCAGTTCCAGGACAGGAACACGAGGCCCTGGGAGGCAGCCCAGCCGCGCGCCTGCGACTCGACGATGGCCGAGAGGTTGAGGCTGCCCGAAACCATCAGCACCACCACCAGCGCGAAGCCCATCGCCAGCTCGTAGGAAACCATCTGCGCCGCCGAGCGCATGGCGCCGAGGAAGGCGTACTTCGAGTTCGACCCCCAGCCGGCGATGATCACGCCGTAGACCCCGATCGAGGAGAGCGCCAGGATGTAGAGCAGCCCGGCGTCGATGTCGGCGAGCACCACCTCGGGCGCGAACGGGATCACCGCCCAGGCGGCGAGTGCCGGCATGATCATCACCACCGGCGCGAGCAGGAACAGGCCCTTGTTCGCCTTCGCGGGCAGGATGATTTCCTTGAGCAGCAGCTTCACGCCGTCGGCGATCGGCTGCAGCAGGCCGTACGGGCCGACCCGGTTCGGGCCGATGCGGATCTGGATCCAGCCGATCAGCTTCCTCTCCCACAGGGTGAGATAGGCGACCGCGAGCATCAGCGGCGCCACGATGGCGACGATGTAGAAGAGGTACACGACAGTGGTCGAGATCGCCGGCCCCCACACCGGCCCGAACCCGGCTTCGGCGAATGCCTGCAGGCTCTCGCGCATCAGCCGCGCCCCCTCATGCCGCCTTCCCGATGCTCACTTTTTCGACGCCGAGCGCGCCGAACATGGCGCCGAGGACCGCGGTCGAGGGATGGCCGGCGGCGACGCGAATGCAGCCATCGGGAAGCCTGTCGTCGAGCGCGACCTCGAGCTTGGCCTCGCCCTCGCCCTGGCGGATGCGCGCCTGCTGCCCCGGGGCGAGCCCGAGCTTCTGCAGCAGCGCCGCGTTCATCCAGGCCCGCGGCGGCCGTGCGTCGCGGGACTTCTGCAGCGGCGGCGAGCGGCGCACCAGCGGGTCGGCGAAGTAGATCGGCACATCGGCGATTCGCTGGATGCCCTCGGTTTTTTCGGCGGTATGCGTTTCTTTCTTCTCCAGATTGATCTTATTGGACAGAAGCGTGCTCACATCCCGCCCCGCCAGGCAGGCGGCGCGCACCTGCGCGATGTCGTCCAGCTCGAAGCCGGGACGGCCGAGCAGGCTGCCGAGCACGCGCAGCACCTTCCACGCCGGGCGCGCCTCGCCGAGCGGGTTCACCGTGGCGTAGAAGCTCTGCACCCGCCCCTCGACATTCACGAAGCTGCCCGCGGTCTCGCTGAACGGCGCCACCGGAAGCAGCACGTGGGCGTAATCGAGCCCGGTCTTCCAGGTACTGAGCTGCACCACGAACGCAGCCTGGCGCAGGGCGCGCAGCGCGGCCTGCGGGTCGGCGCAGTCGAGCTCCGGCTCCATGCCGAGCAGCACGAAGGCCTTCCTCTCGAGAATCGAAGCGACATTGCCGCCGGAAGGCAGGCCGGCGAGGTAGCCGCCGACCGAGTTCGCCGCCTCGCCCAGGAAGCCGAGCCTCGCGCCGGTGGCCTCGGCCAGCGCCTGCGCCGCGGCATGGATCGCTGCCGCCTGCGGATGCTGCTGGGCGAAGTTGCCGAGCAGGATCGCCGCGTTTTCCCCTGAAGAAAGAGATTCCCTGAAAAAATCAAACTGCTGAGCCAGCTCCGCCGGCGGCACTATCCTGCGGCTCGCGATCGGCATCAGCCAGTCGTCATCCACCGAGTGCAGCATGTGGATGCGGGCGCCGCGCTTCGCGGCCTGGCGCAAGCGGTGCGCGAGCAGCGGCTGGTCCTTGCGCAGGCACGCGCCGACCACCAGAACGCGGTCGAGCTTCTCCAGCTCCGGGATGCTCATGCCGAGCCACGGGATGCCGGCGCGCGCGCCGTCGGCGGAGAAGTCGGCGTGGCGCAGGCGAAAGTCGGCCGGCCCGAGCTTGCCGGCGAGGTGAAGCTCTTCCAGCGTAGCGTGCGGCGAGGCCAGGACGCCGAAGTCCTGGCCGGCGAGGGACTCGGCCGTGAACCGCAGCGCCGTCTCCCAGTCGGTTTCCGCCCATTCGCCGTCGCGCTTCACCATCGGCCGCTGCAGCCGGTCCGGCGAGTTGAGGCCCTCGTAGGAGAAGCGCTCCTTGTCCGAGAGCCAGCATTCGTTGATTTCGTCGGTCTCGAGCGGCAGCACGCGCATCACGCGGTTCTGCTTCACCTGCACCACCAGGTTGGAGCCGGTGGCGTCGTGCGGCGAGATCGACTTGCGGCGCGAGAGCTCCCAGGTACGCGCGGTGTAGCGGAAGGGCTCCGAGGTGAGCGCCCCGACCGGGCACAGATCGATCATGTTGCCCGAGAGCTCGGAGTCGACCGCCCGGCCGACGAAGGCCACGATCTCGGCGTTCTCGCCGCGCCCGGCGAGGCCGAGCTCCATGATGCCGGCGATCTCCTGCCCGAAGCGCACGCAGCGCGTGCACTGGATGCAGCGGCTCATCTCCTCGGCGGCGACCAGAGGCCCCAGCTCCTTTCGCAGGACGACCCTTTTCTCCTCGGTGTAGCGCGAGCTGCTGTGGCCGTAGCCCACCGCGAGGTCCTGCAGCTGGCACTCCCCGCCCTGGTCGCAGATCGGGCAGTCGAGCGGGTGGTTGATGAGCAGGAACTCCATCACGCCGTTCTGCGCGTCCTTGGCGAGCGGCGAATTCGTCAGCACCTTCATGCCCTCGGTGGCGGGCGTGGCGCAGGCCGGCAGCGGCTTGGGCGCCTTCTCCACCTCGACCAGGCACATGCGGCAGTTGGCGGCGATGGTGAGCTTCTTGTGGTAGCAGAAGTGCGGCACGTAGATGCCGAGCTTGTGGGCCGCCTCGATCACGGTCGCGCCCTGCGCCACCTCGACCGGCCTGCCGTCGATCTCGAGCTTGGGCATCTACGCGGCTTCCTTCATGTTCCTCATCGTGAAACCGGCGCCGGTGCGCCCCCACTTCGGCTCCACGTCGCCTTTCACGAGGCACTGCCGGTGCTCGATGTGGTGCACGAACTCGTCGCGGAAATGCTTGATGAAGCTCTTCACCGGCAGCGCCGCGGCATCGCCCAGCGCGCAGATGGTGCGCCCGGCGATGTTGTCGGCGACGCTGTCGAGGAGCCGCAGGTCCTCGATGCGCCCGGCGCCGTTCTCGATGCGGTTCACCACCCGGTAGAGCCAGCCGGTGCCCTCGCGGCAGGGCGTGCACTGCCCGCAGGACTCCTCGAAGTAGAAGTACGACAGCCGCTCGAGCGCGCGCACCATGCAGGTCGAGTCGTCCATCACGATCACCGCGCCGGAGCCGAGCATCGAGCCGCTCTTGGCGATCGAGTCGTAGTCCATGTCGGTGGCCATCATGATGTCGGCGGGCAGCACCGGCATCGAGGAGCCTCCCGGGATCACCGCCTTCAGCTCGTGCCCGCTGCGCACCCCGCCCGCCATCTCGAGCAGCTGCGCGAACGGCGTGCCCAGTCGCACCTCGTAGTTGCCCGGGCGGTTGACGTGGCCGGTGACCGAAAACAGCTTCGTGCCGCCGTTGTTCGGCCGGCCCAGGGCGAGGAACGCCTCCCCGCCGTGGTGCAGGATCCAGGGCACGGCGGCGAAGGTCTCGGTGTTGTTGATGGTAGTCGGCTTGCCGTACAGGCCGTAGCTCGCCGGGAACGGCGGCTTGAAGCGCGGCATGCCCTTCTTGCCCTCGAGCGACTCGAGCAGCGCGGTTTCCTCACCGCAGATATATGCCCCGTAACCGGCGTGGGCAAATAATTCGAATGAAAAATCAGACCCAAGAATGCGCTTGCCGAGGTAGCCGGCGGCGTAGGCCTCGGCGAGCGCGGCCTCGAACTGCTCGTAGAGCTCCCACGTCTCGCCGTGGACGTAGTTGTAGCCCGCGGTCGCGCCCATCGCGTAGCCGGCGATGATCATGCCCTCGATCACCGCGTGCGGGTTGTAGCGCAGCAGATCCCGGTCCTTGCAGGTGCCGGGCTCGCCCTCGTCGGAGTTGCACACCACGTACTTCGGGCCCGGGGCCTGGCGCGGCATGAACGACCACTTTAGGCCCGTCGGAAACCCGGCGCCGCCCCGCCCGCGCAGCGCCGATTTCTTGACTTCCGCAATGATCTTATCCGGGGAAACCTTGTCGGAAAACAGCTTTTTCAATGCCTGGTATCCGTCGCGCGCCTCGTAGTCCTTGAGCCGCCAATTGCGGCCGTCGAGGCCGGCCATCAGGATGGCGTCCGGGCCGTAGTCGAGCATCGTCACTTCAACTCCTCGATCAGCCGGTCGAGCTTCTCGTAAGACATGAAGTCGTGCATCTTCTTGTTGTTGACGAGCAGCACCGGCGCCATCGCGCAGGCGCCCATGCACTCGCCCTCCTTGAGGGTGAAGCGCCCGTCGGGCGTGGTCTGGTTGAAGTCGATGCCGAGCTTCGCGCGCAGGTGGTCGGCCGCGTCGAGCGCGCCTTGCAGGCCGCACGGCAGGGAGGTGCAGATCGTGAGCTTGTGCCGGCCCAGGCGCTCGAGGTTGTACATCGAGTAGAAGGTCGCCACCTCGTACACCGCGACCGGCGCCATGCCGAGATAGCGCGCCACCTCGTCCATGGTCTCGGTGGAAAGCCAGCCCTTCTCGTCCTGCGCGATGATGAGCGCGCTCATCACCGCCGAGCGCTTCTGCTCCGGCGGGTA
>DATKAX010000322.1:0-6784 GCA_035514595.1 Burkholderiales bacterium
CCGCCTGCGGCACGCGCGTCGAGCCAGCTTGCCAGCGCGGCGACGAGCGACCCGAAATGCAACGGCCCGCTCGGCGAAGGCGCGAACCGGCCTGTGACCATGGCTGTCTAGAGTACACTGCCCCCTTTTTTTTGCGAGGATCGCCGTGGCGACTATCGAGCTCACCCAGGAAAACTTCGAGCACACGGTCAACGATAACCCGATGGTAATCGTGGACTTCTGGGCGCCCTGGTGCGGCCCTTGCAAGGGCTTCGCTCCGGTCTACGAGCAGGCCTCAAATGCGCACCCGGACGTGGTGTTCGCCAAGGTGAACACCGACGAGCAACAGGAGCTCGCCGGCGCCTTCGGCATCCGCTCCATCCCTACGCTGATGGTGTTCCGGGAAAAGGTCATTCTGTTCCAGCAGGTGGGCGCGCTGCCGGGTACCGCGCTCGAGCAGGTGATCACCCAGGCCAAGACGCTCGACATGGCGAAGGTGCACGCCGAAGTCAAGAACCAGTCGTAATATGGTGGCCGCGATGAGCGGCACCCGCACCGAAAAGGACAGCTTCGGCGCCATCGAGGTCCCGGCGGGGCGCCTATGGGGCGCGCAGACCGAGCGCAGCCGCCGCTACTTCCGCATCTCGGGCGAGCGCATGCCGCGCGAGGTGATCCTCGCTCTCGCGCTGGTGAAGAAGGCGGCAGCGGGCGTCAATGCCGAGCTCGCGCTGCTCGACGGGCCCAAGGCGCAGGCCATCCGGCGCGCCGCCGACGAGGTGCTCGCCGGCAGGCACGACGAGGAGTTTCCCCTGGTCGTCTGGCAGACCGGCTCCGGCACCCAGACCAACATGAACGTGAACGAGGTGCTGGCGAACCGCGCCTCGGAGCTCCTCGGCGGCGAGCGCGGCCCCGCGCGCCTGGTGCATCCCAACGATCACGTGAACCTCGGGCAGTCATCGAACGACGCCTTTCCCACTGCGATGCACATCGCCGCGGTGCGCGCGCTGCGGGAGGATCTGCTCCCGGCCATGGATCAGCTCGCGGCGACCCTCGCCGCGAAGCGCGACCGGTTCGCGGGCATCGTCAAGATCGGGCGCACCCACTTGCAGGACGCGACGCCGCTTTCGCTCGGGCAGGAATTTTCCGGGTACGTGTCGCAGCTCGAGCAGGCGCGCGCCGCGGTCGCGGCCGCGCTTCCGGGCCTCTACCAGCTCGCCATCGGCGGCACGGCGGTGGGCACGGGGCTCAACACGCATCCCGAGTTCGGCGATCGAGTCTGCCGCCTCATCGCTCAGGAGCTGGCAATGCCGTTCGTTCCCGCCGCCAACAAGTTCGCCGCCCTGGCAGGCCACGAGGCGCTGGTGTTCGCCCACGGCGCGCTGAAAACGCTCGCCGCGGCGGCCGCCAAGCTGGCGAACGACATCCGTCTGCTCGCCTCGGGCCCACGCTCCGGACTGGGCGAGCTGGTGATCCCGGAGAACGAGCCGGGGAGCTCGATCATGCCCGGCAAGGTCAACCCGACCCAGGCCGAGGCACTTACCATGCTGTGCGCGCAAGTGATGGGAAACGACGTCGCGATCAATATTGGCGGCGCCTCGGGCCACCTCGAGCTCAACGTTTTCAAGCCGATGATCGTGCATGCGTTCCTGCATAGCTCGCGCCTGCTTGCGGACGGCTGCCGCTCGTTCGACGAGCACTGCGCCCGTGGCATCGAGCCAAACGAGGCGCGCATTCGGGAGCTCCTCGAGCGCTCGCTGATGCTGGTTACGGCGCTCACGCCGCACATCGGCTACGATCGCGCCGCCGAGATTGCGAAGAAGGCGCATCGCGACGGCAGCACGCTGCGCGCAGCGGCGCTCGCCCTGGGCTACGTCAAGGCCGAGGAGTTCGACCGCTGGGTGCGGCCCGAAGCGATGATCGGGCCCGCGTCGTGAACCGGAGAGCGTTCGTATGCGCGAGCCTGCTGCTCGGAACGCTCCCGGCGTGGAGCGCCCCCGCGCAGCGCTTCGCCCGCGGCCTGCTTTGGCGGCTCTCCAGGGAAGGGGTGGCGCCGAGCCATGTGTACGGCACCATCCACGTCGCCGATCCCCGTCTCGCCGAGCTGCCGGCGGCAGTGCAAGCGGTGTTTTCCTCCGCCAGCAGTCTGATGCTCGAATTCCTGCCCGACGCCTACACGCAGCAGCGCTTTGCCGAGGCGGCCATGTTCCTCGACGGGCAGACGCTCGAGCAGACCATCGGATCCGAGGACTTCGAGCGCGCCCTCGAGCAGCTGCGGCCGATCGGCTTGCCGCGCGAGTTCGTGAACAAGATGAAGCCCTGGGGAGTCCTGCTCAACCTGCGGGTCGCGCGGCAGGCGCCGGGCTCTGCGCTCGACACGCAGCTGATCGAGCTGGCACGCCGGCGACGCCTGCCGATTCACCAGATCGAGGAGGTCGAGGAACAGGTCTTCACGTTCGACGAATTTCCGATGGCCTCGCAGGTTGCCCTGCTCAGGCACAGCCTCAGCCACCGCGCGGAGCTGCTCGAGCTCGCCGAGCGCACCGTGCAGGCCTACGTCGCGGGCGATCTTCACGGCATCTGGCGGCTGCGCGAGGAATTCTCGGCCCGCTATCCCGAAGTCGCGCCGCACCAGGCCGTCATGACGAAGCGCGTGCTCCATGACCGCAGCGTGGTCATGGCGTTCCGCATGCAGAGGCGGCTGCGCCGCGGCAACGCTTTCGTAGCGCTCGGCGCGCTTCACCTTTACGGCGAGAAAGGCGTGCTTGCGCTGCTCGAGAACGACGGCTACCGCAGCGCGCGGGTGTTCTGACTTGCTGGTCATCCTGATCTCCGGGCGCGGCAGCAACATGCAGGCGTTGCTGGATGCGGGGCTGCCCGCGGCGGCCGTGATCAGCAATCGCGCCGATGCCGCGGGGCTGGAGATCGCCGCAGGCCGAGGCGTGGCGACGCGGGTCGTGGACCACCGTCGCTTCGCCACACGCACCGACTTCGATGAGGCCCTGGCGGCGGAAATCGGCCGTTTCGAGCCGCGCGTGGTCGCCTTGGCGGGCTTCATGCGCGTGCTGACGCCCGGCTTCGTCGAGCGCTACGCCGGGAGGCTGCTCAACGTTCATCCGTCGCTCCTGCCCGCCTTCCCCGGCCTGGACACGCACGCGCGGGCGCTGGCCGCCGGGGTGAAGGTGCACGGCTGCACGGTGCATCTCGTGACCGCCGCACTGGACAGCGGTCCGATCGTGATCCAGGCTGCGGTTCCCGTGCTCGCGAAAGACGGCGCGAAATCGCTGGCCGCGCGCGTTCTCGCGCAGGAGCATGTCATCTACCCGCGTGCAGTGCGCTGGGCGCTGGAGGGCCGGCTCAGGATGAAGGATGGCGTGATACGAATCGAGGGAGACGATGCGCAGCTCGTTGTGGCTGCTCCTTAGCGTTGCGGCGCTGTCGCACGCAGCGCCGCCGGCTCGCGTCGAGATCGAATACGAGCTCAAGCGCAACGGCCGCACGATCGCCGAGGTAGTCGACCGCCTCGAGCATGCCAATGGCAGCTATCGGCTCACCGAAACCTGGGAGGGCAGGGGTCTGTTCGCCCTGCTGGGTCGCGCGAAGCGCACCAGCCACGGCACGGTCGCCGCGGATGGCTTGCGTCCCCTGGAGTTCGCGGACGAGCGCTCGGGGCGCGACACGGCGCGCGCGTGGTTCGATTGGCAGGCGAAGACGTTCACCATGCGCTACAAAGGAAACTCGAGCACGCATGCGCTTCCGGCGAACCCGCAGGACGGCCTCACCTTCCTGCTGACGTTTTCCTTCTCTCCGCCCAATCCGGAGCCGGTGAGGATGCATGTCATCAACGGCCGCGGCGTGTCGGAGTACATCTACGAGCCGGCCGGCAGGGAGCGGCTGAGCGTGCCTGCCGGCGAGTTCGACACCCTCAAGCTCCTGCGCAAAAAGCCCGGCCGGAGCGAGCTGCGTGGCGAGATCTGGCTCGCGGCGAGCCACAGCTACCTGCCGGTTCGCATCCTGATCGTCGAGAACGACGGCACACGCTACGAGCAGCTCGCGACGCGCATTTCGACGCCGTGAGGCCGACGCGCACGCTGCTCGCGCACGGCGCGGCCGCGTTGTCCAGCCTGCTCGAGGGGACGGGGCCAGCAGACGAGACGTTGTCGGCCTATTTCCGGTCTCAGCGCCAGCTCGGTCAGCACGACAGGGCGTTCATCGCCGAGGCCGCGTTCGCGGTCCTGCGCCGCAAACGGTCGCTGGAAGCGGCGGCCGGGTCGGCCGAGCCGCGCGCCTTGCTGGCCGCAGCCCTGGTGCGCGTGTTCGGACTTTCCGGCCGTGCCCTGGAGGGGCTTATGGAGACGTCGCTTCTCGCGCGCATTCGCGCGACCGATTTCGCCGCGCTCCCGGCCGCGGTGCGCGCCGACCTTCCCGACTGGCTGTGGGAGCGCCTGGCATCCCGCCACGGCGTCGACGAGGCGATGCGCATCGCCCAGGCCCTGCTCAGCCCCGCGCCCCTCGATTTGCGCGTCAATCTCGCTCGCATCGGGCGCGACGAGGTGCTGGCGCTGCTGGCAAAGGACGGGCTCGCGGCTTCAGCGACGCCGTATTCGCCCGCGGGTGTCCGGCTTGCAGGCAAGCCGGCGATCAACCGCCACGCGCTTTTCCGCGACGGGCTGGTCGAGGTGCAGGACGAGGGCAGCCAGTTGCTGGCATGGCTGCTCGCGCCGCGGCGCCGGGAAATGATCGCGGACTACTGCGCCGGCGCCGGCGGCAAGGCGCTCGCCATCGCCATGCTGACCCGGGGCACGGGCCGCATCTACGCGCTGGACGTTTCTGCCAGGCGCCTGCAGGCGCTGGCCCCACGGGCTGCGCGGGCCGGGATCACCAACATCCATCCGATCGCGCTCTCGGGCGAGAACGACGCTCGAGCGAAGCGCCTCGCCGGCAAGCTCGACCGTGTGCTGGTCGATGCGCCGTGCAGCGGCTTCGGCACGCTGCGGCGCAATCCGGATCTGAAGTGGCGGCACGGCCCCGAAGCGATCGAGGAACTGGCGCACAAGCAGCTGAGAATCCTGCGGGCGGCCTCCCGCCTCGTCAGGCCGGGAGGCCGGCTGGTCTATGCCACCTGCAGCATATTGCATGAGGAAAACGATGCCGTCGCCGACGCCTTCCAGGCCGCCGATGCCGAGTTCCGGGTGCTTTCCTGCGGCGCGGCATTTGACGAGCAACGTATCGCCCTGAATACGGGCGAGCGCCTGCGGCTGTGGCCCCACCGGCACGGCACCGACGGGTTTTTCGCTGCGGCGTTCGAACGCGCGGCCCAGTGAACGAATCGGAGCCGCAATTGTCAGAAATGTCCTTTGGCAGCGGACTGTTACATAACACCGCGACCAGGGCCGACGGTTCGCGTAGAATCGGCCGCGCTGCCAATAACCGCTACTAGGACAAGGACAAAAGACTTCTGATGATTTTCACCGGCTTGCTGGAACTCTCGTGGTGGGGCTACGTGCTCGCCGCACTGGGGCTGACGCACGTCACGATCGCGGCGGTCACGATCTACCTGCACCGCTGCCAGGCCCACCGCGCGCTCGAGCTGCATCCGGTGATCTCGCATTTTTTCCGCTTCTGGCTCTGGCTCACCACCGGGATGGTGACCAAGGAGTGGGCGGCCATCCACCGCAAGCACCATGCGAAGTGCGAGACGGAAGACGACCCGCACAGCCCGCAGGTCTACGGCATCAATCGCGTGCTCTGGGGCGGCGTGTTCCTGTACGTCAAGGAGTCGCACAACCCGGAGACCCTCGAGCGCTACGGGCACGGGACCCCCGAGGACTGGATGGAGCGCAAGCTGTACACGCCGTTCTCGTATGCAGGGGTGTTCGTTCTGCTGGCTTTGTACCTGCTCGTATTCGGCGTCGTGCCGGGCCTGCTCATCTGGCTGGTGCAGATCGCCTGGATTCCGTTCTGGGCTGCCGGCGTGATCAACGGCGTCGGGCATTTCTTCGGATACCGCAACTACGACGTTGCCGACGCAAGCCGCAACATCGTGCCCTGGGGCGTGCTGATCGGCGGCGAGGAGCTGCACAACAACCACCACGCTTACCCGAGCTCGGCGCGCTTTTCCAACCGCTGGTTCGAATTCGATATCGGCTGGGCCTACCTCCGGATCTTCCAGTTCCTCGGGCTGGCGCATATCAAGAAGGTCGCCCCGAAGATCAAGCTCGATAGCGCCAAGACCGCTTGCGACCTGGCCACGGTGCAGGCCGTCATCACCCACCGCTACGAAGTCCTCGCCAAGTACGCGCATACTGTGCGCCAGACCTGCGCCGACGAGATCCACCATCTCAAGGCCAGGGCGGTAGTAAGCGTGGACTGGACGGCCGTGAAACGGATGCTCCACTTCGGCGCGGAATCGCTGCCCGCCAGCGAACGCGAGAAGATGAGCGAGGCGCTCAGCAAGAGCAAGGTGCTCGACACCGTCTACACCATGCGGCAGGACCTGGCTGCGCTGTGGCAGCGCTCGAGCGCCTCGAAGGACGAGCTCGTGCGCCAACTCGAGGACTGGTGCGCGCGCGCCGAGGCGAGCGGCATCATTCCGCTCCAGGAGTTCAGCCGCAGGCTGCGCTGCTACGCATAAAAAAAGCCCGCCTTGAAGGCGGGCTTTTTTAAAATCCCGAATACCTCGAATTTCACCAGGGCGCGCGCGTTATCTGGGTTCCGGTCGAATTCATTTCAAAAATAGAATAGCGGGCGGTTCCGCTATTTTATTTTTGTCTCTTTATAGATGACGTGCTTGCGCGCGACGGGATCG
>DATKAX010000323.1:0-8148 GCA_035514595.1 Burkholderiales bacterium
GCGGTAGGTCAGGCCGTCCTTGCCTTGCGCGCCGGCCGCGAGCGGCGCGAGCAGCAGCGCGGCTGCGGCGAGCGTTGCGAGTGTTCGATCCATCGCCATGGCTATCCCCCGGATTCGCGGTCCCGATTTTACCGTGGGCGCGAGAGCCGCGTGCGCCAAGGGTTAGAATGCGCCATGCTGTTCGCGGACAAGAGTTTCATCGCCGAGATGACCGCCAAGATGATGCTCGAGGTGAAGGCGGTGCACTTCTCGGAGGGCAAGCCGTTCATCTTCACCTCGGGGTGGGCGAGCCCGGTGTACATCGATTGCCGCAAGCTGATCTCGTACCCGCGGGTGCGCTCCGCGCTGATCGATTTCGCGACCGCGACCATCGTGCGCGACGTGGGCTTCGAGCAGTTCGACACGGTGGCGGGCGGAGAGACCGCGGGCATCCCGTATGCGGCGTGGATCGCCGATCGCCTCTCGCTGCCGATGCAGTACGTGCGCAAGAAGCCCAAGGGCTTCGGCCGCGGCGCGCAGATCGAGGGCCATATCGAGGAGGGCGCGCGCACGCTGCTGGTCGAGGACCTGACGACCGACGGGCGCAGCAAGGTCAATTTCTGCAAGGCGCTGCGCGACGCGGGCGCGATCGTCGATCACGTCTTCGTCACCTTCTATTACGACATCTTCCCGGAGTCCAAGCGCATCCTGAAGGAGATCAACGTGCGCCTGCATCACCTCGCGACCTGGTGGGACGTGCTCGAGGTGGTCAAGAAGGGCGGCTATTTCGCGCCGCAAGTCGTGGCCGAAGTGGAGCGCTTCCTGAAAGGCCCCGCGGAGTGGTCGGCCGCCCATGGCGGCGTGTCGAGCTTTCCCGAGACTTGAGCGCGCGCAAACGGCGCGCCCCGGCCGCGCCTCGCAGGGCGCGCGCCCACAGGTCCTTCACCAGGATCTCGTAGAGCGACACTGCCTCGCGCGCGGCCGTGACGGTGGCGACGCCGATGCGCACGTTGGGCAGCTCGCCGAGCCTGAACGGGCTCACCGCGAGGCGCACGTCCTGCGCCGAGTAGAAGAGTTGGAAGGTGACGTTGGGCAGGGTGTCCTCGACCAGGCCGATCTGCACGCCGAACGGCTCGCTTTCCATCAGCCGGGCAAGGTGCTCGACCTCCTGCTGCGCGAGCTGGCGGCGCTCGGCGCGCACCGCCTGCGGCAGGTCCAGGCGTCCCACCAGCCCGATGTCGAGCAGGCGCTCGATCTCCGGCACGCCGACGAGGTTCACGATGGCCGGCCGCCGGCTGCGCGCGGCGTGCTTGCGCGCCTCGAGGATCTCCCAGACCGCGCGCGCCTCCTCGGCGGCGCGCCGGCGCACGCGCGGGTCCTCGGGCACGCTTTCCTCGAGCATCACGCGCATGCCCGCGGAATAGGCGTCCGAGGTGAGCAGGTACGAGACCGGGTTGAAGTGCGCCACGATGCGCTCCGCGCTCGCCTCCAGCTGCTGCATGCGGGAGAAGTAGCTCACGGCTCGCGCGTGGTACTCGACCTCGGCGCCGAGCAGCGAGGCGAGCGAGGTGCCGAGCACGCCGGCGAGGCGCTCCAGCACCTCGATCTTGATCATCTGCCCCGCCTCGATGCGGTACAGCGCCGCGCGCGAGACGCCGAGCTTGCGGGCGAGCGTCCCGGCGCTGGCGCGCGCGCCCAGGCGATAGGCCCGCAGCCGCGCGCCGATGTCGCGCAGATCGAGCTGCTTGCGGACCTTGGGCATGGAGGCGGGCCAGTGTAGCAGAACGTTGACATCCGTCTCAATAATTGGATAAAGTCCCGCCTTCCCCCTGGAGGAGCCCAGCCATGAACCCGCTCAAGCAGATGCTTTTCGCCGCCGGCGCAGCGCTCGTTCTGCTCGGCGCGGCGCCCGCGCAGGCGCAGCCCAAGGCCAAGACCACCGCGCGCATCGGCCACCTCGAGTCGCCGGCGCAGCCCCGGCACCAGGCGCTGGTCAAGGTCGCCGAGCTGGTGCGCAGCCGCACCGGCGGAGAGGTCGAGTTCCAGCTGTTTCCGTCCTCGCAGCTCGGCAATGCGCGCCAGATGATCGAGGGCACCCAGCTCGGGACCATCGAGTCCACCGTGATGCCGGCGGCGTTCCTCGGCGGCTTCAATCCGGCGGTCTCGATCCTCGACATCCCGTACATCTACCCGTCGGATCGCGCGGCGGCGCAGAAGCTGCGCGCCGGGCCATTCGGAAGAGCGATCCTCGACTCGTTCTCCTCGCGCGGCTTCGTCGCGATCGCCCTGTGGCCGAACGGCCGCAAGTCGCTCACCTCCAACAAGCCGCTCGACTCGCTCGAGTCGATGAAGGGACAGAAGTTCCGCGTCATGGACTCCAAGATCCTGATCGAGCAGTTCGCGGCGGTGGACGCCTCGGCCATCGCGATCCAGTTCGGCGAGCTCTACACCGCGCTGCAGACCGGCGTCATCGACGGCCAGGAGAACCCGCTCGACACCATCTCGACCATGAAATTCCACGAGGTGCAGAAGAACCTGGTGGTGACCGAGCACGGGGCGATGGAAGACGTCGCGCTGTTCAATTCCGGGTGGTGGTCGAAGCTGCCTGCTGCGCACCGCCAGACGATCGTGCGGGCGTTCGAGGAAGTGCGCCCCGCCTTCGAGAAGAACAAGGACGCCGCGCAGAACGCCGCGCTCGAGGTGATCCGCGCCTCGGGCAAGACCAACGTGCGCATCGCCGACGAGAAGGAGCGCGCCCGCCTGCGCGCCGCGATGTACCCGCGCTCACGCGCCGCCTACCTCGAGCGCGCCGGCGCCGAAGGCCAGAAGCTGATCGCGCTCTACGAGCAGGAGCGCAAGAAGCTCGGCAACTGAGGGCCCGGCCGGCGGTGCGCGTGCAATGAGCACCGTCATCGACCTGTTGCGGCGGCTGGAGCGGGGCACGGTCGCCGCCCTGATGATCCTGATGGCCGCGACGTATGCCTTCAACGTCGCGGTGCGCCAGTTCGCGCCGGTTCAGGCCTCGCGCTTCGCGTGGATCGAGGAGGCGTGCCTGTTCGCGCTCGCGTGGGTGGTGTTCCTGGGCCTGGGCCTCGCCCTCGAGCGCGGGCGTCACATCGCGATGACGAGCCTGCTTGCGCGCTTCGCCCCCCGCCTGCGCCGCGGCGTCAAGCTCGCGATCGATCTCGCCGGCCTCGCCTTCAGCCTGTACGTCGCCAAGCTCGCGCTCGACATCACCGTGCTCGTCGTGCGAAGCGGCCAGTCGAGCCCTACGCTCGATGTCTCGATGGGCTGGCTGTACGCCGCGATGCCCGCGGGCTTCGCGCTGCTCGCGCTGCGCTATGCGCTCGAGCTGCCGGCGGCCGGCGGGCGCCTCGCGGCGCGCGCGGCCTCGCTGGAAGGCTGAAGCCGCGATGCTGCTCGCGCTTCTGTGCGTGCTCGCCTTCGCCATGCTCGCGCTGGGCTTCGAGATGCTGCTGGTGATGGGCGTTCCGGCGCTGCTCGCCAAGGCCGCGTTCTACCCCGGCATGCCGCAGATCGTGATTCCGCAGAAGATCATGGGCGGCGTGAACGTGGGAACGCTGCTTTCGATCCCCTTCTTCATCTTCGCCGCCGAGCTGATGGCGCACGGCGTGATCGCGCAGCGCCTCACTGCGATGGTGCGTTCGCTCGTCGGCCACTACCCGGGCGGCATCGGCCATACCACGGTGGGCTCGTGCATGATGTTCGGCGCCGTTTGCGGCTCGGCGCCGGCGACGGTGGCTGCGCTCGGCCGCCTTACGTTTCCGGAGCTGCGGCGCGCGGGCTATTCGCAGAAGTTCAGCCTGGGCCTCATCGCGGCGTCCTCGGAGTGCGCGCTGCTGGTTCCGCCCTCGATCACGCTGATCATCTACGGCTGGATCACGGGGACCTCCATCGCGGCGCTGTTCGCCGGGGGCCTTGCGGTGGGCGTGGTTCTCGGCCTCGTGTTCATGGCGCTGGTGCAATGGGAAACCTGGCGCGCCGGCGCGGGACGCGGCGCAGCACCGAAGCGCGGCGAGCGTCTGGCCGCGTTCGGCGCCGGCGTGTGGGCCCTCGGCCTGCCGCTGGTGATCCTGGGCGGCATCTACTCCGGCGTTTTCACCGCGACCGAGGCCGCCGCGGTGGCGGTGGTGTACGCGGTGTTCGTGGAGATGGCGGTCTACCGGGCGCTGGGCTGGCGCGACCTGGTGCGCATCGCGGAATCGAGCGCCGTGATGGTTTCGGTGATCTTCGTGCTGCTTGCCATGGGCGCGCTGCTCTCGCACTTCGTGGTCCTCGCGCAGCTGCCGCAGGCGGTGCTCGGCCTGGTGCGCGAGATCGACATGACCTGGATCGGTTTCCTGCTGCTCGTGAACCTGCTGCTGCTCGTCGCCGGCATGTTCATCGACCCGAACTCGATCCTGCTCCTGTTCGTCCCGACGCTGTATCCGGTGGCCGCCGCGCTGGGCGTCGACCCGGTGCACTTCGGGCTGCTGGTGACGCTGAATATCTGCATCGGGATGATCACGCCTCCGTTCGGCCTGGACCTCTTTGTCGCCGCGGGCACGCTCAATCGCCCGGTCGAGCAGGTGATCGGCGGGATATGGCGCTTCGTCGCGGTGAACCTCGGGGTTCTCGCGTTGATCACCTACGTGCCCGCGGTGTCCACCGCGCTGCCGAGGTGGCTGTTCCAATGATGATCGGCACCCATGCCTGCCGCGTGCTCGAGCATCAATGGGTGAACGCGCGCTACAAGTATTTGCGGCTCGCCTGCCCGGCGCCGCTTGCGCGCAGCACGCTGGCCGGACAGTTCTACCAGCTCGCCTGCCCGGTGAGCGACGCCGAAAAGCCCTTCCTGCGCCGCCCGATGAGCGTGTACGGCATCGGCCCCGAAGAGGATCGCATCGAGTTCCTGTATCACGTGAAGGGCATGGGCACGCGGGCGCTTGAGCGCCTGCGTCGCGGCGACACGCTATCGATCGTCGGCCCGCTGGGCCGCGGCTTCAGCTTCTCGGCGCAGTGGAAGCGCGTGCTGCTGGTCGCGCGCGGGGTCGGGCTCGCGACGATGGCCCCGCTGGTGCCGCTCGCCGCGCGCGCCGGCGTGGGCATCACCGCTGTCCTCTCGGCGCGCTCGCCGGCGGACCTGATGCAGCAGGAATTCCTGCGCGCTGCGCCGGCGCGCGTGCACGCCGTATTCGACTCGGACGGCAGCTCGGCGCTGGCGCGGGTCGAGCCGCTCGTCGAGCGCCTGCTGGCCGAAGAGCAGCCCGACATGGTCTACACCTGCGGGTCGAACCGGCTGCTCGAGCTGCTGCAGGCAAAGCAGGTGCGCGGCGAGGTGGCGCTCGAGCAGCAGATGGCCTGCGCCATGGGCGTGTGCCTGTCCTGCGTGCGGCTGTTCAACGAGGGCGGCGACAAGGTGTTCCGCCGCGTGTGCTGCGAAGGTCCGGTATTCCCGATCGCCGCCGTGGCGGGGGAGGTGCAATTTGGCTGAGCAAAGTGTCAACCTCGGCGTGCGCATCGGCTCGCTGATCCTGAAGAACCCGGTGATGCCCGCCTCCGGCTGCTTCGCGCACGAGTACGCGCAGGCGATGGACCTGGGCCGGCTGGGGGCGCTCGTCACCAAGAGCGTCACCCCCAAGCGGCGCATCGGCAACCCGGTGCCGCGCGTCGCGGAAACCGACGCCGGCATGCTCAACTCGATCGGCATCCCGTCCAACGGGCTGCTCTATTACGTCGACCACATCGTCCCGCACTACGCCGGCGTGCCGGCGCCGCTGGTGGCGAGCGTGTCCGCGGATACCGCCGAAGAGTTCGCGGCGGCCTGCGAGGCGCTCTCGCTGCCCGGGATAGCGGCCATCGAGGCCAACATCTCCTGCCCGAACATCGAGGCCGACGGGCGCGCCTTCGCGATGTCGGCGCGCGACACGCACCGCGCCATCGCCGCGATCAAGCGCTGCGCGCGCGTGCCGATCTGGGCGAAGCTCACGCCGAACGTCGCCGACATCGCGGAAATCGCGCGCGCCGCCGAGGACGCCGGTGCCGATGCGCTGGTCGTCGCCAATACGCTGCTCGGCATGGCGATCGATCCGCACACGCGCAAGCCGAAGCTCGGCAACGTCATGGGCGGGCTCTCCGGCCCCGCCATCCGCCCGGTCATCGTGCGCATGGTGTTCCAGTGCGCGCGCGCGGTGCGCATCCCGGTGATCGGCTGCGGCGGCATCATGAGCGCGGAGGACGCGGTGGAGCACCTGCTCGCCGGCGCGACCGCGGTGCAGGTTGGAACCGCCTCGTTCCTGGACCCGGCGGCGATGATCGGCATCATCGACGGCCTCGTCGCCTACTGCGAGCGGCACGGCGTCGCCCGGATCGCCGAGCTCACCGGCGCGGTGCGCATCGACGCCGGGCTCACCGACCGCTGGCTGCGCCTCGCGCAGCAAAGCGGCTGAAAAGGAGACGCCATGGGTCCCGACCACCTGCTGCGCCCTGTGTTCGACAAGACCGACCGCGAGCAGGCCGCGGAGCTTTTCGAGGCGGTGCGCAAGCTCTCCGTGGCGCGCGCCGGCGTGACGCGTCCTTCCTACAGCGAGGTGGAGAGCGCGGCGCTCGCCGTCATCGAGGAGGCGGCCAGGGCAGCCGGGCTGACGACCCGCTTCGACGCGGCGGCGAACCTGGTGGCGGAGCTGCCGGGGGCGCCGGCGGGCAAGCCTGCTTACTGGATCGGCTCGCATGTCGACTCGGTGCCCGAGGGCGGCAACTACGACGGGCTCGCCGGCGTGGTGGGCGGCCTGCTGTGCCTCGCGAAGGCGAAGCGCCTCGGCATCGCGCCGCAGCGCCCGCTGGCGGTGCTCGGGCTTCGCGGCGAGGAGAGCGCCTGGTTCGGCAAGCCCTACCTCGGCTCGTACGCGCTCTTCGGCAAGCTCGGGCAGCGCGACCTGGAGCGGCCGCAGCGCGATACCGGGCGGCCGCTCGGCGAGTATCTCGAGAAAGCCGGCGCCGACGTGAGCCGCATCGCCGCCGGCGAGCCGCTGGTCGATGCGGCGACGCTCGGCGGCTACCTGGAGCTGCATATCGAGCAGGGGCCGATCATGGTGGCCCGGCAGGCGCCGGTGGGCGTGGTGACCGGAATTCGCGGCAACCTGCGCCACATCGCCGCGCGCTGCCGCGGGGTGGCGGGGCATTCCGGCGCGGTCCCGCGCTGGCTGCGCCACGACGCGGTCTTCGCCCTGGCGGAGCTTCTGATGCGGCTCGACGAGAACTGGCAGGCGCTCAACGCGCGCGGCGTCGACCTGGTCGTCACCAGCGGCATCGTCGGCACCGATGCGCGCGAGCATTCGGTGTCGCGCATCCCGGGAGAGGTCGGCTTCAGCCTCGAGATCCGCAGCCAGTCGCTGGAAACCCTGGAGGCCTTCTACCAGCTGGTGCTGGTAGAGTGCGCCGGCATCGAGAAGGCGCGCGGCGTGAAGTTCGATCTCGGCGAGCGCGTGGTGTCCGAGCCCGGCCTGATCGACCGCGAGTGGGCCGTGCGCCTGAGGAGAATCTGTGCCGCGCTGCAGTATCCCTACATCGACATACCGAGCGGCGCGGGCCATGACGCCGCCATCTTCGCGAACCAGGGCGTTCCGGCCGGGATGCTGTTCATCCGCAACGAGAACGGCTCGCACAATCCCGACGAAAAGATGGAGCTCGACGACTTCATGATGGGGGTCGAAGTCCTGTACCAGGCGGCCACCGGCGAGCCCGAGGCGCTGCGATGAGCGGCACCCGGTCCGCGCGGGTTGCCTCCGCCATGACCGCGCGCATGATCCTCGAGGCCGGCGCGGTGAAGTACGGCGCCGAGCGCCCCTATTTCCTCGCCTCGGGCTGGGCGAGCCCGGTCTACATCGACTGCCAGCGCCTGATCTCGTTCCCCCGCATCCGCGCCGCGCTGATGGATCTCGCCTCCGAGATCGTGCTCTCGGAAGCCGGGTTCGAGCAGTTCGACACCGTCGCCGGCGTCGATTCGAGCGGGATCGCGTATGCCGCGTGGATCGCCGAGCGCCTGTCGCTGCCGCTGCAGTCCGTGCGCGCGAGGCCGCGCGGCTTCGGCCGCGAGGCGCAGATCGAGGGCACGCTGCGCGCCGGCGCGCGCGTGCTGCTGGTCGACGACATCGCGAGCGACGGGCGCAC
>DATKAX010000324.1:0-6675 GCA_035514595.1 Burkholderiales bacterium
CGCAGCTCGGCTATCGCCAGATGATCGCGGTGATCGGCGACAGCGCCAACACGGCGTCCATCGCGCTGCACGCGCGCTTCGGTTTCCTGCGCGTCGGCACGCTGCGCTCGGTGGGCTACAAGTTCGGCCGCTGGGTCGACAGCGTGCAGATGCAAAGGCCGCTCGGCGCGGGCGACGCGACGCCCCCGGCTGCTTGACGAGTCGCGGCGTCAATCACTGATGGCGATGACGACCTTGCCCTTCGCCTTGCGCGAGGCGAGCAGGTTCATGGCCGCGGCCGCTTTTTCCAGCGGGAAGGTGGCCGACACATGGGGCTTGAGCTTGCCTTCCCGGTACCAGCGCGCGAGCTGGCGTGCGCTCTCGGCAAACGCCTGCGGCTCGCGCCGCGTGAAGTCGCCCCAGAACACGCCGACCACGGAAGCGCCCTTCAGCAGCGCGAGATTGAGCGGCAGCTTCGGGATGTCGCCGGCGGCGAAGCCAATGACGAGGTGCCGGCCGCGCCAGGCGATGGAGCGGAATGCCGGCTCGGTGTACGGGCCGCCTACGGCGTCGTAGATCACGTCGACGCCTTTGCCGGCGGTGAGCGCCTTGATGCGCTCGCGCAGGTCCTCGCTGGCGTAGTTGATCGTCTCGTCGGCGCCGTGCTGGCGGCACACCGCGAGCTTGTCCGCGCTCGAGGCGCAGGCGATGACGCGCGCACCGAGCGCCTTGCCGATCTCGATCGCGGCCACCCCGACCCCGCCCGCGGCGCCGAGCACCAGCAGCGTCTCGCCGGATTTCATCTGCGCGCGGTCGCGCAGCGCATGGTCGGTGGTGCCGTAGGTGAGCACGAAGGACGCCGCCTCGGCGTAGCTCATGCCCTCGGGCATCGGCAGCAGGCGCACGGCCTCGGTTTTCACTTCCTCGGCGAAGGCGCCGAAGGTGGTGAAGGCGATGACCTTGTCGCCGGGCTTCACGTTCGCCACGCCGGGCCCGATTGCCTTCACGACGCCGGCGAGTTCGCTGCCCGGGGAGAACGGCAGCGGCGGCTTGAACTGGTACTTGTTCTGGATGATGAGCACGTCGGGAAAGTTCACGCTCGCCGCCTTCACCGAGACCACCACCTCGCCCGGCCCGGCGCGCGGCGAGGCGAGCTCCTCGAGCGCCAGCGAATCGGGCGGCCCGTACTGCTTGCAGAGAACGGCTTTCATGCCCATAGAATGCCATATGCCGATGCTCGACACCGACGATGCAACCCGCCTGTACTACGAGGAGACCGGGGCCGGAACGCCGCTGCTTTTCGTGCACGAGTTCGCCGGCGACCACCGCAGCTGGGAGCCGCAGGTGCGGCACTTCGCGCGCCGCTACCGCTGCATCACCTACAACGCGCGCGGCTATCCGCCCTCCGACGTGCCGCAGGACATGGAGCGCTACTCGCAGGCGCGCGCGCGCGACGACGTACGCTGCGTGCTCGACGCGCTCGGCATCCAGCGCGCCCACGTGGTGGGCCTGTCGATGGGCGCCTTCGCCACGCTGCACTTCGGCATGGCCTACGGCTACCGCGCGATCTCGATCACCATGGCCGGCTGCGGCAGCGGCGCGCATCCCGCCCACACCGAGAAGTTCCAGTCGGACGCGCGCGCGCTCGCGCGCCAGATGCGCGAAGAGGGCATGGCGAAAGTCGCCGCGAGCTACGGCCATGGGCCGGCGCGCGTGCAGCTGCAGGCGAAGGACCCGCGCGGCTTCGCCGACTTCATCCGCTGCTTCTCCGAGCACTCGAGCGAGGGCAGCGCGAACACCATGCTCGGCTACCAGGCGCGCCGCCCCTCCCTTTACGCGCTGGTCGAGGAGCTGCGGCGCATCGACGTGCCGGCCTTGATCCTGGCCGGCGACGAGGACGAGATCACCCTGGAGACCTCGCTCATGCTCAAGCGCGCGATACCGGCCGCGGGGCTCGCGATGCTGCCCAGGACCGGCCACGCCATGAACCTCGAGGAGCCGGCGCTGTTCAACCGGCTGCTCGAGGATTTCCTGCACCAGGTCGAGGCCGGGCGCTGGAGCGCGCGCGACGCGCGCAGCCCGGTGGCCTCCGTGTATGGGCCGGGAGGCAAGCCATGAGCCTCGGCGTCGACAAGCGCGGCGCGGTGGGCTGGATCGTGTTCGACCAGCCGGCGAAGCGCAACGCCATCAGCGGCGCCATGTGGCGCGGCATCCCGCCGGCGATGGCGCGCTTCGACGCCGATCCCGAGGTGCGCTGCGTCGCGTTCCGCGGCGCCGGCAGCGAGGCGTTCGCCGCCGGCGCCGACATCTCGGAATTCGAGTCGCTGCGCGCCGAGCGCGCCGCGGTCGCCGAGTACGACGACCTGCTCGACCGGGTGCTGCACGCGATCCAGGACTCGCGCAAGCCCTCGCTCGCGATGATCCACGGCTTCTGCCTCGGCGGCGGGCTCGAGGTGGCGCTCGCCTGCGACCTGCGCTACTGCGGCGCCTCGGCCCAGTTCGGCATCCCCGCGGCGAAGCTCGGGCTCGCCTACAACGCCGAGGGGCACAAGCGCCTGCTCGAGACCGTGGGCCATGCGCGCGCCCGGGAGATCATGTTCCTCGGCCGGCGCTACGGCGCCGAGGAGGGATTCGACATGGGGCTGGTCAACCGGGTCTTTCCTGACGCGGAACTGGAAAATGAAGTCGAGAAAATCCTGGCGACCCTGTGCGACAACGCCCCGCTGTCGATCGCGAACTCGAAGACCATCCTCGAGGAGTACGTGAAATCCTCGGGCGCGCCGGACGCCGCTCGCATGCGCGAGGCGATCGAGCGCTGCGCGCGCAGCGCCGATCACGAGGAAGGCCGGCGCGCCTTCGTGGAGAAGCGCAAGCCGCGCTTCCGGGGACGATGACGCTCAGGATCCGGGACATCCGCTGCCGCGCCGTGGCCGCGCCGATGCAGCGGCCGCTCGCCGTCAGCACCGGCAAGCTGAGCAGCAGCGCGCTGCTGCTCATCGACCTGGAAACCGACGGCGGCATCACCGGCCGCGCCTATCTCTGGAGCCCGGGGCAGATCCATCTGAAGCCCCTCGCTGCGCTGGTCGAGGCGATGGCCGAGATGCTGAAAGGCGACGCCGTGGCGCCGTTCGACCTCGAGCGCAAGCTGCGCGCGAGGTACACGCTGCTGGGGGTGCACAACATCGTGCTGTTTGCGATGTCGGGCATCGACATGGCCGCCTGGGATGCGATGGGCCAGGCGCTCGGACAGCCGCTCGTGCGGCTGCTCGGCGCCACGCCGCGCCCGATCCCGGCGTACAACTCCAAGGGGCTGGGACTGCTTTCCCCTAAGGCGCTCGAGAAGGAGGCGGTCGAGCTGGTCGAGGAGGGCTTCGGCGCAGTCAAGCTTCGACTGGGACGCCCCGATGCGCGCGAAGACCTGGCCGCTCTCGCAGCCGTCAAGAAAAGCATCGGCCCTGATATCACGCTCATGGTGGACTTCAACCAGGCGCTCAGCGTCGCCGAGGCGATCCGCCGCGGGCGCATGATCGACGCCGAGGGCGGCGTGTGCTGGATCGAGGAGCCGGTGCGCGCCGACGACTTCGCCGGCAATGCGAAGGTGGCGCGCGAGGTGGCGACGCCGGTCCAGATCGGCGAGAACTTCATGGGCCCGGAGCAGATGGCGCAGGCGCTCGCCGCCGGCGCCTGCGACTACGTGATGCCCGACGCGCAGCGCATCGGCGGGGTCACCGGCTGGATGCGCGCCGCGGCGCTCGCGCAGGGCGCGGGCGTCGAGATGTCGAGCCACCTGTTCCCCGAGGCGAGCTGCCACCTGCTCGCGGCGACGCCGACCTGCCACTGGCTGGAGTACGTCGACTGGGCCGCGCCGATCCTGGAGAGCCCGCTCGCGGTGAAGCAGGGCCATGTGCAGGTCCCGCAAGCGCCGGGCCTGGGCATGACCTGGGACGAAGCCGCGGTCAAGCGCTACGCGCTGTAATGTTCACGCGGCACTACGCGCACTGGCCGGCGGGCCTGCCCAAAACGATCGAGTTGCCGCGCACCAGCGTCTACGCCAACCTCGCGGCGGCCGCCGCGCGCCATCCGGATCGCACGGCGATCGACTACTACGGCAGCCGCATCAGCTATGCCGGGCTGATTCGCGAGGCCGACGCGCTCGCCGGGTACCTGCAGCGGCGCTGCGGCGTGCGCAAGGGCGACCGCGTGCTGCTCTACCTGCAGAACAGCCCGCAGTTCGTCATCGCCTACTACGCCGTCCTGCGCGCGGACGCGGTGGTGGTGCCGGTGAACCCGATGAACCGCAGCGAGGAGCTGCGCCACTACGTCGCCGACTCGGGCGCGCAGAGCGTCATCGCGGGGCAGGAGCTGCTCGGCGAGATCGAGCCGGTCGCGGACGTGAAGCATGTGCTGCCCGTGGCGTATTCCGACTATTTGCACAACGAAACCGGCGTGCCGGTGCCCGATTTCGTGCGCGCGCCGGCCGCGAGCTCGGCATGGCGGGACGCGATAGCGGCCGGCCTCGCGCCCGAAGAGCATCGCGCCGGCGCGGACGACCTCGCGGTCATGCCCTACACCTCGGGCACCACCGGCAAGCCCAAGGGCTGCATGCACACCCACGCCAGCGTGCAGGCCACCACGATCCCGTATCTGCGCTGGCGCGGCCCCTGCGACGACGCGGTGGTTCTCTGCGCGCTGCCGATGTTCCACGTCACCGGCATGCAGGCCTGCATGAACGCGCCGCTCGCCCTCGGGGCGACGCTGGTGGTGCTCTCGCGCTGGGACCGCGTCTGCGCGGCGATGCAGATCGAGCGCGCGCGCGTCACGAACTGGTCGGCGATCACCACCATGCTGGTCGATTTCCTGTCCGAACCCGGGCTCGGCCGCTACGACCTGTCCTCGCTCCGGGTGCTGGGCGGCGGCGGCGCGGCGATGCCCGAGGCGCTCGCGCGCAGGCTGGAGCAGGTCATCGGCCTGCCCTACGTCGAGGGCTACGGGCTCTCCGAGACCATGGCGCCCACGCACATCAATCCGCCGCAGCGCGCGAAGCGCCAGTGCGGCGGCATCCCGATCTTCAACACCGACGCCCGCATCCTGGCGCTCGAGTCCGGCGAGGAGCTCGGGCCGAACGAGGTGGGCGAGATCGTGGTGCACGGGCCGCAGCTGTTCAAGGGCTACTGGGGCCAGGAGGAAGCCACGCGCCAGGCGTTCGTCGAGCACGACGGCAAGATGTTCCTGCGCACCGGCGACCTCGGCTATTACGACGAGGAGGGCTACTTCTTCATCACCGATCGCCTGAAGCGCATGATCAACGCCGCCGGGTTCAAGGTCTGGCCGGCCGAGGTCGAGGCGATGCTCTACGCGCACCCCGGCATCCAGGAGGCCTGCGTCATCGGCGCGCCCGACGGCTACCGCGGCGAGACGGTCAAGGCGCTCGTCGTGCTGAAGCCGCAAGCGAAGGGCGGGATCGCGCCGCAGGACATCACCGAATGGGCGCGCGGCCGCATGGCGGCGTTCAAGGTGCCGCGCGTGGTCGAGTTCGTGGACCAGCTTCCCAAGACCGCCACCGGCAAGATCCTGTGGCGCGAGCTGCAGGAAAGGGAGATGACGAAGTGAGGAAGCTGGTTTTTCTGTTCGTTCTCATGATTTCCCCTCCCGCGTTTTCAGAAGTGATAATTGAAAACCCGTGGGTGCGCGCCACGGCGCCCGGCGCGAAGAGGGGGGCGGGCTACCTGACGATCCGCAACTCGGCCGCGGCGAGCGACCGGCTGCTCGGCGCCGCCTCGCCGGCGGCCTCGCGCGTCGAGATGCACGTCACCGTCCGGGACGGCGACATCATGCGCATGCGCGAGGTGAAGGAATTGCGCGTGCCGGCGCAAGGCAGCCTCGAGCTCAAGCCCGGCGGCGCTCACCTGATGTTCGTCGATATCAGGCACCCGTACCGCGAAGGCGAGAAGGTCCCGGTGACGCTGCGCTTCGCGCGCGCGGGCGAAGTGCGCGCCGAGTTCCGCGTCGGGCGCATCGCCGCGACCGGCGGGCACCCGAAGCACTAGAACCCTTTTACGCCTTCCAGCCGAGACCCTGCCCGCGCAGGCCCTCGATGCCGGCGGCGTCGAATCCCCAGTCGGCGAGCGCCTCGCGGCCGCCTGCGCCGCGCTCGGGCGGGGCGCGGCGCACGGCGCCGGGCGTGCGCGCGAAGCGCGGCGCGGGCGCGGGCTGCGGCACGCCTTTCACTTCCACATAAGACTTTCTCGACACGGCATGCGGGTGGCTCCGCGCCTCGGACCAGGAGAGCACCGGCGCGAAGCACGCATCCGAGCCTTCGAACACCTGGCACCACTCTTCGCGCGTTTTCTGCCTGAAGGTGTTTGCGAACAGCGCCCTCATCTCCGGCCAGCGCGCCCGGTCGTACTGCCCGGGAGGAGATTCCAGCTGCAGGCGATCGACCAGCTCCTCGAAAAACCTCGCTTCGATCGCGCCGATCGCCACGTACTTGCCGTCCTTCGTCCCGTAGACGTCGTACCACGGCGCGCCGCTGTCCAAGGTGTTTTCTCCGCGTTCCTCCGACCAGTTCCCGGAAGCGAGAAAGCCGGAGAACATCGACGCGAGGAGCGCCGCGCCGTCGATCATCGCCGCGTCGATCACCTGGCCCTTGCCGGAGCGTCTCGCCTCGAGCAGCGCGCACGCGACGCCGAAGCCAAG
>DATKAX010000325.1:0-2622 GCA_035514595.1 Burkholderiales bacterium
ACGCGCGTCATGCCGACCGCGCACAAGTTCGATGCGCTCATCGAGCGCGTGGAGCGCGCGGTCGAGCGCCACGGCCTCGGGGTGGTGGCCAGGGCGAGCGCCAGCCGCGGCGCGGCCGCGCGCGGCGTGAAGATTCCGGGAAACGCCGTCATCATGGTGTTCCGCAACGATCTGGCAGTACGCATGCTCGAGGCGAGCGTCGCCGCCGGCATCGAGGCGCCGCTGCGCCTTTACGTCACCGAGGATGCCGACGGCACGGCGACGCTGAGCTACCGGCTGCCGAGCGCTGTTTTCCGGCCTTACCGGCATCCCGAGCTCGACCGGCTTGCAGCCGAGCTGGACGTGCTGCTCGCGCGCATCGCGGCCGATGCCGCTGGCGGCTGAATTCCGGGCGGCATCGCCCGCGCAACCGCTGGTGCTTGCCGCGGCGCTCGTCGCCGCCTCGGCGCTCGCGATCGCCGTGTCGCAGCACGGCCCGCGGATGCTCGCGCTCCTGGGGCTGGGCTCCGCGTTCGGCGCCACGTTGTATCTGTCCGCCTTCGGTTTCGCCTCCGCCTACCGGCGGCTCATCGAGCAGCGCGAGACCGCGGCGGTGCGCGCGCAGCTTTTCATGCTCGCCGCTGCGACTCTCCTCTTCGCGCCGCTCCTTGCGCAAGGCGCCTGGCTCGGCCGCGACCTCGCCGGCGCGGTAGCCCCGGCGGGAATCCAGGTGGCCGCCGGCGCCTTTCTGTTCGGCATCGGGATGCAGCTCGCCGGCGGCTGCGGCTCGGGGACCTTGTATGCCGCGGGCGGCGGGCAGCTCCGCATGCTGCTAACGCTCGCCGCGTTCTGCGCCGGATCTTTCTGGGCGAGCCTCCACATGCAGGCCTGGAGTGCGCTGCCGGCGCTCGAGCCGATCGCGCTGGGCGAGCTCGTCGGCTGGCCGGCCGCGGTGGCGCTGCAGCTCGCCGTGCTTCTCGCCCTGGATGCGCTCCTTGTGCGCATCAGCCCCGGGCGCATCGGGTGGCGCGGGCACTGGCCGCTCGCCGCCGGCGCGCTCGCCCTGGCGGTGCTGAACCTTCTCACGCTTATCACCGCCGGGCATCCGTGGTCGATCACCTGGGCCTTTGCGCTGTGGGGCGCGAAGGCCGCGCTCGCCCTGGGCTGGGATCCGGCGACGAGCGCTTTCTGGAGCGCCGACTTCCAGCGCGGCGCGCTCGAGGCGAGCGTTTTTTCGGATACCACCTCAGTGATGGATTTCGGATTGGTCTTCGGCGCCCTGGCGGCCGCGGCCTACGCCGGCGGCTTCCGGCTGCGCTGGCGCATGCCGGCGAGCGCAGCGGCGAGCGCGCTTATCGGCGGACTTGCCATGGGCTACGGCGCGCGCATCGCCTACGGGTGCAACATCGGCGCGTTCTTCTCCGGGGTGGCGAGCACCAGCCTGCACGGCTGGCTCTGGATCGCCGCCGCGCTGCCGGGCTGCTGGGCTGGCATTCTCCTGCGAAGGAGGTTTTCATGAGGGCGATCGCGATCGGCATTCTTCTCGGGCTCGCGCAGGCGGCGCTCGGGCAGAGCATGGCAGACCGGCGGGAGTGGCCGAAGACCGACTTCGCGAAGCGCACCGTGGAGCTCTCGGAGATCGAGTCGGGCGGCCCGCCCAAGGACGGCATCCCGGCAATAGACCGGCCGCGCTTCGTCGGCGCGAACGCGGCACGCGCCTGGCTCAAGCCGATGGAGCCCGTCATCGTGCTTCGCATGGGCCGAGACGTGCGCGCCTATCCGATCCAGATCCTGATGTTCCACGAGATCGTGAACGACACAGTGGACGGCGTGCCGGTCGCGGTGACGTTCTGCCCGCTGTGCAATGCGTCGATGGTGTTCGAGCGGCGCATCGCCGGCCAGGAGCTCGACTTCGGCACTACCGGGCGGCTGCGCCATTCCGATCTCGTGATGTACGACCGGCAGACCGAATCGTGGTGGCAGCAGTTCACCGGCAGGGGCATCGTCGGTCATTACGCCGGGACCGAGCTCGTGCGCGTGCCCTCGGAGATCGTGGCATTCGAGGACTTCAGGGCGGCGCACCCGGGGGGCCTTGTGCTTTCGCGCGAAACCGGGTTCGGCCGCCCCTACGGCCGCAATCCGTACGCGGGCTACGACCGCATCGACCAGGTGCCGTTCCTGCTCGCCACCAAGCCCGACGGGCGCCTGCCGCCGATGGAGCGCGTGCTCTCGGTGAGCGCAGGCGGCAAGCATCGCCTGTATCCGCTGTCGCTCCTCGAGCGCCACCCGGTCAGCAATCGCGAGCTGGACGGGCTGCCGTACGTGGTCTTCGCGAAAAGCGGCATGGCCTCGCCGCTCGACCGGGACCAGATCGCGCAGGGCCGTCCGATTCCCGCTGCGACCGCGTTCCAGCGTCGGCTCGACAGCCGGGTGCTCGCCTTCGAGCTGCGCGAGGGCCGCACGCTCGATCGCGAAACCGGGTCGGAATGGAACATCCTGGGCGAGGCGATTTCCGGGCCCCTGAAAGGCGCGCGGCTCGCGCCCGTGGACAGCGGCGTGCACTTCGCGTTCGCCTGGCTGGCGTTCAATCCGGAAAGCGATATCGTTCGCGCCTTGCCCTGAAGCAGAGATGCAGCTGAACCG
>DATKAX010000326.1:0-28622 GCA_035514595.1 Burkholderiales bacterium
GGGAGCGGCGTGCTCGGCTCCGCCGTCGCCATCGACAAGTGGCGCAGCAAGATGATCTGGCTGGCGGCCGGCCTGCCGACGCCGCGTTACCGCATTCTCGGCGCCCGCGACGACTGGGACGCCGTGGCGACAGACCTCGGCCTGCCGCTCATCGTCAAGCCGGCGAACGAGGGCTCGACGCTCGGACTGACCAAGGTCTCCGCGGTCGCGCAGTTGCCGGCAGCCTACGAGCTCGCTGCGAAGAAGTACCAGGACATTGCGCTGGCGGAATGCTTTGTCGACGGGCCCGAATACACCGCTGGCATTCTCGACGACAGGGTGCTGCCGCTGATCCGCATCGAAGTGCCCCAGGGCAACTACGACTACCAGCACAAGTACTTCAGCGACGACACCCGGTACCTGTGCCCCTGCGGCTTGCCGCCCGAACGGGAGGCGGCGCTGAAAAACCTGTCGCTTGAGGCGTTTCGGCTGCTCGGGTGCAGCGGCTGGGGGCGCGTCGACCTGATGCTCGATGCGACGGGCGAGCCGTGGTTGCTCGAAGTCAATACGTCGCCCGGCATGACCGGGCACAGCCTGGTGCCGATCGCGGCACGCGCCGTCGGTATCTCCTACGAAGAACTGTGCGTAAAGATCCTGGAGGGCGCGCATGTGGGATAACCCGCGCCTGCTCAATGCCGCGGCCGGTTTCCTCACGGCGCTCGCACTGATCGTGTTCGGCATCGCGGCCGGGCAGCTGCTGCTGCGCTCGACGCTGTTCCCGCTGCGCGAAATCGCGGTGGCGGGCGGGCTGGTGCACACCTCGCGCGCGCAGATCGAGCAGGCGACGCAGGAAAGCATCGCCGGAAACTTCTTCGCCGTGGACCTGGGGCAGGCGCGCGCGGCGCTCGAGCAGTTGCCGTGGGTGCGCCGCGTGCAGCTGCGGCGCGTATGGCCCGACCGGCTGGAGGCGACGATCGAAGAGCACGTCGCCCTCGCTCGCTGGGGCGAGGGTGGCCTGGTGAACCCGCACGGCGAGCGCTTTGCGGGTGCGAGCGACGCCGCGCTGCCCCTCTTCGCCGGTCCGGCCGGCAGCGAGGCCGAGGTCACCCGGCGCTTCCACCGCTTCAGCGCCATCCTGGCGCCGCTGGGCGCGGTGCCCGAGCGCGTGATCCTGACGCCGCGACACGCGTGGCGCCTGCGCCTGGCCGACGGCCTCGCCGTCGAACTGGGACGCGACGCGGCGCGCGATCCGGTCGAAGCGCGCCTGGCGCGGCTGGTGGCGGCGTACCCGCACACCCTCGCGCGCATGCCGCGCAAGCACGACCACATCGACCTGCGCTACCCGAACGGCTTCGCGTTGCGCGTCGCGACTCAGAGGGGCGGATAAAGCCCATGGCGAAGGACTCCAAGAACCTCGTCGTGGCGCTCGACATCGGCACCTCCAAGGTGGCGGCGCTGGTGGCCGAGCTGCGCGCCGACGGGTCGCTCGAGATCCTCGGCATGGGCGGCCACGAGTCCAAGGGGCTGAAGAAAGGCGTGGTGGTGAACATCGAGGCCACGGTGAACGCGGTGCAGCGGGCGCTCGAGGAAGCCGAGCTGATGGCCGATTGCAAGATCGCCTCGGCCTTCACCGGCATCGCCGGCAGCCATATCAAGAGCTTCAACTCGACGGGCATGGTGGCGATCAAGGACCGCGAGGTGGGCGCATTGGACGTGGAGCGCGCCATCGAAACCGCCAAGGCCGTAAACATCCCGACCGACCAGCAGATCCTCCACGTGCTGCGCCAGGAGTTCATCATCGACGGCCAGGAGGACGTGCGCGAGCCGATCGGCATGTCCGGCGTGCGCCTGGAGGTCAAGGTGCACATCGTCACCGGCGCGGTGTCCGCCGCGCAGAACATCGTCAAGTGCGTGCGCCGCTGCGGCCTGGAGGTGAACGACCTCATCCTGCAGCCGCTCGCCTCTTCGCGCGCGGTGCTGTCCGAGGACGAGAAGGACCTCGGCGTATGCCTGCTCGACATCGGCGGGGGCACGACGGATATCGCGGTGTTCACGCACGGCGCGATCCGGCATACGGCGGTGATCCCGATCGCGGGCGATCAGATCACGAACGACATCGCGATGGCGTTGCGTACCCCGACCGCGGACGCCGAGGTGATCAAGACGCGCCACGGCGTGGCGCTGCGCCAGCTCGCCGCCACGGCCGACATGATCGACGTCCCCGGGATCGGCGAGCGCTCGCCGCGCTCGATGTCGCGCCAGACGCTCGCCGAGGTCATCGAGCCGCGCGTCGAAGAGCTGTTTTCGCTGGTTCAGCAGGTGCTGCGCGAGTCGGGCTTCGAGGAGCTGCTCTCGAGCGGCGTGGTGCTCACCGGCGGCTCGTCGGTGATGCAGGGCATGGTCGAGCTCGGCGAGGAGATCTTCCACATGCCGGTTCGCGTCGGCGTGCCGCGCTACAACGGCGGTCTCGCCGAGGTGGTGCGCACGCCGCGCTACGCGACCGCCGTGGGACTTCTGCTCGAAGGCGTGGCGCAGCTGCAGCACGGGAGGCTTTCGCGACAGGGTGGCTCGGTGCGGGCGCTGCTCGCGAGGATGCGGGAATGGTTTCAGCGCAACTTTTGAGGTCTTAACCGGCAAGGAGACGACAGCATGTTCGAGATCGTAGACAGCGAGGTAAGCGGACCGGTCATCAAGGTGATCGGGGTCGGCGGCGCCGGCGGCAACGCCGTCAACCACATGATCGAGCAGGGCGTCCAGGGCGTCGAGTTCGTGGCGGTGAATACCGACGCGCAGGTGCTTTCGCGCAACAAGGCGCGCAACCAGATCCAGCTCGGCGTGAGCGGACTGGGCTCCGGGGCGAAGCCCGAGGAGGCCCGCGCGGTGGCGCTTTCGGAGCGCGACCGGATCGAAGAAGCGGTCGCGGGGGCGCACATGGTGTTCGTCACCGCCGGCATGGGCGGAGGCACGGGCACCGGCGCGGCGCCGGTGATCGCCGAGGTGGCGCGCTCGCTCGGCATCCTGACGGTCGCGGTCGTGACCAAGCCTTTCACCTTCGAGGGCTCGAAGCGGATGAAGATCGCCGAGCAGGGGCTGGAGGAGCTGGCGTCGCACGTCGACTCGCTGATCGTGATCCTCAACGACAAGCTGGAAGAAGTGCTGGGCGAGGATGTGACGCAGGAGGACGCCTTCCGGGCCGCCGACGACGTGCTGAACAACGCGGTGGCCGGCATCGCGGAGATCATCAACCTGCCGGGCCTGGTGAACGTCGATTTCCAGGACGTGCGTACCGTGATGTCCGAGCAGGGCATGGCGATGATGGGCTCGGCCATGGCGAGCGGCATCGACCGCGCCCGCATCGCGGCCGAGCAGGCGATCGCCTGTCCGCTGCTCGAGGGCGTAAATCTCGCCGGCGCGCGGGGGGTCCTCGTGAATATCACCGCTTCGCGCCCCAGCCTCAAGCTGCGTGAGACCAAGGAGGTGATGAATATCATCCGCACCTTCGCCGCGGAGGATGCGACCATCATCTACGGGGGCGTCTACGACGACGCGCTGGCGGACGATTTGCGCGTCACGGTGGTCGCCACCGGGCTGGGCATGGCGGCCGCGGTCCGGCAGCCGAAGCCCCAGCTGGTGGTTTCCCAGAAGACCGGCACGGACAACCTGGCCGGCCCGGTCGACTACAACCAGCTCGACCAGGTGCCCGCTGTCATCCGGCGCAACCGCGCCTCCACGGTCGAGGCGCTGCAGCAGTCGGGCGTCGACAAGTACGACATCCCGGCCTTTTTGCGCAAGCAGGCCGACTGAAAGTCCTATAGCCGCGTAAAATCCGACTAGTCTCCATGCTGCGCCAGCGCACGCTCAAATCACTCATCAGCGCCTCCGGCGTCGGGTTGCATACCGGACGCAAGGTGCGGATGACCCTGCGCCCGGCCCCGCCCGATACCGGCATCGTGTTCCGTCGAGTCGACCTTCCGGTTCCGGTCGACATCCCGGCGCGCGCCGAGCTGGTGGGCGAGACGCGCCTTTCCTCGTGCCTGGTTCGCGGCGAGGCGAAGGTCTACACCGTCGAGCACCTGATGTCGGCGCTGGGCGGACTCGGGGTCGATAACGCCTTCGTCGACCTCGACGCTGCGGAGCTGCCGATCATGGACGGCAGCGCTTCGCCGTTCGTATTGCTCATCCAGCAGGCCGGGATCGAGGAGCAGGCTGCTCCGAAGCGGTTCCTGCGGGTCATGCGCCGGGTCGAAGTGCGCGACGGCGACAAGTGGGCACGCCTGGATCCCTACGAGGGCTATCGGCTCTCGTTCTCGATCGACTTCAAGCACCCGGTGATCGACCGTTCGACGCAATCGGTCGCCGTCGACTTCGCGGAAACCTCGTATCTCAAGGAGATCGCGCGGGCCCGGACATTCGGCTTCATGCACGAGGTCGAAGCGCTGCGCGAAAGCGGCCTTGCGCTCGGCGGCGGCCTGGACAACGCGGTGGTCCTGGACGAGTACCGGATCTTGAATGCGGAGGGCTTGCGCTTTGCGGACGAGTTCATCCGGCATAAGCTGCTCGACGCCATCGGCGACCTCTATCTCCTCGGCAGGCCTCTGCTCGGCGCCTTTACCGCCCACAAGTCGGGACATGCCCTGAACAACCGGCTGCTGCGCGCCGCGCTGGCCGATGCCGGTGCGCTGGAGGCGGTCTCGTTCGAGCGCGCCGAGGAAGCTCCCGCGGGCGTAGCACGCCTCGTCACCCAATACAGCTAGGTGTTCCTGCTCCGGCTGATCGGGCTAGCGACCGCGGTCGCGCTTGGGCTGATGGTGCTTTTGTGGCTCGCCACGGGCGAACGCCTCTGGCTGCGCCGGGCGTGGCTGCTCTTCAGGATCGCGCTCGGCGCGGTCGTGCTGATCCTGCTGCTGTTTTTTGCGGAGGCGGCGTTTCGGAGCTAGTTGCCAGGGCGCCGCGCCGCTCCAGGAGTCTGCCCAGCGCCTCGCGCGCCGGCGAGGCGCGCATCCCTTCGTGCAGTGCCCGTAAGGAAGCGAGCGTAGGTGTGGATAAATGGGCGCTTTTCTGCGGTGCAGCAGGCGCTGACCGTGACCTGTTTGGTTGCACCCTCACGGAAACTGAATTAACCTGCCAGCGCTGATTTGACAGGAATTCGCATAGGGAAGGAGCGAGTAATTTGAGCTTGGCGGCGGCCGCACCGTTACCGGCGACAAGCACCAGCTCACCGTCCTTGAAATTGCAGACCCGGGCCTGGCGGGCGAGGTTCGGCGGAAGAAAGCCATCGAGCAGCCCGGCGAGAGCATGCAGGTCCCGCGCTTTCGCGAGGAGCGGCTGGAGGTCGTTCTCGGCCGAGAGGATCCGGTCGAGCTTGGGGAATCGCACGGGGGATCGCGTGCTCGAGAGGGAGTGGTAGTGCAGATTATCCTGATCTCCGACCGTCTGGCCAAGGCGCGGTCGGTAAATCTGTCCCTGCGCCATCTGGTCGGCAGCGCGTTGGTCGCGCTGGCGGTCGTGCTGGCTGCGACGGCAGGGCTGTACTGGCTGACGCTGCGCTATGCCGCGGAAATGCGGCTGCCCGCCGTGCAGCGGCTGGTGCTCGCAGCACAGGAAGCGGAAGCCGAGCGCGGAAGGACCTTCGTGCAGCAGAACCTGAACGCAATGGCTGTGAAGCTGGGCGAGATGCAGGCGCAGCTGACGCGCCTCGATGCGCTCGGCGAGCGTCTTTCGGCGCTGGCCGGGATCCGCGACCTGCGGTTCTCGGAGGCGCCGGGTCTCGGGGGCGCCGCGCCCACGCTCCTGCCGCCGCAGAACCTGTCCCTTGCCGAGTTCAGCGAGAAGCTGTCTTCGCTCTCGCGGCAGGTCGAGACCCGCAATGACATGCTGGGCGTCCTGGAGGCGCAGCTCTTCGAGCAGGCGGTCAAGAAGAAGCTGCTTCCCACCATGAGGCCGGTGAGCGCCCCGTACAACGCCTCGGGCTTCGGCCGCCGCGTCGACCCGTTCACCGGACAGTGGGCCATGCACGAGGGCATCGATTTCCTCGCCGACCTGGGCTCGCCGATCCGGGCCGCCGCGGGAGGCGTCGTGGTGTTCTCCGGTTTTCACCCGCAGTACGGCTACATGGTCGACATCGATCACGGCAACGATCTCGTCACGCGCTACGCGCACCAGTCGAAACTCCTCGTGCGGGAGGGCGACGTCATCCATCGCGGGCACAAGATCGGAGAGGTCGGCTCGACCGGCCGGTCCACCGGCCCGCACCTGCATTTCGAGGTCAGGTTCCGCGGCGTCGCCCAGAACCCGGGCAAGTTCCTGGTGTCGAACTCGCAGACGGCGGCAGCGCGGGCTAAGTAGCCCGCTTTCCAGCTAGAATCACCCGCTTTAGATGGCTCCGGCCGGCGCGCGTTCGCCGCCGGCCCTGCCCATGATCGCCAACATCCTTTCAGGTCTGCGCCGGCTGTTCGAGATTCTGTTGAGCGTTCCGAGGCGGCTGTTCGGCAGCCGCAACGAGCGCCTGCTCAAGCAGTATTCCTATACGGTCGAGCGCATCAACGCGCTCGAGCCCGACCTCGAAAAGCTCTCGGACGATGCGCTGCGCGCCAAGACCGGCGAGCTCAAGGCGCGCTACGCCAAGGGCGCGACCCTCGACGAGCTGCTCCCCGAGGCGTTCGCCGTGGTGCGCGAGGCCTCCAAGCGCACGCTGCGCATGCGCCATTTCGACGTCCAGCTGCTCGGCGGCATGGTACTGCACCACGGCAAGATCGCCGAGATGAAGACCGGGGAGGGCAAGACGCTGGCCGCGACGCTGCCGGCCTATCTCAACGCGCTCACCGGCAGGGGCGTGCACATCGTCACGGTCAACGACTACCTGGCGCGCCGCGACGCGGAGTGGATGGGCAAGATCTACCATTTCCTCGGGCTGAGCGTCGGCGTCAACCTGCCGCACATGGACCCGCAGGACAAGCGCCAGGCCTACGCCGCCGACATCACCTACGGCACCAACAACGAGTTCGGGTTCGACTACCTGCGCGACAACATGGCGATGCACGTCGAGGAGCGGTTCCAGAGGGGACTGCACTACGCCATCGTCGACGAGGTGGACTCGATCCTGATCGACGAAGCGCGCACGCCGCTCATCATCTCCGGGCAGGCCGAGGACCGCACCGAGATCTACCAGAGGATGAACCAGGTCGCGCCGCTCCTGACGCGGCAAGCTGACGAGAAGGCGGCCGGCGATTTCTGGGTGGACGAGAAGAACCACCAGATCCTGCTTTCCGAGAGCGGGCACCAGAAAGCCGAGGAGATCCTGGCCCGCGTCGGCATGCTGCCGCCGGGCGCCAGCCTGTATGAGCCCGCCTACATCAACCTGGTGCACCAACTCTACGCCGCACTGCGCGCACACTACCTTTTTCACCGCGATCAGCACTACGTCGTGCAGAACGGCGAGGTGATCATCGTGGACGAATTCACCGGAAGGCTGATGCAGGGGCGGCGCTGGTCCGACGGCCTGCACCAGGCGGTCGAGGCGAAGGAGAGCGTCGCGATCCAGAACGAGAACCAGACGCTCGCTTCGATCACCTTCCAGAACTACTTCCGGATGTACGGCAAGCTTGCCGGCATGACAGGCACTGCGGACACGGAAGCCTACGAGTTCCAGCAGATCTACGGGCTGGAGACCATCGTCGTGCCGACGCACCAGCCGATGATCCGGGACGACCGCCAGGACCAGGTATACCGCACCGGGAAGGAGAAATACCAGGCGGTGATCAACGACATCCGCGACTGCCATGAGCGCGGGCAGCCGGTACTCGTGGGCACCACCTCGATCGAGAACTCGGAGCTGATCTCGGGGCTGCTCGCCAAGCAGAAGCTGCCGCATCAGGTCCTGAACGCCAAGCAGCATGCCCGGGAGGCCGAGATCGTGGCCCAGGCGGGCAGGCCGAAGATGGTCACCATCGCCACCAACATGGCGGGCCGCGGCACCGACATCGTGCTCGGCGGCAACGTCGAGAAGCAGTGCGAGATGGTGGAGGCGGACGAGAGCCTGGCGCCCGCGGAAAAGCAGGCGGCGGCGGAGAAGCTGCGCCGCGAGTGGCAGCAGCTGCACGACCAGGTGGTCGGCGCCGGCGGGTTGCACATCATCGGCACCGAGCGCCACGAGTCTCGGCGCATCGACAACCAGCTGCGCGGCCGCTCCGGACGCCAGGGCGATCCCGGCAGCTCGCGCTTCTACATGTCGCTGGAGGATTCACTGCTCAGGATCTTTGCCGGCGAGCGCATCAACCGCATCATGGTGATGCTCAAGATGCCCGAGGGCGAGGCGATCGAGCACGCGATGGTGACGCGCTCGATCGAGAGCGCGCAGCGCAAGGTCGAGGCGCGCAACTTCGATATCCGCAAGCAGCTCCTCGAGTACGACGACGTGGCCAACGACCAGCGCAAGACGATCTACGCGCTGCGCAACGAGCTGCTCGAGTCGCTGGACGTCTCGCAGCGCATCACCGACCTGCGCGAGGGCGTGGTCTCGGACCTGTTCCGGCTGTACGTGCCCGAGGAGAGCGTGGAGGAGCAGTGGGACATCGCGGGACTCGAGCGTGCCCTGAAGGCGGAGCTCAACCTCGAGCTGCCGGTGCGGCAGTGGCTCGACAAGGAGCCCGATCTGCAGGACGAGAAGGTCCTCGAGCGCATCACTGCGGCCGCGAACGCGGCGTACCAGGCGAGGATTCCGCCGGGTCTGGAGGACCGCGTCCACTACGCGGAGCGCTATGTCATGCTCCAGATTCTCGATGCCCACTGGCGCGAGCATCTGGCGGCGCTCGATCATTTGCGTCAGGGCATCCACCTTCGAGGATACGCGCAGAAGAACCCGAAGCAGGAGTACAAGCGCGAAGCGTTCGAGCTGTTCGGGGCGATGATCGAGTCGGTCAAGCTGGAGGTGACCAAGACGCTGATCCACATCGAGTACAGCGAGAAGCCGCCGCCGGTCGACGACAAGCTGCACGTGGACAATGTCCGGCTGCAGCATTCGGACTACGAGGAAGCGATGGCAGGGGCGAACGGCAACGGCGGCGTGGCGCTCGCCGAGGCGGCGACGCGGCGCAAGGCCCAGCCTGCGGTGCGCCAGGGGCAGAAGGTCGGGCGCAACGATCCCTGCCCCTGCGGCTCGGGCAAGAAGTACAAGCACTGCCACGGCAAGCTGAGCTGAGATGGCGGTCGGCCTGCCGCCACCCGACCCCGCTTCCCTCCTTCCTGTCCGCGGTGTCGAGCTCGGCGTGGCCATGGCCGGAATCAGAAAGGCGGACCGCACAGACCTGCTGGTGATGCGCCTTGCGCCCGGATGCACGGTCGCCGGCGTATTCACCCGCAACCGCTTCTGCGCCGCCCCGGTCATCGTGGCGAAGCGGCACCTGCGGCACGGCGCCCGGGCTCTGGTAATAAACACGGGCAATGCAAACGCGGGCACGGGGAAAGAAGGGTTGAAGCATGCATTGGAGGTATGCCGGACGGCAGCGCGCCATCTGGGCTGCGACCCCCGGCAGGTGCTTCCGTTCTCCACCGGCGTGATCATGGAACCCCTGCCTGTCGAGCGCGTTACGGCGGCGCTGCCTCAGGCGCTGCGGGACCACTCGGATTGGGCCGAGGCGGCGCAGGCGATCATGACCACCGACACGGTTCCCAAGGCGTTCTCGCGGAAAGTGCGGCTGTCGTCGGGGGAGGCAATCGTCACCGGCATCGCCAAAGGCGCCGGCATGATCCGGCCCGACATGGCGACGATGCTCGCCTTCGTGTGCACCGACGCAAAGGTGGCAAGCAAGGCTCTTGACGCGCTGGTGCGAGAGGCCGCCGGCGCATCGTTCAATTGCATCACCGTCGATGGCGACACCTCCACCAACGACGCCTTCGTGCTCGTCGCCACGGGGCAGGGGCCGGACGCTTCCCGAAAAGACGACCTGCGCCGGCTTGCGCAATGCGTCATCGGCGTCTCGCAGCAGCTTGCGCAGGCGGTCGTGCGCGACGGCGAGGGGGCGACGAAGTTCGTCACCGTGCGCGTCGAACGCGGGCGGACGCTCGCCGAGTGCCGGCGCGTGGCCTATGCCATCGCCCACTCGCCGCTGGTCAAGACGGCGTTCTTCGCATCGGACCCGAACCTGGGCCGGATCCTCGCGGCGGTCGGTTACGCCGGCGTACCCGGCCTCGACGCCTGCAAGGTCGACCTGTTCCTCGATGACGTGAAGGTGGCGCAAGCAGGCGCGAGGCACGCCGGATACGAGGAGCGCGAGGGGGTCGCGGCGATGAAGAAGCCCGAATTCACCCTGCGCGTGGTGCTCAACCGCGGCACAGCCGACGCGACGATATGGACTTGCGATCTGTCGTTCGACTACGTGAAAATCAACGCCGAGTACAGAACTTGAGCAAAGAACTCGAAAGGATCCTCGAGCGTCTCGAGCAGCTGTTGCCGCCGCCGCCGCCCGAGACCGACTGGTCGGCGAGCGTGGCGTTTCGCTGGCGCAGCGCAGGCCGGCGCGGCGCCGGAGGCGGCGCCGCGGCAGGCTGGCTGCAGCCCGTGCGCCACGTGCATCGCATCCGTCTCTCCGACCTGCGCGGGATCGACGCCCAGATCGCGCGTGTCGAGCAGAACACGCGCCAGTTCGTCGAGCGCAAGCCCGCCAACAACGTGCTTCTCACCGGGGCACGCGGCACCGGAAAGTCCTCCATCGTGAAAGGCCTGCTCGACAAGTACTCGCGGCAGGGGCTGCGGCTGATCGAGGTGGAGAAGAACGACCTCGTGGATCTGCCTCACATCGTCGACCAGGTGGCGCCGCGCGAGGAGCGGTTTCTGCTGTTCTGCGATGACCTCAGCTTCCACGGCGCCGAGGACGGCTACATTGCGCTCAAGGTCGTGCTGGACGGCTCGATTTCGACCACTTCCGAGAACCTCCTGATCTACGCGACCTCGAACCGCCGGCACCTGATGCCGGAGTACATGGCAGAGAATCTGGAAACGAAGTACATCGGCGACGAGATCCATCCCGGCGAGACCGTCGAGGAAAAAATCTCGCTCTCCGAGCGCTTCGGGCTGTGGGTGACCTTCTACCCGTTCGACCAGGACGAGTATCTCGCGATCGTCGCCCAGTGGCTGAAGGTGCTTGGCCGGCCCGCGCGCGACGCCGCGGAGGCGAAGGAAGAGGCCCTTCAATGGGCGCTGCAGAAAGGCTCGCGCAGCGGCCGCGTCGCGTACCAGTTCGCGCGGGACTGGGCAGGGCGACACGCGAAGAGCAAGTGATCGTCGAGGTCGCCGCCGCGGTGATGCAGCGCGCGGACGGCGCGTTTCTGCTCGCACAGCGTCCGCCGGGCAAGGTCTACGCCGGTTTCTGGGAGTTTCCCGGCGGGAAGATCGAGCCGGGCGAGCCGCCGGCGCAGGCGCTCGCGCGCGAGCTTCACGAGGAGCTCGGCATCGATCTGCTCTGCGCCTATCCCTGGATCACGCGCCTGTTTACCTATCCGCACGCCACCGTGCGCCTGAATTTCTTCCGCGTCACCGGCTGGGCGGGCGAGCCGCACCCGAGGGAGGAGCAGGCGATCGCCTGGCAGCAGCCTGGGGCGCCGATGGCAGCCCCGCTGCTGCCCGCGAATGCGCCCGTCCTGGCATCGCTCGCCCTGCCCACAGAGTACGCGATCACGCAGGCGGCCCGGTTCGGCAGCGCCGAGATGCTCGCTCGCGTGCAGCGGCGTCTCGAGCAGGGACTGAAGCTCCTGCAGGTGCGCGAGCCCGGCCTGGGCGAGGGTGAGCGAGACCGCTTCACGCGCCAGGTGGTCGGCCTTGCGCATCGCTATGGATGCAAGGTGATGGTCAAGTCGGCGTTTCCCGGGGCCGACGGCATCCACCTCACCGCTTCGGGGCTGATGGGCCTGGAGCACAGGCGCCGCGACGTCCTGGTGGCCGCCTCCTGCCACAGCCGCGAGGCGCTTGAGCGCGCGATGCAGCTCGAGCTGGATTTCGCGGTGCTCGGGCCGGTCAAGGCCACGGCTTCGCACGCGGCGGGGGCGGTGCTGGGCTGGCCGGAATTCGCGCGGCTGGCGAAAGGCGCCAGCATCCCGGTCTACGCGATCGGCGGGCTGTCGCGAGACGACATGGAAGACGCCTGGCGCGCCGGCGCGCACGGCGTCGCGATGATCCGGGGAAGCTGGGCCTAGCGCTCGTCCGGAGGTACGGACGAGTCGGCATCCGGCTCCTGCTCGGCCTCCGGCACGCGATAGGATTCCGAGGCCCACAGGCCGAGATCGATCATCCTGCAGCGCTCGCTGCAGAACGGGCGCCACCGGTTCTCCGGGATGAACGGCACGGCCGCGCCGCAGCGCGGGCAGGGAACTTTTTTCAAAGGTTGCAGAACGTAAGCTCGAAGTCGACGTCCCAGTCCGCGGTGCGTGCACGGGCGTCTTCGCTGTTCTGGGCGAGAAAGCGGATGTTGAGGACGTACTTGTTGGCGCTGATTTCTGGCACGCAGGGCACCGACTGGCCCAAGCGCAGGCGCAGCAGCTGCGCGGTCTTGCCGCCCAGCATCTGCTGGAACATGCCCTGAGGCGCGGTCAGCGCCTGCGGACGGCTCGACTCGCGCAGGATCCGCAGGATGATCGCCGAGCCGTCGCGCAGGGGATGCAGCGGTCCGGTCCACGCGGCGAGCTGGCCGGTGCGATCCTCCGCAGGGCGATGCAGCCAGTAGTGGTACGACGGCAGGTCGAATTCGCAGGCGCCGCCGGGGATGGCGGTGCGCTGCTTGATCGACATCAGCCAGTCGTTTTCGCGCAGATACTGGCCGATCTTTCCGGTCATCGAAAACAGCGCCTGCGACGCCTGCTCGATGTCGCGCAGCACGCCGAGCAGCGCCTCTTCGGCGATTTGGGGGTTGTTCCGGAAGGAGATCAGCACCTGCTTCTGGCGCTCGAGCTCCTGCAGCAGTTCGGACTTGAGGTCCGCGCGGCTCGAGACTTCGAGGATCTCGAACAGCGTGAGCAGCGCCATGTGGTGGTCGTGAGGATCGGTGCGGGCGATGAAGTGCCGCGAGCGCTCGAACAGGTCTTCGAGCCGCAGCAGAGTGCGGATGCGCTCACTGAGCGGATATTCGTAGCTGATCACGGGTTGCGCGCCGCTCGTTGCGATGGCAGGGCTGCTTCGATTCTGAGCGATTTGCGCGGTCGGCACAACCTAGCGGCGCGAAGTCGATGCAAGCTCGAGATACCGGCGATGAAGAGCGTCGACCTGGTTTCGCAGTGCATCAATCGTCCCGCTGTTGTCGATCACGTCGTCGGCCGCGGCGAGGCGCTCGGCGCGGGATGCCTGGGTGCGCATGATCGAGCGCACCTGCTCCTCCGGCAGGCCGCTTCGCTGCCGCACCCGCGCCACCTGCGTTTCTTCCGGACAGTCGATCACGAGCACGCGGTCCACGCGCCGCCGAGAGTCGGCCGACTCGACGAGCAGCGGGATGACCTGCATGACGTAGGGCCCGGCGGCCGCCGCGGTCAGGCGCTCGGCTTCCTCCCGGATCATGGGATGCAGCAGCGCTTCGAGCGCCTTTCGTGCCGCCGGGTCCGAAAAAACGTGCTGCCGCATGCGCTCGCGATCCATGGCGCCCGCAAGGATGAACTGCTTGCCGAACACGCGCTCGATTTCCGGCAGCGCGGCGCCGCCCGCCGCCGTAAGCTCGCGGGCAATCACGTCGGTGTCCACTACGCTTGCGCCCAGCCGGGCGAACGCGTCGGCGGCCGCGCTCTTGCCGCTGCCGATACCGCCGGTCAGTCCCACCACGAACGCTCGTGCGGAGCTCACAGCCGCTGTGCATACCAGCGAACGACCGGCTCGCCCCAGAACAGCGCGACGATGCCTGCCATCGCCAGGTACGGGCCGAAGTGGAACCGGAATCCGGCGTCCCAGCGCTTGCGGGCCGCAAACATCTGGAGCACCCCGAAGGCCAGCCCGACCAGCGACGAGAGCAGGATCACGAGCGGCAGCATCTTCCACCCGAGAAAGGCGCCCACCGCGGCGTTCATCTTGAAGTCGCCGTACCCCATGCCCTCCTTGCCGGTGAGCAGCCTGAAGCCCCAGTAGATCGACCACAGCGAGAGGTAGCCGGCTACGGCGCCGATCACCGCCTCGCCCAGCGGGACGAATGCGCCGGCGAGGTTGACGATCAGGCCGGTCCACACCAGGGGCAGCGTGAGGTCGTCCGGAAGCAGCCCCGTCTCCTGGTCGATGAATGCGAGCGCGATGGTGAACCACACGAACACGGCGGCGCCGAGCGCCGCAAGCGAAGGGCCGAAGCGCCAGGCCGCGTAAGCGGCGCCGACGCCGGCCAGCAGCTCCACCAGCGGATACTTGATCCCGATGCGGGCGCCGCAGGCCGCGCACTTGCCGTGCAGTGCCAGGTAGCTCACCACGGGAATGTTCTCCAGCGCGGTGATCCGGTGTCCGCAGGCCGGGCACGCTGAGCGAGGCGCCACCAGGCTGTACGGCGGCTCCTTCGGCGGCTCCTCGCCCGCGAGGGCCGCGCACTCCGCGCGCCAGTCGCGCTCCATCATTCTGGGAAGGCGGTGGATCACCACGTTGAGGAACGAGCCGACGCACAAGCCGGAGACGAGCGCCGCCCACGGAAAGACGGCTGGCTGGAGGAGCCAGCCGAGGGACGTCATGATCTCAGACAGCCTGCCCCATCTTGAAGATCGGCAGGTACATCGCGATCACCATGCCGCCGATGAGCGTGCCCAGCACCACCATGATCATCGGCTCCATCAGGGAGGACAGCGCCTCGACGGAATCGTCGACTTCGGCCTCGTAGAAGTCGGCCACCTTGCTGAGCATCGAGTCGAGGGCACCGGTCTCCTCGCCGATCGAGCACATCTGGATCACCATGGAAGGAAAGACGCTGGCGTTTTGCATCGCCACCGTAAGCGAGGTGCCGGTCGAGACCTCGGCCTGGATCTGCTTGGTCGCGCGCTGGTAGACGTAGTTGCCCGAGGCGCCGCCGACCGAGTCGAGCGCCTCGACCAGCGGCACGCCGGCGGCGAACATGGTCGACAGCGTCCGCGTCCAGCGCGCAATGGTGGATTTCCTCACCAGGTCGCCGAATACGGGCAGGCGCAGCAACAGCCGGTCCATGAACATCTGCACCGGAACCGAGCGCTTCCAGGCCTCGAAGAAGCCATAGATGGCGGCGAAGATGACGGGGAAGATGACATACCAGTTCGCAACGAACCAGTCGGAGATCGCCATCACCAGAAGCGTCGGCGCCGGCAGATCGGCGCCGAAATTGGTGAACACCTCCTTGAACGCCGGGATGACGAAAATCATGATCACCGCGGTGATGATGAACGCGACGGCGACGATGGCGATCGGGTAGAACAGCGCGCTCTTGATCTTCGACTTGATGGCGAGGATCTTCTCCTTGTAGCTTGCGAGCCGGTCCAGCAAGGTCTCGAGAATGCCGGCCTGCTCTCCGGCCTGGACCAGGTTGCAGAAAAGCGTGTCGAAGTACAGCGGATGCTTGCGGAACGCGCTCGCGAGCGCCGAACCGGTCTCGACGTCGGTCTTGACCTCGAACAGCAGCTTGGCCACCGCGGGATTGCTCGCGCCCTTGCCCACGATGTCGAACGACTGCAGCAGCGGCACGCCCGCCTTCATCATGGTCGCGAGCTGGCGGGTAAACAGCGTGATGTCCTTCTCCGTGACCTTGCCGCCGCGGCGCTGCCTCTGCTTCCTGACTTTCTGAACCAGGATGCCCTGGCGGCGCAGCGTGGCGTTGACGACGGCCTCACCGCCGGCGCGCATCTCCCCGCGCACCTGTTTTCCGGCCCTGTCCCTGCCTTCCCAAAGAAAGGTGAATTCCCTGGGCCCCTTCGCCGCTATCACTCCGGTCGCCATATCGTGTCTGCAGCCCTCTCCCTTGACGGGCGGATGATGCCTTTGGCGCGCGGTTTTGTAAAGGGTGAAGTTCCTGCGCTAAGCCTATGAAGGTTCGAGATTTTCGACCGCCTCGGCGGGTCGGAAGATGCGTACCGTTTTGATGCTGCGGCCCTGGGCGTGAACGATCTCCATCGGCACGCCGCCGATCTTGATCGAGACATCGGCTTCGGGGATGTCGCGCAGATGCTCGAGGATCAGCCCATTGAGCGTCTTCGGGCCATGCGTCGGAAGCGCGAGGCCGAGGGCGCGGTTGACCTCGCGCACCGGCATCGCGCCGTCCGCAGTCGCGGCGGCGTCCTCGCCCCAGGCAAGCGGCGCGGCCGATGGCAGCGAGGTGGTGAACTTGCCGATGATCTCCTCGATGATGTCCTCGAGCGTGACCAGACCCATCAGCTCGCCGTATTCGTCGACCACCAGCGCGATGCGCTCCCGGTTCTCCTGGAAGTACTGCAGCTGCGACAGCACCGGCGTGGTGGCGGGCACGAAGTACGGGTCTCCCAGCAGGGATTCGAGCAGCACCTTGTCCAGCACGCCCGATCGCAACGGCGCGAGCACCTTCCTCAAGTGCAGCACGCCGACCACGTCGCCGAGCGCATTGCGGAACACGGGCAGGCGCTGGTGGTAGCTGGTGCCGAGCTGGTGGGCGACCGTTTCCATGTCGTCGTCAAGCTTGATCGACTCGATCTTGGCGCGCGGCACCATGATGTCCTGCACCGTGACGGCGCCGACGTCGAACAGATTCATCAGGATGGAGAAGTGCTTTTTCGGCATGAAGCTCGACGACTCCAGCACCAGCGTGCGGATCTCCTCGGGGGAGAGCTTCTGCATCTCCGTGGTCTCTCCGGATCGCACCCCGGCGAGGAGCAGAAGCGGGCGCGCGAAAAGATTCACGAACCACACGCCCGGCTGCAGCAGCCACTGTATCGGCGCGATGGCGTAGGCGAGCAGCGGTGCCAGCCGCTCGGGGTAGGTTGCGCCGATCACCTTGGGCGTGATCTCGGAGAAAACGATGAGAGCGAAGGAGATGCTGAGCGTGCTCATCGCGTACGCGAACCTCCCCTGGCCGAAGAGCTCCACCGCGATCAGGCTGGCAAGCGTTGCCGCGGCGGCGTTCACCACGTTGTTGCCGATCAGGACCGCCCCGAGCAGCTTGTCGGTGCGCTTGAGCAGCACATCGACGCGCTTCGCGCCGCCGTGGCCCTGCGCCACCATGTGCTTCAGGCGGTAGCGGTTGATCGCCATCATGGCGGTCTCGGTCATCGAGAAGAAACCCGACAGGACGAGCAGCACGACCAGCGTGCCGACCATCCAGCCGATCGTGAGCTCGTCCATCAGGGACGCTCGAGAACGACCTCGAGCACGAAGCGGCTGCCGACGTAGGCGAACAGCAGCATCGCAAACCCGGTGAGCGTCCAGCGCAGCGCCGTGCGGCCGCGCCAGCCGTAGAGCCAGCGTCCGGCGAGCAGCCAGCCGAAGGCGGCCCAGGACAGGATCGCGAACACCGTCTTGTGGTCCAGGCGCAGCGCGCGGCCGAAGAGCGTCTCCGAGAACGCGATGCCGGTGGCGAGCGTGAGGGTCAGGAACACGAAAGCGGCGCCGATGACGCGAAACAGCAGGCGCTCCAGCGTGAGCAGCGGCGGCAGGCCGGAGAGCACGACGCCGCTCTTGCGGTGCAGCTGGCGCTCCGCCACCGCCATCAGCGTGGCGTGCAGCAGCGCGATCACGAACAGGCTATAGGCGATCATCGCGAGGGCCAGATGCAGCCTGAACTCGGTCGCCTGCGCATGGGCGGCGCTCGAGGCCAGCCCGGGAAAGACCGCCGGCAGCGGGGCGGCGAGCGCCGCCAGCGGCAGCACCAGCGGCTCCATTCCGTCCAGGCTGTAGAACAGGCTCTCGACCCAGTAGAGCGCGACGCCGAGCCACATCATTACCGAAAGCGCCTGCGCGAAGCCGAAGCGAAGCTCGCCCGCGGCGAAGATGCCCGCGTACAGCAGCCATCCGTGAAGGGCGAGCGGCGCGAGGATCGCGGCGCGCTCCCAGGCATGCAGCCCGCTCGTTGCGCGGGCTTCGCCGCCCGCCGTCGCCGGACGGCGCCAGCGCGTGCTCCAGAAGTGCCACGCCAGGCCCACGTACGCGGCGGACGCGATCACGTGAATTACAATGTCGGGCACTTTTTCAGTTTATCACCCATGCTGGACACCCTCACGACGCGCCTCGCGAAGATCGCCAAGCAGATCCGCGGCGAGGCGCGCCTTACCGAATCCAACATCCAGGACGCGTTGCGCGAAGTGCGCGTCGCGCTGCTGGAAGCCGATGTCGCCCTGCCGGTCGTCAAGCACTTCATCGAATCGGTGCGCGGGGCGGCGCTCGGCGAGGAAGTCGTCGGCAGCCTGACGCCCGGGCAGGCTCTGGTCGGCGTCGTGCACCGCGAGCTCGCGCGTCTGATGGGCGAGGCGAATGTCGGGCTGAACCTCGCCGCGCAGCCGCCAGCCGTGATCCTGATGGCGGGCCTGCAGGGCTCGGGCAAGACCACGACCTGCGGCAAGCTCGCGAAGCTGCTTCTGTCCGACAGGAAAAAGGTGGGCGTGGTCTCCTGCGACGTCTACCGCCCTGCGGCCATCGAGCAGCTGAAGGTGGTCGCAGCTCAGGCCGGCGCCGAGTTCGTCCCCTCTTCGAGCGCCGAAAAGCCGGTCGATATCGCGAAGCGCGCCCTCGAATACGCCCGCACGCGCTATCTGGATGTTCTCATCGTGGACACCGCCGGGCGCCTGGCGATCGACGAGCCGATGATGCGCGAGATCGCCGAGCTGCACGCGGCGCTCAAGCCGGTCGAGACCCTGTTCATCGTCGACGCCATGCAGGGCCAGGACGCGGTCAACGTGGCGGGCGCCTTCAACGAGCGCCTGCCGCTCACGGGCGTGATCCTCTCCAAGCTCGACGGCGACGCCCGCGGCGGCGCCGCGCTCTCGGTACGCCACGTCACGGGCAAGCCGATCAAGTTCGCGGGCGTGGGCGAGAAGCTCTCCGGCATCGAGCCGTTCCATCCCGAGCGCATGGCCGCGCGCATCCTCGGCATGGGCGACATCCTCTCGCTGGTCGAGGAGGCGCACGCCAAGATCGACCTCGACGAAGCCAGGCGCGTCGCCGAGAAGGTGAAAAAGGGCAAGGGCTTCGACCTCGAGGACTTCAAGCAGCAGATCGCGCAGATGAAGAAGATGGGCGGCATGGCTTCGCTCATCGACAAGCTTCCCGCGCAGCTCGCCGGGCAGATCGATCCCGCCAGGCTGCAGGACGACAAGCAGATGCGGCGCATCGAGGGCATCATCAACGCCATGACGCCCGCCGAGCGCGCCCATCCGGCGCTGCTCAAGGCTTCGCGCAAGCGCCGCATCGCCGCGGGCGCCGGCGTCCCGGTGCAGGCCGTCAATCAGCTGCTCAACCAGTTCGAGCAGATGCAGAAAATGATGAAGATGATGAAGGGCGGCAACCTGCAGCGCATGATGCGCGGCATGAAGGGCATGCTTCCCGGCATGCGCTGACGGGCCGGCACCACCGGCGCCTTCCCAAGGGCCTGATTCCTCCCGTATAATCCGCGCCTTTTCGCGGTTCGCGGGGTATTCCCAGATGGTGGTGATTCGACTGCAGCGCGGCGGCGCCAACAAGCGCCCTTTCTTCCACTTGGTGGTGGCCGATTCGCGGCGCGCAGCCTCCGGCAAGTTCCTGGAGCGGCTGGGATTCTACGATCCCAAGGCGCCGCAGGGGCGCGAGGCGCTGCGCGTCAACATGGAGCGCCTGAAGCACTGGACCGGCAAGGGCGCGCAGCTCTCGGGCACGGCGGCGCGGCTCGTGAAGCAGTTTGCGAAGAAAGCCGCCTGAGCATCTCCTAGGAATGGGCCGCGTGGCCGGATCCTACGGCGTGCGCGGCTGGGTGAAGGTGGCGCCGGAGGGCGGGGTCAAGGACACCCTTGTTGGGGCGCAGGAATGGTGGATCGGCGGGGAGCGCTATGCAGTCGCCGAAGCGAAGCTGCACGGCGGGGCGATCGTGGCGCGCCTCGCCGGGGTGGAAAGCCGCGAGCAGGCGCTGGCGCTCAAGGGCTCGGCGGTCTCGGTGCGGCGGGAATCGCTGCCCGAGCCCGGGGAGGGACACTACTACCTCGCCGATCTCGTCGGGCTGGAGGTGCTGAACGAGCGCGGCGAGGCGCTCGGCGTCGTGAAGCGGCTGTTTTCCAACGGTGCGCAGGACGTGATGGAGGTGACGGGCGACAGGACGCGCCTGATTCCGTGGGTCGCGACGGTCGTGAAGCGGGTGGACCTTGCTGCGGGAAGGATCGACGTGGAATGGGGAGCGGACTGGTGATCCGCTTCGACGTCGTGACGCTGTTTCCGGGGATGTTCTCGGCGCTGACGCAGCACGGGATTACCGGCCGGGCGCTCGAGGCGGGGCTGTGGCGGCTCGTGACCTGGAATCCGCGCGAATTCACGACCGACAACTACCGCACGGTGGACGATCGCCCGTACGGCGGCGGGCCGGGCATGGTGATGCTCGCCGAGCCGCTGGAGAGGGCGCTGGGGGCGCTCGAGAGGGATGGCGGTCGCGGAAGGACCATCTATCTCTCACCGCAGGGCAGGAAGCTCGATCACCGCAGGGTGCTCGAGCTGGCGAAGGAGAGCGCGCTGACGTTGCTTTGCGGGCGCTACGAAGGCGTCGACGAGCGGTTTCTCGAGCGCTGCGTGGACGAGGAGCTGTCGATCGGCGACTTCGTGCTCTCGGGGGGCGAGCTCGCGGCGATGGCCTTGATCGACGCCTGCGTGCGCCAGCTGCCGGGCGCGCTCGGCGACGAGGCCTCGGCGCTGGAGGAATCGTTTGCGGACGGCCTGCTCGACTGCCCGCAGTACACGCGTCCGGAGGTGTACGCCGGGCGGCGGGTACCCGAGGTGCTGCTGTCCGGGCATCACGAGAACATCCGGCGCTGGCGGCTCAAGCAGGCGCTGGGACGCACCTGGCAGCGGCGGCCCGAGCTGCTCGCGGCGAGGGCGCTGAGCGAGGACGAGAAGCGGCTGCTGGCCGAATTCCAGCAGGAACACAGGAGCTGACATGAATCTGATCCAGACACTCGAGCAGGAAGAAATCAAGCGGCTGGCGAAGAAGGTGCCGGATTTCTCCCCCGGCGACACGGTGATCGTGAACGTCAACGTGGTCGAAGGCGAGAGAAAGCGCGTGCAGGCCTTCGAAGGCATGGTGATCGCGAAGCGCAACCGCGGCCTCAATTCCTCCTTCATCGTGCGCAAGATCTCCTCCGGCGAAGGCGTGGAGCGTACCTTCCAGACGCATTCGCCGCTGATCGCCTCGATCGAGGTGAAGCGCAAGGGCGACGTGCGGCGCGCGAAGCTCTACTACCTGCGTGCGCGCTCCGGGAAGTCCGCCCGCATCCGCGAGAAGACCGGCACCGCGGGAAGCGAACCGCAGCAGTAAAACAGGCATAGAATCGGGGCCATGCGCAGGCAAGCGGCTGCCATCAGCCCCATCGCGGAGATCGTCGCGGAAATTCGCGCCGGCAACATCGTCGTGCTGGTGGACGACGAGGACCGCGAGAACGAGGGCGATTTGGTGTTCGCGGCGGAGTTCGTCACGGCCGAGAAGATCAACTTCCTCGCCAGGCACGGGCGCGGCCTGATCTGCATGCCGATCACGCAGGAGCATGCCGGGCGGCTCGGGCTGCGCCCGATGGTCGAGCAGAACCGCTCGCGCCACGGCACCAACTTCACCGTCTCGATCGAGGCCGCGGAGGGAATTTCGACCGGCATCTCGGCGCACGACCGGGCCTTGACCATCAAAGTGGCGGCGGCCCCGGACGCCGGGCGCGACGATATCGTGCAGCCGGGCCACGTGTTTCCGTTGATCGCCCAGCCCGGCGGCGTCCTGGTGCGCGCGGGGCATACCGAGGCCTGCTGCGACCTTGCGCGGCTGGCGGGCCTGGCACCCGCCGCAGTGCTGTGCGAGATCATGCGCGAGGACGGCACCATGGCGCGGCTGCCGGATCTCGTCGACTTCGCCGCCCAGCACCAGCTCAAGATCGGCACCATCGCCGACCTGATCGAGTACCGCAGCCGCAACGAATCGCTGGTGCAGCGCGTCTCCGAGCGGGAAATCCGCACCGCGTGGGGCGGCTTTCGCCTCGCCTCCTACCGTGACTTGGCGCTGGGCTCGATCCATCTCGCGCTGATTCTCGGCAGGATCGATGCCGGGAAAGAGACCCTGGTGCGCGTTCACGAGCCGCTGTCGCTCATCGATCTGCTCGAAGCCGGCCCCGGCACGCATTCCTGGGGCGTGGGGGAGGCGCTCGAGGCGATCCGCCAGGCCGGCGCCGGGGTGATGGTCCTGCTCAACTGCACCCAGAGCACCGAGGCGCTCGAGACGCGGCTCGACGAGAGCCGCGCGCCGCGCGCCGGTCGCGGCATGGACCTGCGACTCTACGGCATCGGCGCGCAGATCCTGCGCGACCTCGGGGTCGGCCGCATGCGGCTGATGGCGGCGCCGCGCAAGATGCCGAGCATGACCGGGTTCGGGCTCGAAGTGACCGGCTACGCCGATCCTCCGCGGCGCTGAGCTTTTCCGATGCGCCTGGGCATCGTCGCCAGCCGGTTCAACGAAGCCATCGCCTCCGAGCTCCTCGAGCGTGCGCGCGCGGCGGCGCACAAGCTCGGCGCCGAGGCCTCCGTGATCATGGTTCCGGGCGCGCTCGAGATCCCGCTCGCGCTGCAATGGATGGCGCAGTCGGGCCGCTTCGACGCCCTGGTGGCGCTCGGCGCCGTGATCCGCGGCGACACCTACCATTTCGAGGTGGTCGCCGGCGAATCGGCGCGCGGCGTCATGGACGTCTCCCTCGACTTCGGCCTGCCGGTCGCGAACGGCATCCTGACCACGGACGACGAGGCCCAGGCCCGCTCGCGTCTGGACAAGGGGGCCGAGGCGGTGCGCGTCGCCGTCGAGATGGCGACCCTGAAAGCCAGGCTGCATGAAGACCGCTAGGCGGCAGGCGCGCGAGATCGCCCTTCAGGCGCTGTACGCCTGGCAGCTCTCGGGGGGCGACCCGGTGGAGCAGGCCCGCGCGCTCGAGGGGTTCGACAAGAGCGACTGGTCCTTCGCCGAGGCGATCGTGCGCGGCGTGCGCGACCGCGAGCCCGAGCTCGAGGCGCTGATCCGGGCGCACATCGATCGGGAGTTCGCCAGGCTTTCCCCGGTCGAGCGCGCGATCCTTTACATCGGCACGTACGAGCTCGCCGCGAACCCCGAGACACCGTTCAAGGTGGTGCTCAACGAGGCGGTCGAGCTCGGCAAGAGCTTCGGCGCCTCCGAGGGCTATCGCTTCGTCAACGGCGTGCTGGAGAGAATCGCCGCCGCGCAGCGGCCGGAAGAGGTCGCGCGGGCGCGGAAGATCGCCTGAACGAGTTCGAGATCATCCGGCGCTATTTCGATCGCGCGCCGCGCGCGCGGGGCAGCCTCCTCGGCGTCGGCGACGACTGCGCGCTGCTGCGGCCCGACGCCGGACTGGCGCTCGCCGTGACCACCGACATGCTCGTCGAAGGGCGCCATTTCCTGCCCGATGCGGAGCCGCGCGCCCTCGGCCACAAGGCGCTCGCCGTGAATCTTTCCGATCTCGCCGCGATGGGCGCGTCGCCGCGCTGGGCGCAGCTCGCGATCGCGCTGCCGGCGGCGGACGAGCGCTGGCTGGAAGCATTCTCGGCAGGCCTGTTCGCGCTGGCCGGGCGCTATGGCGTGGAACTCGTCGGTGGCGACACGACGCGTGCGCCCCTGCGCATCATCTGCATCACGGCGCTTGGCGAAGTGCCCGCCGGGGTTGCGCTGTACCGCGCGGGGGCACGCGCCGGAGACGACATCTGGGTGTCCGGCGAGCTCGGCGGAGCTGCGCTCGGCCTCGTGCACCCCGAGATCGCCGCAGCGTCGGCAAGGCTGCACGCGCCCGAGCCGCGCGTCGAGCTGGGCGAGCGGCTGCGCGGTCTGGCGCGCGCCGCCATCGACGTCTCGGACGGCCTTGCCGGGGACCTGCGCCACATCCTCGAGCGCTCGCGGGTCGGCGCTGTCGTCCACTACCCGCGGGTGCCGCGCCCGCGCGAGCTTGCCGCCCTTGAGGATCCCGAGCTCGAGAGGGACTGCGTGCTCTCGGGAGGGGACGATTACGAGCTGCTGTTCACGGCTGCGGCGGAGCGGCGCAACGAAGTCGAATCGCTTTCGGCGGAGCTCGGGCTGCCGCTGTCGCTCATCGGCGGCATCCGGGATGGCGAGCCGACGCTGGTGGTGCTCGACGAGCGCGGTGCGCCCCTTCCTTACCGGGGCGGCTTCGAGCATTTCGGGACGCAGCCGGAATGATCGCGGCGCGGCCGACGCCGGCGTTCGCGTTCTCGCATCCGGCGCACGTGCTGGCGTTTGGATTCGGCGCCGGGCTTTCGCCGCTCGCGCCCGGGACCGCCGGCACCGCGCTCGCCTGGGTTCTGGGGTGGCTGCTGGGCGGAATCTACGCGCCGTCGCTGATCGTTGCGCTGGCGGCGGTGCTGTTCGTGGTCGGGGTCTGGGCCTGCGGCGTCACCGGCCGCCGGCTCGGGGCGGCGGACCACGGCGCAATGGTATGGGACGAGATGGTCGCTTTCCTGCTGGTGATCGCGCTCATTCCCCGCGAGCTCGCGTGGCAGGCGGGCGCTTTCGTGCTGTTCCGGATCTTCGACATTCTCAAGCCGCCTCCGATCCGATCGCTCGAGCGCCGCTTTCACAATGGCTTCGGCGTCATGCTCGACGATCTTGTCGCCGCGGGCTACGTGCTGGTCGCCCTTGCGCTCGCCAGGAGGCTCGCCGCCTGATGGACGCGCTTGCGCGAAAGGTCGGCGAACGCCTGAAATCGGGCCGCGCGATGCTCGCGACCGCGGAATCGTGCACCGGCGGCTGGGTGGCGCAGGCGCTGACCGCCGTCCCGGGATCCTCGGAGTGGTTCGAGCGCGGCTTCGTCACCTATTCCGATGCCTCCAAGCGCGAAATGCTTGGCGTGGGCGCTGCCACGCTGGCCCGGCACGGCGCGGTGAGCGAGGAGACGGTGCGGGAAATGGCGCTCGGCACGCTCGCGAACAGCCATGCGCAGCTCTCGCTCGCGATCAGCGGCGTGGCCGGCCCGACCGGCGGCACGGCGGCCAAGCCCGTCGGCACGGTGTGCCTGGCGTGGGCGCTGCGCGACGGGCCGCTGAGAGCCGAGACACGGCATTACACGGGAGATCGCGAAAGCATTCGCAAACAATCGGTGGTACGCGCCCTGGAGGGCGTGCTCGAGCTCTTGACTGGGGACCCGCCCGGACATACATAGGAGCATGGTTAGCGTGCGTCCGGCCGCCGTCGCCGGGATGTTCTATCCCGGAGATCCCGGCTCGCTTTCCGAGGAGCTCGACGAGCTGCTCGGGGCGGTCGGTAACTTCGGGCCCAGGCTGGGCTTTCCCAAGGCGCTCATCGTTCCGCACGCCGGCTACGTCTATTCGGGGCCGACGGCGGCGCATGCCTACGATGCGCTGGCGGCTGCGCGCGGCATCGTGCAGCGCGTCGTGCTTCTCGGGCCGGCGCATCGGGTCCCGGTGCGCGGCCTGGCGCTGCCGACCGCGGAGGCATTCGCCACGCCCCTGGGCGGCGTGGCGCTCGACCGCGACGCGCTGCGCGCGCTGCAGGGCCTGCCGCAGGTGGTGGCGAGCGATCCGGCGCATGCGCTCGAGCACTCGCTCGAAGTCCAGCTTCCCTTTCTGCAGAAGGCGCTCGGCAGCTTCACGCTGGTGCCCATCGCGGTGGGAACGGCGAGCGTTGCGGAAGTCGCCGCGGTGCTCGAGCTGCTGTGGGGAGGCCGCGAGACGCTGATCGTCATTTCGACCGATCTCTCGCATTACCATTCGTACGGCGAGGCGAGGCGCATCGATGCGGCGACGCTGGTGAAGATCGCCGGCTTCGCCACCGACATCGACCACGAAGAGGCCTGCGGCGCCACGCCGCTCAACGGCTTTCTCGCCGTCGCTTCGCGCAGGGGTCTCGGCATCAGGCTGCTGCACGCCTGCAATTCCGGCGACACCGCCGGGGACAGGCTCCGCGTCGTCGGCTACTCGGCGTTCGCGCTGCACGAGCGCGAGGAAGTCTCGCACGAGGACGCGGGCGCAGAGCTCCTCGGCATCGCGCGCGCATCGATTGAAAGCACGCTCCTCGGGACGTGCTTGCCCGAAACCGGGCGCTTCGACTGGCTGCGGCGGGCGGGCGCCACCTTCGTCACGCTCACCCGCGATGGGGAGCTGCGCGGCTGCATCGGCAGCCTGGAAGCGGTGCGCCCGCTCGGCGCCGACGTGGCGGCGAACGCTGTTGCGGCTGCGTTCCGCGACCCGCGCTTCGCGGGCATGACGCGCGAGGAGTGGCCGCGCTGCCGCAGCGAGGTGTCGCTGCTTTCGACGCCGAAGCGGCTGCGCTTCGACGACGAGGACGAGCTGCTTGCGCGGATCAGCGCCGGCGAGGACGGGTTGATCGTGGAAGCCGAGGGACGGCGCGGCACCTTCCTGCCGCAGGTCTGGCAAAGCCTGCCCGACAAGCCGCTTTTCTTGAGGGAGCTGCTGCGCAAGGCCGGGTTGCCCGCCGAGATGCGGCTCGCCGCTTGCAGGCTGTGGCGCTACCGGGTGACGAAATGGTCGGAATGAGCCATCCCGGCAAGTGGTGGCATGCGCTCGCCGACGGGCGCCTCCAGTGCGACCTGTGCCCGCGCGACTGCAGGCTGCACGAGGGTCAGCGCGGGCTGTGCTTCGTGCGCAAGCGCGAAGCCGGCGCGATGGTGCTCACCACCTACGGCCGCTCCTCGGGCTTTTGCATCGACCCGGTGGAAAAGAAGCCGCTCAATCATTTCTACCCCGGCACCAGCATCCTGTCGTTCGGCACCGCAGGCTGCAACCTGGCCTGCAAGTTCTGCCAGAACTGGGACATCTCCAAGTCGCGTGAGATGGACCGGCTGCAGGACGAGGCCTCGCCCGAGACGATCGCCGCCGCCGCCGTGAAGCTGGGCTGCAAGTCGGTCGCGTTCACCTACAACGACCCGGTGATCTTCGCCGAGTACGCCATGGACATCGCCGACGCCTGCCACGCGCAGGGCGTGCAGGCGGTGGCAGTCACGGCCGGCTACATCCACGCGGCGCCGCGGCGCGAGTTCTTCGCCAGGATGGACGCCGCCAACGTCGACCTGAAGGCCTTTACCGACGATTTCTACTTCAAGGTGTGCGGCGGCAGGCTGCAGCCGGTTCTCGATACCCTGGTCTACCTGGTGAAGGAGACCGACGTCTGGACCGAGATTACCACGCTGCTCATCCCGGGCAAGAACGACTCGGACGAGGAGCTGCGCGCCGAGTGCGAATGGATCCGCGAGCACCTCGGCCCCGACGTGCCGCTGCATTTCACCGCCTTCCATCCCGACTGGAAGATGACCGACGTGTCCGCCACCCCTGCGGCAACGCTCGCGCGCGCGCGGGAGATCGGGCGCCAGGCCGGCCTCAATTACGTCTATACCGGCAACGTGCACGATGAGGCGGGCGGCTCCACCTATTGTCCCTCGTGCCGCAATGCGCTGATCGTTCGCGACTGGTACCAGATCCGCGGCTACCATCTCGACGAGCACGGGGCCTGCAGCTCCTGCGGCGCGCGAGTCAGCGGCCGCTTCCAGAAATTCGGTCGCCCGTTCGGGCCGCGTCGCATTCCGGTAAGGCTGGCCGCCGCCGTCTGAAAATAGCGTCAAAGCAGCCAGAAGAACGAAACCGACGCTCTGAACGCATTCCAACCCGGCTCGGGTGCCTGGCTCGGCGCGCTATGCGCGAGCCGCGTCCTTGCCGCCACTTGGTTCGTCGCGTACTCGGCGGTGCTGCCGCTGACGCAGGCGCAATGGAGCCTGTCAGGGAAGGAAGCCGGTCTGGTGCAATCGGCCTTCCATCTCGGCTATCTGGCTTCGCTGTTCATCGTCGGCTTCCTCGCGGATCACTTCGGCGCCAAGCGCACCTACCTCGCGACCGGCGTCGCCGCGTTTGCGAGCCCGTGGACGTTCGTGCTGTTCGCAGACGGCTTCTGGTCGGCTTTCTGGCTGCACGCGCTTACGGGCCTGTGCCAGGGCGGCAGCTACACGCCAGCGCTCGCCCTTATCAACGATCACGTCGCGCGCCCGCGCCGAGGCCGGGCCATGGGGATGCTCATCGCTGCCTCGAGCGCCGGCTACGCGCTGTGCCTGGGCGTCGCCGGCCTGGCGCTGCGCTTCACCGACTGGCGCGGGGCGCTCGGCGTCGTGGCACTCCTGCCTCTGGTCGCCTGGCTGGTGGCCCTCGCGGCGCTGCGCGGCACGGCCAACTTCGTCCATCCGCGGCCCTCGGGAGAGTCCGCGCTCGCCGCGATTCCCGCCGTCCTGGGCAACCGCCGCGGCATGCTCTCGATCTGGAGCTATACCTTTCACAACTGGGAGCTGCTGGGAATCTGGGCATGGCTGCCCGCGTTCCTTACGGCCGCGTTGCTCTACCAGGGGGGATCGCCCGAACACGCGCTTCTGTTTGCGGCCCTGACCTACGTCGCCAACATCGCCGGCTCGATGGTCGGCGGCACCATGGCCGACCGCTGGGGGCGCACGCAGGCGATCCTGCTGTGGTC